>NZ_OY759854.1 GCF_963662805.1 uncultured Cohaesibacter sp.
TGTCGATAGACTGGATACCCGCACGGATAATCTCGGACGTGTAGGCCCCGCCGTAGAAGGTCATGGCCAACACCGCCGAAGGCAGGGGCTCCAGACTTAACCCGATGGCGGGTAAGCCGAAATAGATAACGAAAAGCTGGACGATGAACGGCGTATTCCGAATGGCCTCGATATAGGCCACCGCGATGAAACGCACCACGCGAAAGGAACTAAGGTTGCATGACAGCGACCAGCGTGGCCACGACCAGTGCAAAGAGCATTGCGACGAGCGAGATCTGCATTGTCAGGATTGCGCCCGATATGAGCAGATCCATGCGAGAGAAGACGCCGCCAAAGTCCAGATAATTCATTCTATTCACTCCAAATCCATCTTAGAAACCGGCAGCCAGCTTCTTGGAGTAGTCAGAGGCGCAAAGCTTTCCCCTGTCGGGGGCCATTTCCACTGAGCCATGCCATGGTGCGGCCTCTGTCCATGGGGTTGCCATGTCATCGGGTCATGGCGTTGAGCTGATCCATCAGGGCAGGGGCGGTTTCTGACAATTCCTTTTCCATCGTGGCGATGTCGGGGAAATTGGAGAAAGGCTGAAGCCAGATGGCCCGTCCTGCGAGATAGCCGCTGGCGCCGGCCCTGTAGGCATAGGTCAGCAGGCGGGACAAAGTCTTCAGGCGTCGAGCCTGCGCTGAGCAGTACCCATGGGCGACCGAGATCTTTGGCCATATCATCGAAACGGGCCTGAATGGTCGCCGCTTGCGGACCGTCCGGGTCTGGCACATTGGTGGTTTCGGTCGGCGGTTCAAGCTTGAACACATCCACACCATCAGGGTCCCATAATGTCCTTGTCTGCCAGTGAGCCCCTGACCAACTCCAGACGACGGGCCAGAAATTCTTCCTGTGTTTCGGACGGGAAGGGATAGACCAGATATTCCAGAATGAAGGGGATGTCATTTTCACGGCAGGCTTTTTTGATGCCGTTGAGATAATTGAGCTGGTGCAGCTTGACCCCTTCATCGGCATCGGGGCGATACCACAGATTGACCTTGACGCCATCGCCGCCAATGGTGCGGATAACATCTGGTCCCCAGCCGGGAACGCTGGATGATTTGCGGCCGGTTTCGGTGGTTTCCCATGTTGCCCATTCAGTACCGATCAAAAGGCCTCGGTGGGCTGGTATCTGGGCAATCGTCGGGGCGTAACCCAGTGGAGGATCTACCAGCACCGCCGAAGCCTTGGGGGCCAGATAGCGGCCAAGCATCGACTTGACAGCAGCGACATCCTTAAACGGCGCCTTGTCTGTCTTCCTGATTTCCTTGATCGGATTGACGATCGGACCGGTCTGGTCCATGGCCAGCATCTTGAAGCGGCCATTATCGTCGGCCAGACGGCGCATCCTCCAATATTTACCAGGGGTAATGTTCATGCGTTTCCTCCATTTATCAAAGTCTCGACCTGCTGTCGGTCGGGAATGCTCTCCCAGCCGCTGCCACAAGCGCATTTGAGCGCTGCAGCGGCGCTTGCAAAGCGCGCGGCCTCCTCAATTGTCATTTTCTCGGAAAGTCCGAGGGTGAAGGCGCCATGGAAAATGTCGCCAGCCCCGTTGGTGTCTATCGGGTCCACCTTGAAGGCGGGCACATGGTGGATCTGCCCATCTTCACACCAGAAGAAGCCCCGCTCTCCATCGGTTACAGAGACAACGCCCCGGCACATGCCGTCCGCCTTCCTCAAGGCGTCGGACAGGTCGCTATGGTCGGTCAGGCGTCTCAGGCACGCAGCGGAAAAGACCAGATGCTCGGGCAAGGCCAGCAAATTATGCACGGCATTCATGTCGCCCACATCGGCGTCCAGCACAGATACGATTCCTTGCCGGTTGGCCGCTTCAAAAAGGGCCGCCGCCCCTTGCCACCAGCTATAGTCGGCTAGGACGCCGGACAATCCGGAGACATCCTCAAGCGGCAGCCAGTCTGCCTCATCACCCAGATTGCGGCCAATGAAACCAAGGGCGGTGCGTTCGCCTCCCTGATCGACCAATATGGTGCCCATCGGGCTGCGTCCGCCTTTGACACGAGCCACACCATGGGTCTTGACGCCGCACTGGGATAAGCGTTCGACGATCCGGTCGCCGACTTCATCCACGCCCAGCCGTCCCCAATAGGATACTTCCGCGCCCAGCTTGGAAGCTGCACAAGCGGCTGTCGCTGCGATGCCGCCTCCTGTCATCTTTACATCCATGACGCGCATCTTGGTTGGCTTGTCAGGGATTTCCGGCAAATAGAGGATCGTATCCAGAAATGCATTGCCGAGCGTCACAATGCGTGTCGACCCAGTCTTTTCAAATTCCTTCAAAGGCGCAGATTCGTGAGCTTCCATTGGTCTTCCCTTATTGAAAAGCTATGGATCCACCACAGGTTCGCGTGCAGTGGATGGCAACGCTTAACGGTGCAGGAAGCGTAGATTTGGCTTTGCTTGTTGTCAATAAAATTTACAGGTAACTTGTAATTATATTTTACATGAAAGGAGTCTTGCGATTTTTTGGACAGTTTGGTGCGATAGAAGTCAAAGACAACTGACGGTAACTGCAAAGGATTTGGCGATGGCACCAATATCAGCGCAAGAAAAGCAGGCCTGTGGATGAATGCTCCGCCGCTGATGAAACCAAAAAGAGGCGCAAAATTCTGCTCTTCATTGGTATTAAGTAGATTGCTATAAGCGCTCTTGGAAAGTGACTAACAAGCCGCTTCCGACCCGTCAGCGTGGGGAAAGCGGGCGGAGACGCCGCCCACAACGCTGCTGGATTGAAGAGCCCTAAGTCTGGCTGTAAGGGAAGGTCGACTGCTAAAGAGGGAGGAAATAGACAGGTCTTGTAAAATAATTTATCAAGATGGAGCCTTCGCTCTGGCTTGTCTGGTTGTTTCCAATTACAAAGAGAGCCAGTTGTTATTGAGATATTGAACCGAGTAGAGCTGAAGAAGTTTGGATATGGCAAAAATACCGGTAATGCCTGCGCGCAAACAGAAACTGTCCGACACGATCTATGCTCATATTCTCTCGCAGATCACTGCCGGGGAATATTCGTCGGGAGACAAGTTGCCTTCCGAAGCGGAGCTCTCTTCGACCTTCCATGTCTCCCGCCCCATCGTGCGTGAGGCGCTTTCGCGGCTGGGCACCGACGGGCTCATCTATTCAAAGCGAGGCATTGGTTCTTTTGTGGCGACCAATCCCTCCAAGCGGCTGACAGACTTTGCCAATGCGTTCGATCTGTCGCGCTTTATTCGGTCCTTTGAGCCGCGGATTGTTTTGGAAGTGGAGGCGGTGCGGCTGGCTGCGACCCGGCGCACACGGGCCGAAGTGGAGGAAATAGCAGAAAGCGTCGAGGCTCTTGATAAGGCAATTGCCAAGGGGGAGTTGGGTCAGAAGGAAGACATGGCCTTCCACGACGCCATTGCACGAGCTGCGCATAATGATTTCTTTGTCGATCTGCTCACAGATCTGCGCGCTCCAGTAATGGAAACCATGAATATCGGTCTGGAGCTGGCAAGAGAGGCTGCACCGACCCGCCGCCTGCGTATTATCGAAGAGCATTCTCGCATTCGCGATGCCATCGATACCAAGGATGGAGACACGGCCGCGGGCTATATGAAATATCACCTGCTACAGGCCCGCGCCGCCATGCTGGATGCCCATCACCTCGAAAGCCGCCTAAGCAGCTTTGAGGAAGAGTGACAAAGGTCGGAATTCTGGGGAGGGGCTAGTGCTGGGGCTTTGGCTGCCTTAGCGCGTATGCTGCTTGATGATGTCTTTGACCCGTTGAATGGCATCTTCGCTTTTCTTGCTGTTGTGCCACAAGTCAGACGTTACCTTCTGATGCATTTCCACGGATTCATGAGCTGAAGTAATGGTACCAACGCCCACTCTGATATTGGCATAAAGGCCCAGACGGAACGGGCTCATGGCGACCACGGAGCTGGGACCATTCTTCAGAATCTGGAAACTGGCACCCGTGCAGGGAATCTTCCACCAGTCCGATTTGCACGCCCATGGGCTGGTCAACCATCATGCGCAAGACATTCTCTGCTTCGATCATCGCCGCTTCTCTGCGCTGGGCCACCACATCGTCAGGTAGGCCATATTTGCCAACAAGGCCTGTAACCAGCATTTGCTCCAACTCCAGAGCGGAGACAAGGCTCACAATGCTGGGTCGGCGATAAAGATAGGCCTCTTTGCGCTGGTAGAGGATTTCCAGAATCTGGGCAATCTCGTCATCAAGGCTGTGTTGATTCGGAGCTGCCTCAGGGACGCTTTCATGCAGCAGCTGCTTGAGCAGCGAGTCGAAATTTTCTGTCGTGAGAAGAAAGGCGACGGGGCCGAACAGAGCGGTGATCTGATCCGCAACGGCTTCGATCTGCCGCATCCGCTCGAAAAACTCTTTGGCAGAGCCGATGAATTCCGAACCGACCCCGAAGAGGGAGGCAATCGATACGTCGAAAAAGTCTGCAATCTTGCCCAGCGCGTCAACCCGAATAGGGTTGCCCGCCTCATAGCGATAGATGGCGGCGCGAGACAAGCCTGTAGCGGATGCGACTTCTTCAGGTGTCAACCCCCTTGCCAACACGAAACCAATCTCAGCCGATCACCAATATCAAGAGCCGTTTCGTACTGCTTTGCCATGCATCCGTCTTTCTAGCTTACTGATTGTTTTGCAATAGCCTTACCTGAAAGCCGGAGCAGTTTGAAGAGACCTCAAATCAGGTTCTTGATGCCCTAAATCGTGCGGCTCAGGCAGAGCCGATTGGCACGGTAGCACGCAAGAGGTGGTTATGCAAAATATCGCACGTATCGCGAAGAAGGTGCGAATATTCTCAAATTTGAGAATATTCTTGACATGGAGAAAGGGGCGTGGAAAACATAGGGCAAGCGACGCCTTCATCTCTCACCAAGGCCTCCTTCCAGCTTGAAACCGTCGCACCAAAGAGAACGCGGGAGAACTGCATTGATTAAAATAGAACAGCTCAGCAAGATATATGGGCAAGGAGACGATCAGGTTGTGGCGCTGGAGCCCTTGGACCAGCAGATCAATGCAGGCGAATTCGTTTCCATCATTGGCCCGTCCGGCTGCGGAAAATCGACTCTCTTGCGCTTGATTGCCAGTCTGGAAGATCCAACTTCGGGCAGCGTGACGCTGGAAACAGCCAATCTGAAACGACCTGTCGGCTTTGTTTTTCAGGATGCGGTTTTGTTGCCCTGGAAGACTGTTGCTGAGAATATCCGTTTTCCGCTGGACACGACCGGTGTTTCGCGCAAGCAGGCCAACGAGAAGGTGGCCGAGCTTGTGGAGCTGGTTGGCCTCAAGGGCTTTGAAAAATCCTTGCCCAAACAACTGTCCGGCGGTATGCGCCAGCGCGCCGCCATTGCCCGCGCTCTGGCCGATGATCCTCCGATCCTGCTGATGGATGAGCCCTTCTCCGCAGTCGACCTGCTTACCCGTGAAACGCTCAATGATGAGCTGAGCCGAATCTGGCAGAAAACCGGCAAGACCATTCTTCTGGTCACCCACTCGGTTGAGGAAGCCGCTTATCTGGGCAGCCGCGTCATGGTCATGAGCCCCCGTCCTGGGCGCCTCAAGGCCACCTATGATGTAGATCTTGCCCAGCCGCGTGGCGAGCAGACAAAAAGAGATCCGAAGTTCCTTGATCTCGTCTCCGAATTGCGCACCTTGATGCGGGAGATGACGTCATGAAGGGGCGCATCAAACCCGTTCTGGAATATAGTGCGGCGCTTCTGGTTCTGCTTGCTGCATGGTGGTATGTCAGCGGCCCGATGGGCATGCCTGCCTATCTGCTGCCGTCTCCGGCTTCGGTTGCTGAATTGCTCTGGTCCATGCTGATGAACGGCAAGCTGCTGCCCCATCTTGCCTTCACGATGCAAAATATTGTCATTGGTCTGGTGGTTGGTTCCGTATTCGGCGTGTTGCTGGCCTATGCCTTTTTCAAGACGCCAGCCTTGAGCGATTATCTTGAGGGCCCGCTGGTGGTGATCCAGACCGCGCCCAAGATCGCGCTCGCCCCCCTGATTATAATCTGGTTCGGTCTGGGCCTTACCGCCAAGATCGTCCTCATCTTCAGTCTTGTTTCTTCCCTGTCTTTGCTGGAGCCCTTGCGGGGTTCCGCTCGATAGACAGTCGCTTGCACGACCTAGCTCAGTTGATGAATCTGTCACGCTTTCAGCGCTTTTTGCGGATCGATTTGCCAGCCGCTCTGCCAGGCATTTTCGTTGGGGTCAAGATTGGCGCAATTCAGGCTCTCGTTGGGGCAATTCTGGCCGAATGGATGTCCGGCTCTGATGGTCTGGGTTATCTCATGACCTTCGCCACCGCCACCTACAAAACACCCTTGCTCTTTGGCGCCGTTCTGCTGACTGCGTTTTTGGGGCTCGCGATGCATGCGATTTTGAACGAGATCGAAGCGCGCTTTCTTTCCTGGAGCACACCGAATGAGCACTAGTTCAAAACCGACAGCTGAACATCCTTTTACCGATGGACGACCACCGCATCTGCCATGTGGTCCGGGGGATATCTGCGAAGATGTCCTGCTGCCAGGTGATCCGGATCGGGTCGCTCTTCTGGCTGCGCGTCTTGACGATGTGCGCGACTTTGGCCGGCGTCGTGAATTTGCGGTCATCTCGGGCACCTATAAGGGCCATCCGCTGACCATCTGCTCCACCGGCATCGGCGGCTCCTCAACGGAGATCGCCCTGATGGAATTGTCCCTGTTGGGCGCCAAGCGTGTGGTGCGTACGGGGGGGATGTCCTCGCTTGTTGCAGAAATTCCTACAGGTGCTTTTCTGTGCGTGGAAAAGGCGACAGGCTATTCCTCTCTCGCCAAGCTTTATTCCGGCGATGAGAATGCCACGGCATATGCTGATCGCGACTTGTACCAGGCTCTGCTGCGTACCAATCTTGGCGACGATACACGGATCGTCTCCGGCATGGTAGGCAGCACAGATAGCTACTATTACGGTCAGGACCGGACCCAAAAGCCATCAAGCGGCACGGCCCCTAAAATCAGCTATCTTAAAGACCTGCAAGAACGCGGCGCTGTTGGCGTGGATATGGAATGCCAGACCGTGCTGTCTGTTGCGCCGAGCCTGGGGTTGAAGGCTGCCTGCCTTCTGGGAGTCCATGGTAACCGGGCAACGAATGACTGGCTCGTCGACTATGAGCCTACACAACGCAAACTTCTCGATATTGCTGGTACCGCGTTGGCCAGATCTCAAGACAATCACTAAACCGAAAAGGGAAACCATCATGTCTTTCACCCTCAAAGGCCTTGCAGCATCGCTTGCGCTTGTTGCTGCATCCGTTTTCACATCAGGCGCTTCGGCAGCTGATAAAGTCGTTCTGCAGATCGACGGCAACGTCGTTCCTTTTTACGCTCCGCTTTATGCTGGCGTTGAAAATGGCTTCTTTGCCGATCAGGATATCGAAGTTGAATTTCTCTATGGCGGCGCTTCCGACATTCTGACCAACATTGCTGCTGGCAACGTGGATTTCGGCTTCCCCAATGGTGACGCTGTTGTTGCTGCTGCCTCCAACGGCCTGCCGATCAAGGTCGTTCACACCACCTACCAGCGCGGCATTGGCGCTCTGCTTGCCAAGAGCGAAAGCGGCATCAAGACCTATGCAGATCTCAAGGGCAAAACCGTTGCAGTGACCTCTTTGGGCAGCCCGAACTATCTTCAGCTGCAAGTTGGTCTGGCAAAGGCTGGTCTCACCGTTGACGACGTCAAGGTTGAAGTGGTTTCCTCCGGTGCGATCGTACAGACGCTGCAGTCTGACGATGTAGACGCCATCATCTTCTCCGAGCTGCGTAAATATGCACTGGAAGCCAATGGTTTCGACGTTACCATGATCCTGTCCAACGACTTCCTGCCATCCTTCGGCAACGTGCTGGTAACCAGCGCAGAGAAACTTGCGGACAATCCTGATCTCGTCAAACGCATGACCAATGCAGTTAGCGCTTCTTACCAGTGGGTGATCGATGGTCATATCGATGACGCTCTGAAGATCTCCATGGACAAATATACCCCGACCTGGGTTGAGCAGACCGCAATGCTGTCCACTGCCTTTGAAAACACCTTTGTTGCTTCCGTATGGCAGAGCGATCTGACCAAGGAAAAAGGCCTTGGCGCAGCTGACTTGGACGCATGGCAGAATAACATCGACATTCTCTCTGAATATGATGTTATCTCAGGCGGCGTAAAGGCGGCTGACTTCGTTGTCGATCCTTCCGATATCAAGTAATCGACCATGTTTTTAAAAGCCATCATTGGCCTCGTAGGAATCACCGCGCTTTGGGGCGCGGCGGTTCCGATTTTCGATGTGCCACACTATCTGCTTCCGGGGCCGATCGACGTTGCCGAACGCCTCATCTTCCTCTTTCAGAGGGGTGATCTGGCATGGCATATTTATGTGACGCTCTCCGAAGTCTTTGGAGGATTTGTCCTCGGGGCCGTGGTGGGTATTGCAGCGGCGCTCGCCTTTGCGCGCTTCCCTCTGATTGAGCGCGTGCTGACGCCGCTTATTCTGCTTCTGCAGACCATCCCGAAAATCGCAATCGCGCCGCTTCTGCTGTTGTGGCTTGGTCTGGGGGCTGCACCCAAGGTTGCTCTCGTTGCGGTGGTTACCTTCTTCCCCGTCATGACCGCGATGCTTTCCGGCATCCGTTACATGAACAAATCCTATGCGGACCTTTCGCATGTCCTGCGCCTTTCGCCATGGCAGCGCTTTTGGCATATCGAATTGCCCGCCGCCATTCCAACTCTGTTTGCCGGGGCCACCGTGGCGACCACTCTGGCCATGACTGCTGCGGTTATCGGTGAGCTAATGGGGGCCAACAAGGGCATGGGCTTCGTTCTGGCAACAGGTCAGGAAAATGCCGATACGGCGACGGTCATGGGCATGGTGATTCTGCTGTCCTTCGTTGGATGGGCTCTGTTTGCCATTCTTGATTTCGCACGCAGACGCGTTGAGGACCGGTTCTTATGACCAATACAGCATCTCTCCTTGAGCGCAGGGTGTTTCTCTGCGTCCTCGATTCTGTCGGATGTGGCGGCGCACCTGATGCCGCAGCTTTTGGTGATGAGGGCGCCAACACGCTTCTGCATATTGCTGAGGCTTGTAGCAGGGGAGAATGCGAAGATGGTCGGCATGGGCCGTTGCATCTGCCCAATTTGGCCCACATGGGCCTTGGAAGCTGCATCAATCTCGCTTCGGGCTCTCGTGCACCGGGCATCGATGACGCGCCACAAGAGGCCGACTGGGCCGTTCTGCAAGAGGTTTCCAAGGGCAAGGACACCCAGACCGGACATTGGGAACTGGCCGGGCTGCCCCTAGCTAAAGACTGGACCTATTTTCCCGATACCGATCCGGCCTTTCCGGAAGATCTGATGCAGGAATTCATGGCTCGTGCCGGTCTTGAAGGCACCCTTGCCAATATTCATGGCTCAGGCACAGAGATGATTGATCGCTTTGCCGAGGAACATCTGAGAACCGGCTATCCGATCACCTACACCTCGGCTGACAGTGTGTTTCAGATCGCAGCGCACGAAGAGAGCTTCGGGCTGGAAAGACTGTATGAGATTTGCAAAATTGCGGCGGATATTTTCCATCCGCTCGGTGTTGGACGTGTGATTGCCAGACCCTTTGTCGGCACAGTGGAAACCGGCTTTGAGCGCACCAAGAACCGCAAGGATCTGGCCATCAAACCGGCAGAGCCAACCATCTGTGATCGAGTAATCGCCAAAGGGGGCGATGTGCGCAGCGTCGGCAAGATTGCCGACATCTTTGCCATGCGGGGTATTTCGGTTGTTGGCCCGAAAGCGGATGATATGGGGCTGGTTGACCAGCTGCTGGACGCCTGTGATACGGCCACAGGCGGCGATCTGGTCTTTGCCAATTTCGTCGAGTTTGACAGCCATTATGGACACCGCCGCGACATTTGCGGCTATGCCAAGGCGCTCGAGCGGTTTGACCGGCGTGTGCCCGAGATTCTTGCCAGGCTGAAGGCGGGAGATCTTCTGTTATTCACGGCAGACCATGGCAATGATCCCACATGGCACGGCAACGACCACACGCGTGAACGTGTACCCCTGCTGATCCATGAGGTGCCGCATGGTTTACAATCCCCGAGCATCAAGCCTGAGAGCACACAAGTGATTAAGCCCTTCGGCTTTGTGGCCGATCTGGTTGCCGAGCATCTGGGCTGCTAGGCGCGTCGCAACAAGCTGCGCGCCTCCTTGCTGTTAAGTATCCGTTTGAGCGAAGGGCCTGGTAGCCCTTTGCTGACGCGATCTTCAAGGCTGGATCGCCCATAAGCGCAATGCCAAAGCCAAAGAGCAATCGGCCTTAAGAGGCCGAAGAAATCTCTTTGACAATTTCCTGAGAAATCGAGTTCAGCACTGCAACCTGATCCTGCGCCGTACCAGTGGAAAAGGCTTCGTCAAGCAGTTTGGTGTAGCGTTCGATGCGGTCGATCTGGTCCTTTGCGACGCTGCTGCTGAGGGGTTCGCGGTCATAATTGTCGGCGAAATCCTGCGTTATGATGCTGATGAGGAAATAGGGAGCAGCAAAGTCCGGATTTTCCAGTGCGCTTTCCCGTGCGACGCTGGCGCATTTCTTGTAGGCGCTGACGCCCTTGCTGCCATTAATGAGGATGTCGTGGAATTTTTTGAACATGTGATTGCCTTTCATTAGGGTCTTTATCTGGTTTGTTGGGTCTATGTGCCTGCCCGTTATTGGTGGCGAGAGGCACAGTCAGAGATGTTGTCTCTTGCTCTTCCTCATCCTTGCGCATCCATCAGATAGGCGTAGATGATCTCCGAGGCGATCATGAAGTCGGAAACGTCCATCGCTTCTGCCGGATTGTGAGAGCCATTCCTGTTGCGCACGAAAACCATGCCTGTCGGCACGCCCGCATTGGCAAAGACAGCCGCATCATGGCCACCGCCGGAAGGCATGATAAAAGGCTCTAGCCCCACCTGCTGCATGGCGCCAGACATGGCCTCGACAATGGCAGCGTCGCACAGGGCAGGGGCGGTGCTCAGTTTTTCACCAAGCTCGAAGCGCACCTTTCGCTCTCGCTCGATGGTGCGGATATCCTGTGCCAATAGATCATGCATGCCATCGAGCACCGTGGCGTTCTGGCTGCGCACATCAAGGCTGAAATCCACTTGATCGGGAATGCGCGAGAGGGCGTGGCGTTCCACGTCCGTTGAAATCATGCCGCTGGTCAAAACAAGGTCATCGCCCAGCTGGACGACCGTCAGCCAGCTTTCATCTAGGCGGGTCAAGAGATCTGCCATCGCCAGAACCGGATCGCGGCGGAAAGCGCGCGGAACAGCACCGGAATGCCCCGCTTCGCCAACGCAGCGAATGGTCTTGTAACGGAAGTTGCCCCGAATGCCCGAAACCACAGCGGCTGGGAGGTCTTTCTGGACCAGCAGCGGGCCTTGCTCGATATGCAGTTCGATATAGGCAAGAACCGAGTTGGCGTCCATAAGCGGCGTGCCATCGCGCACGGGTGCCATATCGATGCCGATGCTTTCCATATGCGCATCCAGCGTCTGATTATCGCCCTTGTGGCGTGTGCGCAGCTCAGCCTCGCTCAACCGGCCCAACAGGGCCTTGGAGGCAATGTAGCATGGCCCGAACCAGGCGCTTTCCTCGGCTCGCATGGCCAGAACCTTAACCGGTCGTGCAAAAGAGGTTCCCTCGCTCTGGGCGCGTACAAGGCACATCAAACCGGCAATGACACCGGCCAGACCATCGAAATTGCCACCTTGCGGCACCGTATCCACATGAGAGCCGACCAGTACAAACGCATCAGCCTCCGCATCGCAGGGAAGGGAGAAGACCGCGTTCTGGCCCGCATCATAGGTGACAGTCAGCCCGTGGCTCAGGCCGAACTGTTCCAGATAGGCGAGGGTCTTTGTTTCCAGATCGGAGAAGGCAGGGCGGCTGATGCCTTGCGTGTCTGCAGAAAAAGCGGCGATTTCGTCAAAGAGCTGAGCCGCCATTGCTTCATAGTCTGCCGCTGTGAGGGCAGGGCTCTGTGTCATAGAAACCATGGTCATTCTGCTGCCTCCGCAAAGAACACGCCGTCGCTGGCTTCTTCATCCCGAATGGAGCCAGTGAGCTCGGAGACGCTTGAAAGCCCCTCTGTGCGAAGAAATGCTTCCAGTTCGCTGATAAGCCGCACCATGACCGTCGGGCTGATAAAGGTTGCCGTGCCAACCTGTACGGCACTTGCTCCGGCAATCAGATATTCGACAACATCCTCAACCGTAGCGATGCCGCCGCAGCCGATCACAGGAATGGAGACCGCTTTGGCGCATTGATAGACCATGCGCAGGGCAATCGGTTTGAGGGCCGGGCCGGAAAGGCCACCCATCAGATTGCCCAGCTTGGGCTTGCGTGTGTGGATGTCAATGGCCATGGACAGCATGGTATTGGCCACCACGAGAGCATCCGCTCCGGCGCTCTCTGCCGCTTGGGCCACTTCGGTTGTTTCGCCCGTGTTGGGCGTCAGCTTTGCCCAGAGTGGCAGATCTGTTGCTGCCCGCAGCTTGCGCATGACCGCTTCGGTGGTAGAGGGGCGCATGGCGAAGGCCTTGCCGTCTGCTTCGATATTCGGGCAAGAAATATTCACCTCGATGGCTGCCACGCCGGGCACGCTCACCTCTTCGCAGATCTGCGCGAACTCATCTGCACTACCAGCCGAAATGCTTACCACCAGCGGGGTCTGATATTGATCATAAAAGGGGATGACATTGGTCTTGAAATAGTCGACACCCTTGCTGGGTATGCCGATCGAATTCAGCATTGAGCCGCGCACTTCACAAACACGCGGGGTCGGGTTGCCGCCTCTGATGTCACGGGTGATCGTCTTGGTCACATGTGCGCCCAGCGCATCGATATCAAACAGCTTTGCACAGTCTTCCGAGAAGGTGCCCGAGGCAGGCATGATCGGGTTTTTCAAACGCATTGCCCCGATATTGACTGAAAGATCTAGCATCCCATTGCCTCCTGAAGATTGAATACGGGGCCTTCCTTGCAGACCCGCTCATGAATGATTTTATCCTTGCGCCGGAAGGACCGAACGCAGCACTGACACATGCCCACGCCGCAAGCCATCTGTTGCTCAAGAGCGATCTGGCCGGGAATGCCATGACGAGCGCCAATGGTTTGCAGCATCGTCAGAAGCCGGTTGGAACCGCAGGTATAAAAGGCGTCCACGCCCTCCGCCTGGATATGCGCTTCGATCAACTGCTCAAGCGCCTCAACGCCGGATGTCCCTTCAGAATCCGTGACCGTGATGACCTCTGCCCCGAGCGCCTTGAAATGATCGATGGACATAAGCACATCAGGAGAACGCGCACTGCATATGGCAGTGAGTTTGCGCCCCATCTGCTGGGCTTTTTGCGCCAACGGGGCCAAAGTCGCCAGACCAACACCGCGAGCCACGACCATCAGCTTTTGCCAGTCGTCCTGGATGTCGAACCCATGCCCAAGTGGGCCGACCACATTAAGGTTTTCGCCAGCCTCAAGGGCAGAGAGAGCTGCCGTGCCTTCGCCCGCAATCTTGTAGAGAAAATGCAGCTCGCCCGCTTCGGGATAGAAGCCGTAGATGCTCATGGGGCGCCGCAGATAGGGCCGCAAATCCCCTTTAGTCGGACACAAGAGATGGAAGAACTGTCCCGGCTCGCATTTGAGAATATGAGACGGTGCATCCAGCACGATGAGCCTGTATTCGCGATTGATCGGCTCGTTGCTTTTGACTCTACAGATGGTCTCGAAAATGGGATTCAGGGTCATATCGGTCATGGAACTGCTTCGGAAAAAAGAAAAGACTCTCCCTTCACTCCAAAGGCATTTGGAATGAAGAAGGCGGTTGCTGGGAGATTTTTGGCAACGGTTGGGACCGAAACCCTATCTGAAGCTGAAAGCCAAGCGTCGGCGATGGTCTAGAAAGCGGCGCTTTCGCCAAATCGCGTCTTGGGGCGCGCGATGTCTGACAACACCATCTGCAAGCAATGTCGAAGGGATAACATGGAAAAGGCGAGCCACCGACATGGCGCTCTGGGCAGTGGCGTGATGCTTGAAAAACCGGATGTCTAAAACCCGCAATGTCTGCTTGGCAGATGCCGAAAAGTCGGCGGAGTGGCCAAAGCGCAAAAAGGGAAGATTCATCGCCTGTTCCTAGTTTCGCTGTTGCTTAAAAAAAGAGATTAAACCCGTAAATCACGATTGGTCAAGAAATTTCTCAATTTTGAGAATTTATTATAGCATATCTCGAATATGGAACAATTTGATGGCAATTGCCTCAAAATTAGGCAAGAGCTGCGGAGTATCGTAATTCGTGCATTGGAGAAAAATGAACGTGGGCTTGTTCGCAAGGGAGGGCTTGCTGCGCAACCATGGGGAAGAGGAGGAGAGAGCGTCCGCGTCGATAGCGCAAATCAGGCGCGCAAGATGGTCTTTTCGATAAAGTCCGCCGCCTGATCCCCTTTGAGGCTCCGTCGCCAGAGTTTGTCTGTCATGGCACCATAGAGGGACGTGGCTTCCGGAGCGGCCGAAATGGTCGCGACGCCAAGACGGATATTGGCAAAGGCCCCCAACCGGAAAGGACTGACGGCGACCTGCGACCGGTCGGCCTGTTTAAAAATCTGGAAGCTGGCACTTGGCATGGAATCCACCACGAGACCAATCTGTGTTCCGATTGGTGGTTCGCGCAACATCTTGACAATATTCTCGATTTCCGTGCGGGCAACCTCACGGCGCAGCTTCATGTCAGCCTCGGGCGGATCATAAGCTCCAATAAAGCCGTTACGGAAAAACTGTTCCAGCTCCGCCGCAGACACAAGGCTGATGATGCTCGGCATCCGATTATGGTAGCAGACCTTGCGCGCATGCAGGATATCCAGAAGGGCTTCAATATCCTGCAGTGCTTTGGCTCGGTCTTCAACGTCAAGCGGGATGCTTTCCTTGAGAACATCAGGGAGAATGGCATCATAAGCGTCAGTGGTGAGCAGATAGGAAACCGGCCCGAAAAGAACTAGAATCTGGTCGACCTTTTCTTCGATCTGGCGCATGCGTTCAAAGAAGCTGACAGCCGAGGCGATATATTCAACCCCGACGCCAAGCAGCGTGGGAAGCGAAATCCCCAACAGGGTCGCGATCTTGCCCAGCGTATCGACGCGGATCGGCTGCCCCAATTCGTAACGATAGATGGCTGCGCGTGAAATGCCTGTCTTTTGAGCGACTTCCTCGGGTGAGAGCCCAGCGCCAACCCGAAATGCCTTAAGCCTCTGACCAACTTCCTCGATCGAGATGCCTTGCCCTATGTCCATGAAACAACCTCATTTTATGACCGGGCCAAGCGACGATGACTCGGAGCGAACAAATCACGCCTATGCTTGTGTATGCCATCTTGAAAGGCGGCAATCAATTCTAAATTTTGAGAATATTCTTTATCGAGAGACAATACGCGGAATCTGACTCTCATGGGAGTCATGCCAGAGGACGGAAACAGGAATGGATCTTGCAGCAAGAGGCTTCATGCGATTGTTTCTGATCACAAATTCTATCAAACAATGATCAATCCTTCCTGTTTTTGCCCGAAAAACGCAGGAAAGTGGCCGATACTTGATGGATTTTAAGGCTTTTTAGCCCCTGAAACCGAGGAGAAAGAGTGCCTCATGACGATTGACGTGAGACCGCTGACACAGTATTTTGTGATCACAATTTAATTTCAAGGTAGCTCTGAGGCCAGAGCTCTGGATAGCACCCATGACTGAACCATTCACGCTCGGCATTTTGGAAACCGGGCGACCACCCGAGGCTCTGGCAGGAAAATTCCCGTCCTATGCCGAGATGTTTGCCCAGATGGTCGGCGCGACCGCGCCTGAGCACTGGAAATTTGAGTATTATGTGGCTCTTGAAGGCGCGTTGCCGCCAAGTCCCGACACCTGCAATGCCTGGCTGATCACCGGATCCAAATTTGGTGCCTATGAAGACTATCCATGGATTCATGCGCTCAAGGCCTTTATCGTCAAGGCCTATGCAGCAGGGGTGCCAATGGTCGGTATTTGCTTTGGGCATCAGATATTGGCTGAGGCGCTCGGTGGCAAGGTAATCAAATCTGAAAAAGGCTGGGGCGTAGGTCATCAGGCCTATCAATGGAGCACGACCAAACCCGATTGGCTGGCCGCGACGGATCTTGCCGGACAGGATGCCTTCTCTATTCTTGCCTTCCATCAGGATCAGGTGGTTGAAGTCCCGCCACAAGCGGAGGTGATCGCGTCGAATGATTTCTGCCCGGCTGCCGCGCTCGTCTATGGCGATCAGGTGCTTTCCTTTCAGGGACATCCCGAATTCAGCGCCGACTTCGTTGCCGATCTGATCGAGGAAAAGCGGGACGATGTTCTGGGGGCGTCCATCGCAGACAAGGCAGCAACGTCACTCGCACAACCAATCGACAGAGTGGCCATCGGTGCGGGGATCGTGGAATTTCTCAAAGCGCGAGAAGCCGAATGGATCAACAAAAAGGCGGCAAACGCCGGATAATATAAGATAAGCGCAGAGGGGCGCAGCAATCATGTTGGACAAACGCAAATTCTTTATCGGCGGGGAATGGGTAGCCCCGATCTCTGCCACGGATCTGGATGTCATCAATCCGGCAACCGAGGAGGTGATCGCGGTTATTTCCATGGGAAGCGAAGCCGATGCCGATGCGGCTGTGATGGCTGCAAACGCCGCTTTTCCAGGCTTTTCAAAAACAACCAAGGTCGAGCGCATTGACCTGCTGGAAAGCATTCTGGCGGTCTATAAAACGCGTTACGATGAAATGGCCGACGCCATCACCGCCGAGATGGGAGCGCCTTGCAAGCTTTCCCATGCGGCACAGGCAGGTGTCGGGGTCGGGCATCTGCAAGGCTTTATTGATGCGCTGAAAGAGTATGAATTTGAAAGCACCTGTTGTGGCGATATCATTCTGCGCGAACCCATCGGGGTGTGCGGCCTGATCACGCCGTGGAACTGGCCGATGAACCAGATGGTGCTGAAAATCGCTCCGGCGCTGGCCGCTGGCTGCACTATGGTGCTCAAACCATCCGAATTGACGCCGCTTTCGGCGATGCTCTATGCGGAAATCCTGCATGAGGCGGGCGTGCCAAAAGGCGTGTTCAACCTTGTGAATGGTGAAGGGCCGGTGGTCGGCTCGGCTCTCTCGCGCCACAAGGATGTGCAGATGATGTCCTTTACCGGCTCGACACGTGGTGGGGTGGCCGTGACAAAGGATGCTGCGGATACCGTCAAACGCGTGGCTCTGGAGTTGGGTGGCAAAAGCCCGAATGTGGTGTTTGCCGATACGCCAGACCTGCAAAGCTCGGTCACCCGAGGCGCGCGCGCCGTGTTCAACAATACCGGCCAGTCCTGCAACGCGCCAACTCGCATGCTGGTTGAGAAAAGCGTCTATGATGCGGCAATGCAGATCGCCAAGGCCGCTGCAGAAGCAACTGAGGTCGGCGATCCCTCCGAGGATGGCGCTCATATCGGACCGCTGGTGAGCCAGATGCAATATGACAAGGTGCAGGCTCTCATACAGAAAGGCATTGATGAAGGCGCCACCCTGCTGGCGGGCGGCACGGGTAAACCGGAAGGGCGCAATGTGGGTTATTTCTGCAAACCAACCGTTTTTGGTAACGCGACCAACGAGATGACCATCGCGCGGGAAGAGATTTTCGGTCCAGTGCTAACCATGATCCCGTTCGAGGGCGAAGAGGAAGCCATCGCCATGGCCAACGATACGCCCTATGGTCTGGCTGCTTTCATCGAAACGGGAGACGAAGCGCGCGGTATGCGCGTCGCCAAGGCCTTGAGGGCCGGCATGGTGCGCCTCAATGGCTCCGACATCAATTGGGGCAGCCCCTTTGGTGGTTACAAGATGAGCGGATTGGGCCGTGAAGGCGGCCATTTCGGCATGGATGATTTTCTTGAGATCAAGGCGGTCTCGCGCCCCTGATCGGGACGATCAATTCCAGACGATAAAGGGGCCACAAGGCCCCTTTTTTACAAAGCAAATCTCAAGATGGTTTATGGTCGTGCTGGCGTGCCGATCCTGTCGCGCATCTTGTAATAGAGCATCGCCATGACCAGAAGGGCATGGCGCAAGTGCCGTCCGCCGGGGAAGGGGTAGGTCGGTACATGTTCCATGGCGTCAAACCGGCTTGCCTGTCCGTCAATCAGGTCGGCCACCAGCTTTCCGGCAATGGTGGCGATCGCCACGCCATGACCGGAGAAGCCGCTGGCATTGATGATATTCTTGTCGAGCTTGGCAAAGTAGGGCATGCGGTTGACCGTGATCCCCAGCGTACCACCCCAGCCATAATCGATCCGCGCATCCTTCAATTGCGGATAGATTTCCAGCATCGGTTGACGCACGAAGGACTTGATATCCTCGGGGAACTTGAAGCTATAGGTTTCTCCTCCCCCAAACAGCATGCGCTTGTCTGCGGATAGACGATAATAATTGATGACGAACTTGCTGTCTGCCACGCCGAGATCATCCCGGATCAGCTCCCGCGCCAGTCCCTCATCGAGCGGTTCGGTGGCGATGATATAATTGTTCATTGGCATCACGCGAGCGGCGACCTTCGGGACCAGACTTTCGATATAGCCATTGCAGGCGATGATCAGATGCTTGGCCTTGACGTGGCCTTGGGTGCATTTGATCGTGACGGTGTCTCCCTTTTCAATAGACTGCACTTCGCTATTCTCGAAAAGGATCGCGCCTGCCTTACGCGCAGCAGTTCCAAGACCTAAGGCATAGTTGAGCGGATGCAGATGGGCGGCAAACATATCCACCATACCCCCATAATAGGCGGTCGAGCCAACCATCTCCTCCACCTCAGCCTTGTTGACATAGCGAATATGCTCATAGCCATATTCGCAATTGAGCTTGTCGACATAGGCTTTGGAGTCTTCGGCATAATGGGGCTTGTGGTCGGCGTGCAGCGTGCCGGGCTTGAGGTCGCAGGCAATGTCGTGATCCGCAATCAGATCCTTGACCATCTGGATGCCATCCACCGCGATATCCCACAAAAGACGGGCATCGGCGGTTCCGACCATTTTCTCAAGCGTATCTTGCTCCAGGCGCTGGCCGGTGCAGACCTGACCACCATTGCGCCCCGAAGCCCCCCAGCCAACCCGATGGGCTTCCAGCAGAATGACTTTGTGCCCCTGTTGGGCAAGATGCAGGGCTGATGAAAGCCCGGCATAGCCTCCACCAATCACGCAGACATCACATTGTTGCTCTCCCTTCAGAGAGGGCAGAGGATCGTGCGGGTTGGCTGTGGCGGCGTAATAACTGTCTGGATAGGTTCCCTGCTTGTCGTTGCCATGCAGAAAACCGCCCTTGGGGCTGCTAAGACTCATGAAAGCACCTATTGCAATGCGTGCTGTGTGGGAGAGGCTTTGCGCTTAGGCCTTTGGCCTTGACCCTATGTCTCTCCCGCAGGACATAATTATTTGTAAAGATCGCGGGCCTTGATGTCGGCCAGCGTCAGATCAAGACATTTGGCGGCTTTGCTGACCAGCTCATCAATTTCGCTGTTGGAGATGACCAGTGGCGGCGCGATAATCATGGTATCGCCCACATGGCGCATCACCAGACCGTTATTGAAGCAATGTTCCCGGCAAATGAGGCCGACGGTTCCCTTGCTGGCGGCAAAAGGCGCACGGGCAGTTTTGTCTGGCGTTAGCTCAAGTGCGGCAACGAGCCCCTTGGAGCGGGCTTCTCCGATCAGTGGATGATCGCCCAGTGCGGCCCATTTCTCTGCCAGATAAGGCGCTGCCCGGTCGCGCACGCCCTCAACGATATGTTCGCGCTCCATGATTTCGAGATTCGTCAAGGCAGCTGCGCAAGCGACCGGATGGCCTGAATAGGTGTAGCCATGGGCAAATTCTCCCCCATGAGCAATGAAGCCTTCGGCCACACGATCCGAGACCAGCACACCTGCTATCGGCAGATAACCCGAGGAGAGCCCCTTGGCGATAGTCATCAGGTCAGGCTTGATCTGATAGGTGTCCGAGCCAAACCAGTTGCCCGTGCGCCCGAAGCCACAAATCACTTCATCGGCAATCAGCAGAATGTCGCGTTCATCGCAAATGCGCTGGATTTCCGGCCAATAGCTGTCCGGTGGAATGACTACGCCTCCCGCCCCCTGAATGGGCTCGGCGATAAAGGCCGCAACCTTGTCTTCGCCGATCCGGTCAATTTCCTCTTCCAGTGCGCGGGCGCGCATCAGGCCGAAGTCTGCCGGATCCATGTCCCCACCTTCGCCATACCAATAGGGCTGGTCAATATGGGTGATATCGGGAATGGGCAAACCGCCCTGAGCATGCATGCCCTTCATGCCGCCCAGTGAGGCCGCAGCCACCGTGGAGCCGTGATAGGCATTCTTGCGAGCGATGATGACCTTCTTGTCAGGCTTGCCCATGCTGGCCCAATAATGGCGCACCATGCGCACCACCGTGTCGTTGGATTCCGAGCCGGAATTGCCATAGAAGACATGATTGATATGAGGTGGTGCCAACGAGGCAAGTTTTTCCGAAAGGGCCACCACTGGCGGGTGGGTGGTCATGAAAAAGGTGTTGTAATAGGGCAGCTGCTCCATCTGCCGCATCGCAGCTTCCTGAATTTCCTTGCGCCCATAGCCGACATTGACACACCAGAGCCCGGCCATGCCATCCAGCATCCGGTTGCCTTCGCTGTCATAAAGATACACGCCCTCGGCACGGGTGATGATGCGCGCGCCTTTTTCATTGAGCTCCTGGGTATCTGTAAAAGGATGCAGATGATGGGCGGCATCCTTTTGTTGCAGCTCTTGGGTCGGTGGCAGGTTGGCCATGAAAGTCATGTTGGTCTCCCGTCTCTGGATGCCACTCTTTGATGGCGGCTGGACAGATGGCGATTGGCAAAGGCAAAGGGTGAATTAGACAGTCAGCAGCAAGTGCTCGCGCTCCCATGGGCTGATGACCTGATTGAATTCTTCCGATTCATGCAGCTTGATCTGGCTGTAGATGGTGACGAAATCCGGCCCCAAAAGATCGTGCAACTGCTCGTTCTTCTCCAGCCGCCCAAGTGAATGATGCACCGAGCGCGGCAACGAGAAGGGCATGTGATGAGCATGATGCTGCAATTGCGGCTTGGGCTTGTCTTTGTTGATGATGCCCAGAAGGCCGCAGGCCAGACTGGCGGCAATCGCCAGATACGGATTCGTATCCGCGCCAACAAGGCGGTTTTCGATGCGCCGGTTCTTGGGCGAAGAGTTGGGAATGCGCAAGCCAACGGAGCGGTTGTCAATGGACCATTCCAGATTGATGGGCGCGGAATCGCCCGCCAGCAAACGGCGGTAGCTGTTCACATAAGGCGCAAGGATGCTCATCACGTCCGGCAGATATGTCTGCTGGCCTCCGAGGAAGTGATAAAACAGCTCACTCGGCTCGCCATCTTCATTGGAGAAGACATTGGCGCCGGTCTTGGCGTCCACCACGCTCTGGTGGATATGCATGGCGCTGCCCGGCTCGTTATCCATCGGCTTGGCCATAAAGGTGGCATAACAATCATGCCGGAAGGCCGCTTCGCGAATAAGGCGTTTGAAGACGAAAATCTGGTCAGCAAGATCAAGCGGATTGCCATGAATGAGGTTGATCTCAAGCTGCCCAGCGCCGCCTTCCTGAATGACCGTGTCGATCTCCAGACCCTGCGCTTCAGCGAAATCATAGATATCCTCTATAATGCGGTCATATTCGTCTACCGCAGCAATGGAATAGGCCTGCCGCCCAACAGATTGCCGTCCGGAGCGCCCGATGGGGGGCTCAAGTGGGTAATCAGGGTCGGAATTGCGCTTGGTCAGATAGAATTCCAGCTCTGGCGCAACAACAGCATTCCAGCCCATCGCCTCAAAGCCGCCGATCACACGGCGCAAAACATTGCGCGGGGCCAGCTCCACCGGCTCGCCTTCCAGCGTGTACAGATCGTGGATGACCTGCACCGTCGGATCGTTGGCCCAGGGCACTGAACGCACCGTGGAGAGATCCGGCACCAGCTGGATATCCCGTTCCATCATGAAATCCTGCCGGTCTTCCATTTCGATATAGGCGCCGGTGATGGTCTGGAAGAAAATGGATGTCGGTAGATAGGTCGGATTGAGGCCTGAAAATTTCGAGGCTGGCATGGCCTTGCCGCGCGCAATGCCCACGATGTCGGGCACGACGCACTCGACTTCATCAATGTGGCGCGAGCGCATCCATTCGCGCACCTCTTCTGCCTTTTGCGGCAAGGGAATGCCGTCTCCCAGACTGCTACTGTCGGACGGGGTAGGGGTAGGAGCTTTGGGTGTCTTGTCTTCTGAGCTGGTCATGAAATTACCTGTTGAAGTCAAATCGCAGCCAGTGCGATTGCATTTGTAACGTATCGCAGGATGTGATCACAAAGCAAGGAAAATTTGTGATCACAAATTGAGAGACTTTGCACTTTTATTGCCTTGCCCCTTTCGCGGAAGCGCAAAGAAAGGCTGGCAGCGGTCAGTCTGCGGGTAATCGGAGGATTTGGAAAGGGGGTGTCTTAAAGATCATCGCTCAGTAGCAAAGTGCCCTGATGTACATCTTCCGAGATGGCTGTGCGCAGGGCTGCGCTATCGCCCTGTTGCAGGGCGTCAATAGCCTGTTTGTGTTGGTCAATCAGGTTCGCTGTGCCGTGTCGCCCATAAACAAGACGCATGAAAGGACCAAATTGCATCCAGACATTTTCCACCAGTTTGATGATGACATCGGACCGGGCCATTTCA
Organism: uncultured Cohaesibacter sp.; assembly: GCF_963662805.1. Classification (NCBI taxonomy): domain Bacteria; kingdom Pseudomonadati; phylum Pseudomonadota; class Alphaproteobacteria; order Hyphomicrobiales; family Cohaesibacteraceae; genus Cohaesibacter; species uncultured Cohaesibacter sp. The sequence continues at coordinate 22,901 of NZ_OY759854.1, forward strand.
TAAAGGGCAAAGTGAAAAGCGTGATTGCCCCGCATGTAGCCTTCAACATCGCCATTTTCCAGACAGGCATCAATGGCATCGTCAATGGTGATCAAACGTTGGATATCGGCCTCGGTCACATTGGGTAGGGCCATCTCTGCCAGTTCTGGCTCCAGCAGGGAGCGGGTGAGGTTGATCTCGTGATACTTCTTCTCGGTCATGGCAGGAATGGAAACACGCCGGTTGCCGTGGCTTTCAAGCGCGCCTTCCGCAGTCAGGCGGCGCACTGCTTCTCGCACAGGCATGGGAGAAACTTGCAAATTATCTGCAAGGCCACGCAGAGTGACAGCCTTGCCGGGCCGAAAGCCACCAAATAGCAGGCGTTCGCGCAAGGCCTGATAGATCCGCTCGTGCGCGGTCAACGGTTTGGCATCTTGTCCATCCGCGTTTTCGATTGTTTTGTCGGTTACTGCGATCTCGTCCTTGGTCATGGCTCCTTTATACTGGTGCTTGTCGGTCATGCAAAGAGAATTTGATCGAAAAGGCTTGCAGCAGGGAAAATTTTGTGATCAAATTTTGCAATAATGGCCAAAAAGGCCAATCGGGCGACAACAGCCCATCGCAATCATCACAATTCCCGATAGAATCGAGGGGACTTACACGATGGCAGACAAAGCAGGCAAGCTTTTCTCCAAAACCGCACTCGCTGTAGCGGCGCTGCTTACCGCAACAGGCACAGGGATCGCGGCGGACAAAGAACTCCATATTTTCAACTGGTCGGATTATATCGACGAATCCATTATTAGCGATTTTGAAGCGGAAACCGGAATCAAGGTCACCTATGACGTGTTTGATTCCAACGAGGTGCTCGAAACCAAATTGCTGGCAGGCTCCACCGGCTATGACATTGTGGTTCCGACCGGCACATTCCTTCAGCGCCAGATTCAGGCCGGCGTTTTTCAGAAGCTGGACAAATCCAAGCTGCCCAATCTGAAGAATATGTGGGACGCGGTCTCCGAACGCACTGCGGCCTATGATCCGGGCAATGACTATTCCATCAACTATATGTGGGGCACCACCGGCGTAGGCTTTAACGTAGCAGCAGCCAAGGAACGCATGGGCGATATGCCGCTCAACACATGGGACATGGTCTTCAAACCGGAAATCGCGGCCAAATTCGCCGATTGCGGCATTTATATTCTGGATGCGCCTACCGAAGTCATTCCGCTGACCCTCATGTATTTGGGGAAAGATCCCAACAGCCATGACAAGGACGATATCGCCGCCGCCGAGGAGCTGCTGCTTTCCATTCGCCCTTATGTTCAGAAATTCCATTCCTCTGAATATATCAACGCGCTGGCCAATGGTGACATCTGTCTGGCCATCGGATGGTCTGGCGATGTCTTCCAGGCCCGCGACCGTGCGGCAGAAGCTGATAATGGCGTCGAAGTCAATTACATCATCCCCAAGGAAGGGGCTCAGATGTGGTTCGACCAGATGGCCATTCCGGCCGATGCGGCAAATGTGGAAGAAGCCCATACCTTCCTCAACTACATCATGCGCCCGGACGTGATCGCCAAAGCCTCAAACTATGTCTATTACGCCAATGGCAACAAGGCTTCCCAGGAGCTGCTTGAAGAAGATGTTATCGGCGATCCTGCGGTTTATCCTGATGAGGAAACCACAGCAAAGCTGTTTGTACATATGCCTTACCCGCCAAAAATCCAGCGTGTGGTTACTCGCGCATGGACCAAGGTGAAATCAGGACAGTAAGGAAGACGCGCCGGGCCTCTTTGGCCCGGCATTTCGGTCTGAGCCTCCTTTGCGGTGAGGCAAACTGTTTGCCGATTGCAGGGCACGGTCAGACATTTGGCAAGGCGCGCAGCGTGGTGGCCGCGTGCCGGGCTTCTGCGTGAGCCAGTGGCGTAAATTGGCATTGTATGTGGTTCGAGGGCATCGCCTAAAGCCTCCCTTTATGGTGTCCATCGGGCATTTGGATAGCGAGAGTGAGAATGAATGGTTCCCCCAATTCCGGATCCGGCTGCAATTTTGCGCCCTGGAGTGATCCGAAAGAAAAGCCGCTGATACGGTTTGACGCCGTCACCAAGAAATTCGGCGACTTCGTCGCTATCGACAATTTGAATTTGAAAATTTACGAGCGTGAATTTTTCGCTCTGCTTGGCCCCTCCGGCTGTGGCAAGACGACGCTGATGCGCATGCTTGCCGGTTTTGAACAACCGACCATGGGCTCCATCATGATGCGGCAGCAGCATCTGACAGACATCCCGCCCCATCGGCGCCCCGTCAACATGATGTTCCAGTCCTATGCGCTCTTCCCGCACATGAGTGTGGAGCAGAATATCGCCTTCGGTCTCAAGCAGGAGAAGCGCCCCAAGGCAGAGATCAAAGACCGGGTCGAGGAAATGATCGCGCTGGTGCAGTTGAAGGCCTTTGCCAAGCGCAAGCCGCACCAGCTTTCAGGCGGTCAGAGGCAACGCGTGGCGCTGGCCCGTTCCCTCGCCAAGAAACCCAAGCTTTTATTGCTCGATGAACCCTTGGGGGCGCTCGACAGAAAGCTGCGTGAGCAGACCCAGTTCGAGTTGATGACCATTCAGGAGAAGCTCGGTACGACCTTTGTAATCGTCACTCATGATCAGGAAGAAGCGATGACGGTGGCGAGCCGTATTGCGCTGATGGATCAGGGCAAGCTGGTGCAGGTCAGTACGCCACGGGAAATCTATGAAACGCCGAACAGTCGGTATGTGGCTGATTTTCTGGGCGACGTGAATATCATCGGCGGGCACATTCTGGGGCCGGACGACAAGGAAGACGACATCGTTCAGCTCGCATGGCATGAAGATTATGCCCCCTTGCGCATTCGCCTGCCGCAGCCGGTCAGTTTCCCCGAAAAGGGAACGGAAAGGTGGGTGGCCGTGCGTCCTGAAAAAGTGCGCATCACCAAGGAATATCCCACCGACACCCACAATATCCTCAAGGGTAAGGTGCTCGATATCGCCTATACCGGCAACATCTCCACCTATCATGTGGAGACAGAAGACGGCCAGATCATCAAGTCGCAGGAAGCCAATCTGGAGCATCTGCATCGCCGTGCCATCACATGGGACGATGAAGTCTTTGTGCATTGGCGCGCAGGCGGCTGCGTGTTGTTGGAGCGATGAGGTCATGAGCGAATTGAGCAACATCACCGAAGGGACTGGCCTGATGACCAATGGTCAGCCGGACAGCCCGAAAACACAGCGCCGCATGAGCTTGCCAAAAAATTGGGGCCGCTGCCTGCTGATTCTGGTGCCTTATATCTGGCTGCTGGTTCTGTTTCTTGTGCCATTCATCATCGTGGTCAAGATTTCCCTGTCTGATACTGCCATTGCCATGCCACCTTATGTGCCAACCTTCGCTTGGTCCGAGGGTTGGACGGGCTTCTGGAATATGATTTCGGGCTGGGATCTGGAGAATTTCACATGGCTGATGGAGGATGATCTCTATTGGAAGAGTTATCTTTCCAGTCTCGAAATTGCGGTGGTGTCCAGCTTGCTGGCCTTGCTGATCGGCTATCCGATTGCCTATTCCATGGCGCGGGCTCCCAGCGAATGGCGGCCCACATTGTTGATGCTGATCATCCTGCCCTTCTGGACGAGTTTCCTCATTCGCGTCTATGCGTGGATCGGCATCCTAAAGAAAGAGGGGCTGCTCAATATGGCCCTGATGCATCTGGGCATCATCGACGATCCATTGACGATCCTCAACACGGACATCGCGGTCTATATCGGCATTGTCTATTCCTATCTGCCTTTCATGGTGCTGCCGCTCTATTCATCATTGGAAAAGATGGACGATTCCCTGCTTGAGGCCGCAACCGATCTGGGCTGCTCGCCCTTCAAGGCCTTCTGGCTGATCACTGTGCCGCTCTCCATGCCGGGCATTCTGGCCGGTTGCTTCCTTGTCTTCATTCCGGCGGTGGGAGAGTTCGTCATCCCCGATCTTCTGGGGGGCTCCAACACGTTGATGATCGGCAAGACCCTGTGGGTGGAATTCTTCTCCAACCGCGATTGGCCGGTGGCTTCTGCGGTTGCCGTTATCCTGCTCATCCTGCTGGTGGTGCCCATCGTGCTGTTCCAGCGGCAGCAGGAAAAGCAACAGGAAAAGGGAGCATAACTCATGAGACGGTTCAGCTTTTTCAATGCCTCCGCGCTCACTCTGGGCTTTGCCTTTCTTTACCTGCCCATTGTGCTGCTGATGATTTTCTCCTTCAATGAAAGTCGGCTGGTGACGGTCTGGGGTGGTTTTTCAACCAAATGGTACAGTGCCGTATTTGCCAACAAGGGCTTCATGGATGCAGCCTGGGTCACGGTTCGGGTTGGGCTGGTTTCGGCAACGCTCGCCACCATCCTTGGCACCATGGCGGCCCTGGTGCTGGTACGGGCAGGGCGCTTCCCCGGCAAGACCCTTTTTTCAGGCATGGTCTATGCGCCGCTGGTGATGCCTGAAGTGATCACCGGTCTATCACTGTTGCTATTGTTCGTCTCGCTCGATTTCGATCGTGGCTTCTGGACGGTTATACTGGCTCATGTCACCTTCTCCATGTGTTACTCCGCCGTGGTGATATCCTCGCGGCTGGTCACATTCGACATGTCTCTGGAAGAAGCGGCCATGGATTTGGGCGCAAGCCGCATGGCGACTTTCTTCCAGATCACCGTGCCGATCATTCTGCCATCTATCGTCTCTGCATGGCTCTTGAGCTTCACATTGTCTCTGGATGATCTGGTGATCGCCTCCTTCACCTCCGGTCCGGGGGCGACGACCTTGCCCATGAAGATCTATTCTCAGGTGCGCCTTGGGGTGACCCCTGAAATCAACGCCCTCTCGACCATCCTCGTGGTGCTGGTTTCAACGGGTGTCATCGCCGCGTCGCTTCTGACCAAACGGCGCGAAGTGCAACGCCGTCGCGAGGAGAGGGCCGCTGTTGCAGGTGGCTAAAGGGGTGATCTTTAGGTTTATGGCTTGAGCTTAGGCTTATGGCGACTTGAGAAACACCTAAATGACAAACAAGTTAGAAAAGGACGCAACGGTCTCGGGCGCGAAACCGTTGCTTGCAAGCGGCTAACCCTGTAAGCCTGTTTATCCAATCGATCCGGGCTGCTAAGGCCAATTGAACAAACGAGACACTCATGCTGAAGACCGAAAAGACAAACCAGCAAACCATCAGCTTCAAGGCAGAGGCCGAGGCCTTCCTCAAGGCCCACCCGGATCTGGTCAAGGTGGAAATGCTTTTGCCCCGCTTCTGCGGCTCCTTGATGGGCAAATGGTTGCCTGCAAACATGCTGACAAAGCTTGCCGATGGCGCCGTGCGCCTGCCCCGTTCCACCGCTGCCCTTGATATCTGGGGCGATGATGTGCCAGCAGTCGGCATTGCGCTGGAGAAGGGAGACCCGGATGGGGTTTGCATGCCAGTGCCCGGCACCCTTTGCATGGTGCCATGGGCCAGCGAGCCCACCGCGCAAGTGCTGGTGACCATGAAGGATCTGGTGACGGGGGAAGACTGCGGCTATGACACCCGCGGCACTCTCGCCCGTATGCAGCAGCGTTTTTCTCAAAAAGGGCTGACACCGGTCGTTGCCACAGAGCTGGAATTCTATCTCATAGATAGCGAAACAACCGCCACCGGTCACCCGCAAGGGCCCATGGTGCCCGGTCTTGGCGAACGCCTGACGGGCAGTCAGGTCTATAATATGGACATCATCGCCGCCTTTGAACCGGTTCTGGCCGAAATCTATCAGGCCTGCCAGATCCAGAATATTCCCGCCGAGACGACCATTTCCGAATTCGGTCCCGGCCAGTTCGAGATGAACCTGTTGCATGTGCCAAGCGCTCTGGAAGCGGCGGACCACTGCATGCTGTTCAAGCGGGTCGTGCGCAATGTGGCACGTAAACATGGCTTGGATGCGACCTTTATGGCCAAACCCTATGCCCATTCGGCGGGGAATGGCTTCCATATCCACATGTCTGTGCAGGATGAAGAGGGCACCAACATTTTTGGCGGCGACAGTGACGTTGAGGCCAATCTGCCCTTGCGTCATGCTATCGGTGGCTTGCTCAAACATATGCGCGAATGCCAGATCCTTTATGCGCCACATGCCAACAGCTATCGACGCTTTCAACCCGAAAGCTATGCGCCGACAACCCCATGCTGGGGCTATGACCATCGAGCCGTGGCCATCCGCGTGCCCACCGCCAAGGGCGCAGCAGCCCGCCTTGAACATCGGGTTGCGGGGGCGGATGCCAATCCCTATCTGGTGATTGCATCCCTTCTGGCTGGCGCTCTGACCGGCTTTGACGAAGCCATCGATCCAGGTGAGCCGGTTGAAACGCTGGAGGATGTGGCTGCCAACAAACCGCTGACGCCCATCTGGCAGGAAGCCATCGCCAGCTTTGGAACTTCTGAATGGGCCGAGGCGTTGTTCGGGCAGGATTTCCATGTCTGCTACACGCACGCGCGCGAAGCAGAGGAACGGATCGTATCGGCAGCCATCACCGATTTTGAATGCCGGACTTATCTCAGAATGGTTTGAGCAAAGGAGGACGGTGCTGCGCGTAAAAGCAGCCGTCATCAACAGAATATATTCATATATTTATAGGGTTGCACGGAAAGCCGAATATGCTTCAGGATTGCTGTGGTGTAGGCTTGCATTATAGGGGAGAAGAGAAATGTTAGAAAATATCTATTGGATCATCTTTGGGGCGGTTATCGCTCTGGGCGCTTTCTGGCTGTTCATGATGTGGTTTCGATCACCCAAGGATGGCCGCTGGTCTCGTGGAGAGAAATAGACCGGAAGCCGTGCCGTATATCAAAAGGGCGGTTGCCTGAAGAGGGAAAAGCTGCGCGCTTTTCGCAAGGCGCAAGGATTGGTCCCTGACGTAAGGCGTCTTCCAGCATGACCTGACTGCCGCGTCCGGTATGTGAAAAATTCATCGGGTGACGGGGCTTAATCTGGCTGTCGTCCGGCTGCGCATGTCAAACTTGCCGCTCTTACAGATTTTCCCTTGCCTCTCACAAAAGAAACTCTCATAAATGCGCCGACGTCCGCACAGGCGATCTCTTGTGCTCCGAGGCGTCCGTCTGCAAGAAAAGCCGCACATGAGAGGATCCGCCATGGCCATTCGTCTTGACGCAACCGAGAGCAATTTCGATGCCGCATTTGCTGATTTGCTGGCAATGAAACGGGAAGTCTCCGATGATGTCGATGCCATCGTTCGCGATATTATCGATGAGGTCCGGGCGAGAGGCGATGACGCCCTTTACGATTATACCGCCAAGTTCGATCGCTTTGATGCGCGCTCAAAAGGCCTGCGCATTAGCGAGGCTGAAATAGAGGCTGCCGTCGCCAAGGTTGATCCTGAGGTGATGAAGGCGCTGGAGCTGGCCGCAGAGCGCATCCGCTCTCACCATGCACGCCAACTGCCGAAAGACGATTTCTATGAAGACGCGCTCGGGGTTAAGCTCGGCTCGCGCTGGAACGCCATTGAGGCGGTCGGGCTCTATGTGCCTGGCGGGCTGGCGGCTTACCCCTCTTCGGTTCTGATGAATGCGGTGCCGGCCAAGGTGGCCGGTGTTGAACGCCTCGTGATGGTGGTGCCAACCCCTGATGATGTGCTCAACCCGCTGGTACTGGCCGCAGCCAAGCTGGCTGGCGTGGACGAGATCTACCGTATCGGTGGCGCACAGGCCGTGGCTGCGCTGGCCTATGGCACACAAAGCATCGCGCCGGTCTACAAGATTGTTGGTCCCGGTAATGCCTTTGTGGCGGCTGCCAAACGCCGCGTCTTCGGGCTCGTGGGCATCGACATGATCGCTGGGCCATCCGAAGTGCTCATTCTGGCCGACAAGAATAATGACCCTGATTGGCTGGCTGTCGATCTGATGGCGCAGGCCGAGCATGACAAGGTGGCGCAAGCCATGTTGATCACCGATGATGCAGCCACAGCCGACGCCGTCGAGGAAGCTGTCAAGCGCCTGTTGACCACGTTGCCAAAGGCCGAGATCGCCGGAGCGAGTTGGGCCGATTATGGTGCCGTGATCACTGTGCCCGATTGGGAAACCGGCATGGCGCTGGCCAACCGCATCGCACCCGAGCATCTGGAGCTGGCGATGGATAACGCCCCCGATTATCTGGATAAGGTACGCAATGCAGGCGCAGTGTTTGTTGGCCATTATACGCCGGAAGCAGTGGGCGATTATGTCGGTGGCTCCAACCATGTCTTACCAACGGCGCGCTCGGCTCGCTTCTCGTCCGGCCTCTCCACGCTTGATTTCGTCAAGCGTACATCCGTGCTTGAATGCAACGTGGAGAATCTGCGCCAGATCGGCCCAGCGGCCGTGATCCTTGCCCGTCAGGAAGGGCTGGAAGCGCATGCCCGCTCTGTTGCTAAACGATTGAACATGGAATAACTGGCCGGAAAGCTCGAATTTCGTGCTACCCCTTAAGTAGAAAGTTTGACTCCAGCAGCCAAGTTGGGCAAACATGCCTGCCGAATGCTCGGGAAAATAACGCATGGTGCAAAATGGCTGAACGGGAAGAGGAGGTTGATCATATGCAGACCTCCGATCAGCAGCAGGGCGTCAAGTCTTGCGAAATGAATGCTCAGGATACCGGTCAGGGACCGTTTTCCCTTTGCATGATCGTGCTGGACCCGACATCCATTCAACCGGCCACTCCCGATATCGAGCATGAGCGCTCTGTTGCCATTTACGATCTTGTCGAGGAAAATAATTTCCACCCCGTCGGTCATGACGAGGGCGGGCCCTACAGGCTTGATCTTTCTATGATCGAGCGGAAACTGGTGATGGATATCAAGCTTGAGAATGGCGACCAGATTGCCACGCATATTCTCTCCTTGACCCCATTTCGCCGCATCATCAAGGATTATTTCCTGATCTGCGATAGCTATTATGAAGCCATAAAAACCGCCACGCCGAGTAAGATCGAAGCCATAGATATGGGACGTCGTGGATTGCACAATGAGGGATCCCAGATCCTGCAAGCCCGTCTCGATGGGAAGATCGAAACGGACTTTGCCACCGCGCGGCGCCTATTTACGCTGATCTGCGCATTGCATTGGCGGGGGTAGCATGGTTCTTGGTCTCATTGGGCCCGATCTTCGCCCCGACTCCATATTGTTTGCTTGCGGCATGAATGCCATTCGCTCGCCGATGGCGGCAGCCCTTGCCAAACACCTTTTCCCCGGCACCTTCTATGTGCAGTCTGTCGGTGTGCGCTGCGGCAAGCCCGACCCTTTTGCTGCGGCTGTTATGGAAGAAATCGGTCTGGATATATCCGAACATGAACCCAGCTGCTTTGATGATCTGGAAGACAGCTATTTCGACCTGATCGTCTCTCTGGCACCGGAAGCCCACCACAGGGCGCTTGAATGGAGCCGTGGGCATGCGGTTGAAACGGAATATTGGCCGACCATGGATCCTGCTCTGGTGACAGGCTCACGCGAGCAGATCATGGATTCCTATCGTGCAGTGCGCGATGGCCTCATCGTAAAGCTCAAGGATCGCTTCGAGTGGATCACCGACATCAAGGCGTGACGCACCGGGGAGCGGGGGAAGGGGGCCTGACGGCTCTGTTGGACAAAGAATTCATGAAGGTCTGCTGAAGAACAGATGAGACTTTCTGCCGCTCTAACGGCAGATTTCGCGAAAAATGCGTGAAGCGATTGCACTCAAATCCGCTTTGGACTAGATTGCGCGCAATCTCATTGATAAGAACGGAATGCATCGGGTCGAATTCTTGCATGGATGCAAGCGGATTCATGCTAAAGTCAATTATCAAGCAAATCTGCGGGATGGATGGGGATTGTAGCCAATTCGGGCGCAAGGCGCTCACGCATTGGTGGCCTTACCGTCTCGCTCCTCTTGCCAGAAGCCACAAGGGCATGTACCCAATGTGGCCAAATCGGGCAAAGGTGAAACAAAGATGAGGATTATGCGTTGTTGTTGCGCATAGTCTTTTCTAACAGAAAAACAACCTAAAAGGATTGAATTACGCTTATGGCGAAAGAAGAAGTATTGGAATTTCCCGGTGTTGTAACCGAATTGCTGCCAAACGCCACTTTCCGCGTGAAACTGGAAAATGACCATGAAATCGTGGCTCATACGGCAGGGCGTATGCGTAAAAACCGTATTCGCGTGCTGGCTGGCGACAAGGTTCAGGTGGAAATGACTCCATATGACCTGACCAAGGGTCGTATTACCTATCGCTTCAAATAAGAGCTCAGCGCAAGCGGGAAGGTATCCGCTGCGCGCTTCTGTTCTGTTTGGCCTGTCATTCCCCCGCCACGGGGTGGTCAACGACTTATTGAAGGCGGTGAAAATGGCGCAAAGATCCGTTCCTTGCGTTCAGGCCAGCCCTACGGGGGCAGGTCCATCTGTCATTGTGTAAATGCCTGATGCGCATAGGGGCCGAGCTGCCCGTTGCGCTCAAGCCCTATGAATATTGATAGCGTTATGACTGATTCTCATCGCCTTGTTCTGGCGTCTGCCTCACCACGCCGTTTGCAACTGTTGCAGCAGATCGGCATTGAGCCCTTTGCGCTCAAACCAGCAGATCTGGACGAAACGCCGCAAAAGAACGAACAGCCGCGCGCGCTGGCCAAACGTCTTGCTGAGGCAAAAGCCGAAGCGGTTTACAAGGCCTGCAAGGATGATCCGGATCTGGCAGGGTGCTATTACCTCGCTGCCGATACCGTCGTCGCCGTGGGACGTCGCATCTTGCCAAAGACAGAATTGGCAGAAGAGGCCTCCCAGTGTCTCACCCTGCTTTCAGGGCGGACCCATAAAGTCTTTTCGGGCATTTCCCTCATCACTCCGAAGGGAAAAACGCGCACCAAGGTTGTCACCACCAAAGTGCGTTTTAAGCGCCTCAACCATGATATTGACCCCTATATCGCTTCGGGCGAATGGCGAGGCAAGGCGGGCGGCTATGCCATTCAGGGCATCGCCGGAACCTTCGTGGTCAATCTTGTCGGATCTTACAGTTCGGTTGTCGGCCTGCCGCTGCACGAGACGGCAAATCTGCTGATCGGCGAGGGCTATCCCCTGCGGCTGAAATGGTTGGGCGGCGTTGAATAAGGCGACCAGTCTGAAGGCGCACGCCTCTTGATGCGTATCGAGGATGAAGCAAGCATGACAAAGAAACCGGAAGATGAAAAGGCGGCAGCAGGCGGCAAGGTGACCGGTATGCGTCGATCTCGTCCCTGTCCGATCTGCTCCAAGCCCTCAACAAAAGAAAACTATCCCTTCTGCTCGGATCGCTGTAAACAGGTCGATCTCAGCCGCTGGCTGACTGGTGTCTACGCCATTCCAGCAAGCGAAGAGGATGATCCTGATGAGAGCGATTTCGATCTGCAGGATTAAGGGCTTGCTGTTTTTCCTTTTTGAGCGACAAAACAAAGAGATAGTCATCGCCTTTGTGGGCATGTGTCTAATTTCTGGCGGGATTTCGGGCTTATTTTTGAAACTTTTCCTCACCAGATGAAAAAAAATGCGAAGCCCTGTAGAAAACATCAAAAGCGCACTGGACAGGGCTATATGAACCTTCTATAACGCCGAAACAAATTGCAGGGTTGCTTTGATAACCCAAGCAAGCGCTTCTGTCAGATAGCTTTTTCAAAGCGAAATGATAAAGCAAATGCCCGGATAGCTCAGTTGGTAGAGCAGCGGATTGAAAATCCGCGTGTCGGTGGTTCGAATCCGCCTCCGGGCACCATCATTTTTTCCCAGCCCGTCCCACTTATATCGACAAGTCCTTGGAATTATGGGATTTTTAGGTCTCAGATTTCTCGGAGTGTGTCAGGCGATTTCATCAGATCCGACCCGTCTGGGGCCATATTTGGTGCCATATTTGGGGCCAAGATTTTTCATGAATTCATTGATGGCCCCAATTTTAGGGTTTCATGCCACCTGATCGCTCCTGAACCAGGGAGAATTGCTGTGGCACTGACAGATCTTCAAATTCGACAACTTCGCCCCAAAGACAAGGCCTATCAATGCACCGATGGTCTCGGGCTCTATCTTGAAGTTTCCCCGAGTGGAGCGAGGCTTTGGCGATATAAGTACCGTTTCATGAAGAAGCAAAAACGCCTTTCCCTTGGAAGCTATCCTGATGTGAGCCTTGCTGAAGCACGTGACAAAAGAAATGAAGCGCGAAAAAGGCTTGATGCCGGTGAGGATCCGCTTGCTGAGCGCAAGCGCGAAAAGCTCATTGCTGCATTCGCAGCCTCAAACACTTTCGGCGATATCGGTCGAGAATATATTAAAAAGCAGATTGCAGAAGGAAGGTCGCCCAAAACGATTGAGAAATCCAATTGGCTTATTAGGCAGTTTGCACTGATCGATGAACGACCTGTAACTGAACTAAAGCCACTTGATATTCTCGCCGTTCTGAAGCGGCTCGAGGCACACGGAAAATATGAAACGGTTATGCGTTGCCGCTCCTTCGCCAGTTGTGTTTTTCGCTATGCCGTGGCGACGGGGAGGGCAGAGGAAGATCCTACAGTCGTTCTTCGAGGCGCTTTGATCAGGCCAAAGGTGACGCACTATGCGGCTATCATCGAGCCAGACGGCGTTGGCGATCTGCTTCTGGCAATCGATAACTATCCAGGCAATCCCATCTCGCGCATTGCCTTGCAGATAGTCCCACACATTATGGCGCGTCCTGGAGAATTCAGAAAGGCGCATTGGTCTGAGTTCGATCTTGATGCGGCTATCTGGAAAATCCCTGCGGAGCGCATGAAAATGCGGCGTCCTCACCAGACGCCTTTGTCAAAACAGGTCATCGCATATCTCAAACAACTTATGCCGATGACAGGCCCCAAGGGCTTTGTCTTTCCCGCCTACCATACGACTAAGCGTCCAATGAGCGAGAATACGGTTAATCAGGCACTTCGACGTATTGGCTATGCACGGGGTGAGGTGACTGCGCACGGATTTAGGACGACGGCTTCAACGCTTCTTAACGAGAGCGGGCTTTGGAGCCCTGATGCTATAGAACGTTCTCTCGCTCATGAAGATGCAAACAGCATTCGCGGTATCTACAATCGCGGACGCTACTGGGAAGAGCGCGTCCGAATGCATCAGTGGTGGAGTGACTATCTGGATGAGTTGCGCGATAAGGCAGCAAATAGGTTGTTGACCCGGCGCCGCTGATTGGTGGTTATCATAAAACCTCCTAGCCAGCAGCTTCAGGCTCGGTACCAGCACGCCATCTTGCAGGATTGGCAATCCAACGATTGACCTCTGACTCTCGCCATCCTGCGCCATGGATGCTGATCTTGATCTGTGCAGGAAAGGTCCCTTCGGCCATCTTCCGATAGATGGTCGATCGGGACAGGCCCGTTCTATCGAGAACGGTCTTAAGGCGAATAATACGATCTGGTTGGTTCATGTCTTGCTTGGCTCCGGTTGGTTGTCTCTGACGGCTTCTGAGCCAGAAAGAACCTGTATGTGCCATTGGGCAAGAGCGCTCCGATATGGGGCGCACTGCAGCGCAAAAAAGGCGGCAAATCGGATCGGCAGTACACTCAGCAGGAAAGGAAAAGAATTAGCATGATGCAACATGTGATCTTGTCAGGCTGCTCGGGAGGTGGGAAATCAACACTGCTCAATGAGCTCGCTTGCAGAGGTTTTGAAACAGTGCCTGAACCGGGAAGAAGAATTATCGCCCTTGAACGAGAAGGAGATGGATCTGCGCTCCCTTGGGTGAATATGGAAGCATTTGCTAGGCGGGCGCTTGAAATGGCAGCGCGAGACAAGCTTCAAGTCAAGCATGAATCTGAGTGGCAATTCTTTGACCGTAGTCTTATCGACGCTGCCGTGGCTCTAGAGAGCGCATCCGGTGAAGTGATCGAGAACACACTAGCTGCTTTTCCTCGCTATTATGAGAAGGTCTTCATGACACCGCCATGGTTCGAGATCTATTCGATGGATATGGATCGTGTCCATGGCTTTGAAGAAGCTGTAGGTGAATTTGATCGCTTGGTCGTCGCTTATAACAGATTAGGTTATGAGGTTATTCACTTACCTAAGATCTATGTGCAGAGCAGAGCTGATTTTGTTCTACGCTTGCTCCGCTGACCAATTCAGTTTTGGGACTGAGCTCATAGCCGCTTTTGAAATCCTTCTCTCCGTTTGGAGAGGTGTCTTAGTGTGAAACGTTTAAATGGAAAGAATAGTGGGGGCTTGAAGGGGGATGTCTCTACAATTGGTATACTTGTTCAGGACGTTTCTCTTGCCAATATCTCAAAACCGACATCGAATGAATGGCCCCCAGTTTGCTCATTTTGCAACCTTGCCAACAGCATTTGGGCAGATTTTTCTCCCATGCTAATGCAGTCAACCCTAACAGTTGATAACGCCGGATGAGTGAACATAGCAAAATTTTGGTTGCCGAACCCCATGATAGCGACGTCGTCTGGTATTGACAGGCCACGAGCTAAAACTTCAAACAGCGCACCGAGTGCTACAACGTCAGAGCTGCAGAAAACGGCAAACGGTGTTTTCTTTTGGTCTAGCAAGTCGGACATGATGGAACGCCCGAGAGCAACGCTGGGGGAGGGTTCTCTTATAACTGGGGTGACATCAGTTTGACCTCTTGCAGACAGTTCCTTTAGATAAGCTTCGGCTCGAACATGGGCTCTCTGATCGCCAGCCGAAGCGAGACTAAAGCTTGTGTACCCTTTGTCGCAAAAATAGGTGGCAACTGATTTCCCGACTTCGGCATGTGAAAAGCCAACTACAAGATCTAGTGGCGTTGGCGTGATATCCCAAGATTCGACAATCGGTATCCCTGCCGAATGTAGGCGTCTGCGACAGTCCAAAGTGTGATGAATTCCGGTTAGGAAAATCGCATCGGGGCGTCTGCTTAAAACGGTTGTTACGATTTTCTCTTCAGCCTCAAGGTCATATCCGGATTCCCCAAGTAATACCTCATACCCATTATCCTTCAAAACGCGGGAAAAGCTCTGCATTGTCTCAGCATACACGAGGTTTGCCATACTTGGTGTGATGGCTGCGATCAAGCGGCTGCGGTTTGAGGCTAGGCTGCCTGCAATCAAATTGGGTACATAGCCGGTTTGAGAGATCGCCTGATTGACGCGATCAAGCGTCTTCTGTGGTACTTTGTCTGGTGTGTTCAAGACACGGGATACCGTTGACGGGGCTACGCCGGCAAGTTTTGCAACGCTTTCAAGCGTTGCTTTGGTGGATGGTTGACCATTCATTGAGGCCTCGTTTCAATTCCCGGTTCTATCACAATATGTCTGCCTGACTGCTTTTGGTCGAGACGGATCAACTGGAGAGGCGTGGTCTCGTTCTTTCCATCTCCGCCAAGTTTTCTACACCGAGTATAAGAGCTTGGCAACTCTGGCAATCCTGCAGGAGTTTTACCTTTGCCGCACTCTCCCTTTCCTTTCGTTCGGTTCCTTTGATGTGCTTGCAATGAGCTCAAAAATCGTAGCAAAAATTGAGGTGATTTTATAATCGAAGCGCTTCGATTAGTGGCGTATGTGCGTATAAATTTTCATAATCAATCGAGATAATCACTGCGAAAAATATATAAAAACAAATAAAATCAATATTTTAAAATAAATATGATTTACCTGATTCAGGAGAATGGGGATTTTTTGAAAATAGTTGCGCTTCGATTTATTTAGTGGTAGGTCTTTTGATATTAGGGCAATTGCCGCTACTTTTGTTGCTACGTCGAGCCGGGACTTCTTGTTAAATCGATTGGTTCGGAGACGTCAGTGCGATGAAGGGGAAGGCAATGCAAAAGTGGTGACAAGTGACAGGGAGAGAAGTCGTATGACCAAGATCGGTTTTATCGGAACGGGAATTATGGGAGCTCCGATGGCGGAGCATTTGATTGCTGGGGGGCACGACATCACTGCATTTGACGCGAAGGCTGTTGCGCCATCACTCGTTGCCAAAGGTGTGAAAATTGCTAAGTCCTC
Source organism: uncultured Cohaesibacter sp. (assembly GCF_963662805.1). NCBI lineage: Bacteria > Pseudomonadati > Pseudomonadota > Alphaproteobacteria > Hyphomicrobiales > Cohaesibacteraceae > Cohaesibacter > uncultured Cohaesibacter sp. Next base: position 38,912 of record NZ_OY759854.1, read on the forward strand.
TAAGGAAGTGGCTGAGGCAAATGATGTCATCATCATCATGGTGCCTGATACACCGCATGTAGATGCGGTTCTGTTTGGTGATAACAGTGTTTCGATGGGCTTGTCGGCGGGCAAAACCGTCATTGACATGAGTTCTATCTCGCCTGTTGCGACTAAGGAATTTGCAAAGAAAATTAATAGTCTGGGATGTGAGTATGTTGACGCTCCCGTGTCTGGCGGTGAGGTCGGTGCTGTCAACGCAACTCTGACAATTATGTGCGGAGGCTCCGAAAAGGGGTTTGCAGTTGCCAAGCCTCTGTTTGAGCTGATGGGCAAAAACATTACGCTTGTTGGCGGAAATGGAGATGGCCAAACATGCAAGGTTGCCAATCAGATTGTTGTGGCGCTGAACATTGAAGCCGTCGCCGAGGCGCTTCTCTTTGCTTCAAAGGCTGGAGCTGATCCTGCCAAGGTTCGTGATGCTCTCATGGGAGGATTCGCTTCTTCTAAAATCCTGGAAATCCATGGAAAGCGCATGATTGATCGCGCCTTCGAACCAGGGTTTCGTATAGAGCTGCATCAAAAGGACCTGAATCTTGCGCTTTCCAGTGCTAGGGCGATGCAAATGAGTCTTCCAAATACCGCGACAGCCCAGGAATTGTTTAATGCCTGCGCGGCCCATGGCGGATCTTCCTGGGATCACTCTGCTTTGGTTAAAGCACTTGAGCTTATGGCTAGTCATGAAGTTGCCTGATGATTGATCCTCAAACCCTTTTAAGGCAGATGTTCGATGCCGCGGTAGCTTCTGCCCAGCCTAACATTTGTGTGCCGAAACACATGCCTTCAGAAACCCCTCGCGGACGCTTTGTTGTCATCGGTGCGGGCAAGGCTTCGGCGGCAATGGCTCGCGCTGTCGAGGAAACCTGGAAAGGTCCGCTCGAAGGGCTTGTTATTACGAGATATGGATATTCTGTCCCGTGCGAAAAGATCGAAATCGTTGAGGCAAACCATCCGGTTCCTGACGAAGCTGGTCAAATGGCATCACAGCGTATTCGTGAGCTGGTTTCCGGGTTAACAGCAGATGATTTCGTGCTTTGTCTGATCTCTGGTGGTGGGTCTTCTCTAATGACCTTGCCAACTGAAGGGCTTTCTCTGGAAGACCTGCAGGCAGTCAATACCGCGCTTCTGAGGTCAGGAGCGACAATCACGGAAATGAACTGCTTGCGAAGGCATCTGTCGTCGATAAATGGCGGACGTCTTGCTGCTGATTGCCATCCCGCCAAGCTTTTGACTTTGATGATATCGGATGTACCGGGTGATGACCCAACCGATATTGCCTCAGGTCCAACCGTTGCGGATCCCACAACACTGGCTGACGCTCAGGGTATCGTTGATCGTTATCAACTGCAGCTGCCGGATGCTGTTCTTGATGCACTTAAGCTTGCCCAAAATGAAAGCATTAAACCCTCAGATCTGCGGCTTGCCTCATCTGAAGCAAGGATTATTGCTGCACCTCAAATGGCATTGGAAGCCGCAGCCTCGGTAGCGCTCAAAGCGGGTGTCGTTCCTCACATTCTTGGAGATAGCATAGAGGGGGAAGCTCGAGACCTGGGAGTGGTGATGAGCGGGATCGTACGGCAGGTGAAGTTCAAGTCCCAACCCTTCGAACAACCTTGCATTCTTTTATCGGGGGGTGAGACCACCGTTACAATGCGTGGGCAAGGTCGAGGCGGTCGCAATGTTGAGTTTTTGCTCTCGCTTGTGGTCGCGCTCAATGGTCTCCAGGGGGTGTACGCCGTCGCAGCAGACACCGATGGTGTTGATGGCTGTGAGGAGGTTGCTGGGGCCTTTGGCTTGCCAGAAACCTTGGAAAAAGGACGATTTCTTGGACTTTCAGCCATGGCCGAATTGGAGAACAACAATGCTCACGGCTTCTTTGAAGCAATTGGAGATCAACTGGTCACTGGCCCCACATTGACCAATGTAAATGACTTCAGGGCCATTCTTATTACAGACACACGCGACTTGTGTGTGCAATGAACGGAGGAAATATTGACATGAACGCGCAGACCCTTCCAAACCAGCTACGCCAGAATCTTCTGGCTCGTAAACCTCTGATCGGTTGCTGGTGTGCTCTGGGCAGCCCAATCACAACCGAGGTTATGGGCGTGGCTGGCTTTGACTGGCTTTTATTGGATGCTGAACATGCTTTAAACGACGTGTTGTCGTTGGTGCCACAGCTTATGGCTCTCAAGGATAGTGTGTCAGCGCCTGTTGTTCGTCCATCCTGGAACGATACGGTCTTGATCAAAAGGCTTCTTGATGCTGGGTTTTATAACTTTTTGATTCCATTTGTGCAAAATGCAGATGAAGCACGTGCTGCCGTTGCAGCTACTCGCTACCCCCCTGCGGGGGTTCGTGGTGTATCTGTTGCCCATCGTTCCAACAAATATGGCACTGTGTCGGACTATCAGAAGATCATCAATGATAATATCGGTGTGATCGTTCAAATTGAAACTCCGGCTGCTGCTGCTGCTGCCGAAGAGATCGCTGCTGTTGATGGTGTTGATGGCCTGTTCATCGGGCCGTCAGACCTGGCGGCTTCTTGTGGCTATCTTGGTAATCCGAGCGAACCTTCTGTTCAGGCAATCATTAAACGCGTTTTTGATGCAGCAAAGGCGGCTGGCAAGTCTGCTGGAATCCTGGCTCCGGTTGAGAGCGACGCCCGAAAATATATGGAACTTGGCGCCAATTTCGTGGCTGTCGGTTCTGATCTTGGTTTGCTTAAAGGAGCAAGTCAGGCTCTTAGGGGAGCCTATCTCTAATCTGGTCTCCCAAGACGGATGGGGTCGCCTTTGAGTTCATAAACTCAAAGGCGACCGGAAAAGCAAGGCGTTCTATACGGCTCGCCTTTGCGAATTCCGACACAGGTTTGTTTCTGCTACCTCACTTCTACGCTTTGTGACGTGGCCTGAATGAAGTATTTGGGGCCTCTCACGTTTGCGTAATCGGAATTTTGAAGGTGTTGCGAATGCTGTTTCGCAGGCCCAGGGATTTTTGTGCCTAAATTCGCGGGCAGTTGCTCGAAATAGCATTCTGAAGCAACACTTTAGCAAGTATGGGAAATACTCATGACACATATTCTCGTTGCTGGAAAAATTCATCAAAGCGGCATTGACCTGCTCGATGCAACTTCAGGGATAACTTATGATTACGTAACGGATGTCTCGGAAGATAGCTATGCTCCACTGATCGATAAAGCTGATGCTCTGGTCATTAGAACTCAGCCTCTTTCTGCCGCAACGATTGCACGCGGGCGGAACCTCAAGTTGGTGTCTCGACATGGTGTTGGGTATGATGCTGTAGATCTGCAAGCCTTGAACGACAGGGGCATTGCTCTGACCATCGTTGGTGATGTCAATTCAGTATCTGTGGCCGAGCACAGTTTGATGCTGATTATGTCTGCGGCAAAAAGAACCTCACGAGCCAGTAAGTCTATCAAGGAAGGCGACTGGAGTTGGCGCAATCAATTGGAGGCAGTTGAGCTGCTTAATAAGCGGTTGTTTATCATTGGATTTGGTCGTATTGGGCAGCATCTGGCTCGGATGGCGAGCGCATTCGGCATGGAAATCCGCGCGTGTGATCCATTCCTGGAAAAGCAGGGGTGGCCAAAGAATACCGCAGCAGTCCCTTGTGACATGCAATCCGGTCTTGCTTGGGCTGATATTGTATCGGTTAATGTACCCAGCTCGGGGCGCCCAATCCTCGGAGATTTGGAATTCTCGCAAATGAAGCGTGGTGTTGTTCTAGTAAACACGGCTCGCGGCGGGGTCGTGGATGAAAAGGCCTTGGTTAAAGCGATCCATACGGGAACCGTGGCAGCTGCAGGCATTGATGTTTTTGAGATGGAACCCCCCAAGACAGATAACGAGCTTCTAGGTCTTGATCAGGTGATCCTGTCTCCTCATATTGCCGGGTTGACTGCGGAAGCTGGAGAGCGAACCGCAGTAAGTGCAGTGCAAAATGTTCTGGACTTTTTCGCTGGGTGTCTAAACCCTAGTGCAATCGTAAACTCGAAACAAATCAATGAGTTAACTCAGTCTTAGGGGTGGATTAAAGTTGTCCATTGTCCTGAGAAGGAATGCATCTGCGGGCCTGTTTTCCTGATTGAGACCGTAGATGCATTTCCGAAATTGAGGGGCAAGCCTATTTGAAAAATTCTGGATTTTTGACACGGGCCTGCTCAGCAAAAACAGTAAATCTTTGAAGATGCTCGCGAACTGCGTTGCTGGCTTCATCCTTGGATCCATTTTGAACCGCCCGGATCATGTCTTGGTGATCCTTAAGAAACTTCGCTGCGCGGCCTGCTCCAGAGGCAGGAAGGTTTAATTTGCGAGCCCGATCAATGTGTCCTGAATGTGAGATAACGAGATCCCACAGTTCTTCATATCCCGCTTCAGCATGAAAGCTGCGATGAAAAATTCGATCGAGTTTGGAGAATTCCATAATGTCATTTCTTGAGAGAGCTACTTCTTGTTGCCTCAGGATTTCTTCTGCTTCAACCATAGGGGCAAAGGAATCTGCGAGAACCCGGGCAACTTCCATTTCCACTGACATTCGCATGAAATGCATACGTCTTACGTCGTCCATGTCAATTTTTGAAACCATGGTCTTCGATTGCGGATGGATGTCTATTAACCCTTCCGCGGACAAGCGCGCAATTGCTTCGCGTAATGGCATTGGACTGACGCCATACTCTTCGGATAACTCTCGCCGATATATAACCGCGCCAGGAGCGAGCTGAAGATCAAGAATACGAACTCTGAGCAACGAGTAGAGTTGATCAGAAGTGGTCTTCGCTCGAAGGAGGGGGCTATTAGGCTTTGGTTCTAACTTAGACAAGTTTGACTCACTGGTACAATGTGATTTGCTACCTGGGGTTGCTTTAAAGGTGTTTACTATATCTTCGTTCCTCACGTTTGTGAAGGCATGCAATTCAAGAGGAGGTGTTAACACGAAAAAATATCTAAGATATTAACATCTTAATTGCAATATACTACTATCTATGATATTAGTATATTTGTTGGCGGACTTCTTCTTTTTCTTGCTTCTAATCTGCTTGGGGGATGCATTTTTAACCTGCGAAAAAAGCAAGAAATTAGAATTAGTGCCTGCCGCGACAAAATCTCTTTTCAGTGGAGATGTTACAGGGGGCAGGGATGAGGATGTTTGCGAAGCAGAAACGGAGATGCCGTTCTTTGCAAAGAACAGTGATGTTTGTATTCATTGGCTCGTCTCCTCTCGAAGAGGGCTATCAACTGAATTAGCATTTAATAGCGAATAACTTGCCTATAAAGCAAAAGTCATTCGTAGATATTCCCTCATCTGCAGTTTCTATGGGTGACCTAGCTGGCCACTCGATCATTGTTGTTGTGAAATCACTACATCTTTTGTGTAGTAAAAACTGGGAGGTAAAGATGAAACTATTGTACGCCGGATTACTTTTGGCTTCTGCAGCACTTACATCCAACATGGCGTTCGCGGGTGAAGATTTCCCGAACAAAGACATAACTATTGTTGTGCAGTATGCCACTGGAGGTGGAACAGATAGCTTCATTCGTGCACTTGAAAAACCGTTGGAGGACGCGTTTGGGGTTGGGGTTGCCGTAAGGAACATCGCAGGCGGTGGCGGTGTTGTGGGAATGATGCAAGTTCTGGCATCGAAGCCAGATGGCTACACCGTGGCCGTGGCAAATAACGCCTTCTATACTCTAGTAGGCATGGGAAATGTCACTTTTTCACTCGATGATTTCGACTATATTGCGGCGGTTGGCATGGAACCATATGTCCTTGCAGCAAAAGCATCAGACAAATGGGAAGACTACGATGGGTTCCTGAAATACGCGAAAGAAAACCCTATCCGACTTGGTTTTGCTGGTGTTGGTTCTTCAACTCACATCATGGCAATGGCAATGACCGAAGAACTTGGGCTGAATGTTCAATTTGTTCCATATGGTGGTGCATCTGAAGCGGCAGCGGCAGCCTTGGGGGGACACATCGAAGGGGTGGTCCTTTCTCCCGCAGATCTTGTTTCTGCTATGGAAGGGGACAGTGGGCTGGTTCCAATCGTTTCGTCTGGCCCATCTTCTCTCATTAAAGATGTCAAGACAACCAAAGACTTGGGGCTTAATCTTTCTGTGCAACAGTGGCGAGGTTTTGCCGCTCCTGCAGGTGTTGATCCGGAGGTAAAGAAAGCTTGGCAAACTGCGATTGAAAAGGCCGTGAAAGATCCGAAATTTATTCAAGCATCGCAGAATCTTGGTGTTGAGGTTTCGCCTATCTTTGGTGAGAAACTTAAGGCCTTTATGGATGAAGGTGAGCGTGTGATGGTGCCTCTAGCTCAAAAAGTGGCAGCTCAATAAAGCTAAACAGAACATTCTTCAAGATAGTCAACTATTAGCAGCCGCGGAAAAGAGATTTTTCGCGGGTGCAGAAGCATAGTGGAATGGATATGAAACTTCTTTCTGGGCGTGTACTCTTCGATATCGCGCTTTTGCTTGCCGCTGCCATTGGTGTCCAGCAAGCTCAAATGCTACCCAATGCTGGTGGTATTAGCCAGATTGGTCCCGGGGACTTCCCTACGATAGTCTGTGGCCTTGGAATTGTTGCAATTCTTGGGGTGCTGATAGGAGATTTGCGAAAAACTGATGCCGATGATCGCATCCAGCCCCTTAGTTGGCAGCAGGTTATTTCGGCGATAGCTATCTGCGCACTCTTGGCAGCCTACATAGTGATGATGAACATTTTGGGTTTCATTATTTCTACAACGCTGTTCCTTTTTGCGGCAACCGCAACTTGTGCATGGGCAATGGGGGTAGGAGCCCTTCGCGAAAAAAAGCTTCGCTTTTTGGTCTTCGTAGCCGCTTTTTCAACCATCTCGGCACTGTTTGTCTATTTTTCCTTCTCTTACGGCTTCGGCCTAATATTTCCTTGAGGAGTTCGCCGAATGGAAACGATATTTGAAGCCATCGGTATGGTGGCCAATCTGCAGGTGCTACTTGCAATATTTGCCGCTACGTTCCTTGGTTTAATTATGGGAGCATTGCCCGGGCTGACTGCTGCGATGGCCATTGCTTTGTTAATACCTCTTACTTACGGTATGGGACCCGTCCTAGGTATGGCTACGCTGCTCGGAGCCTTTTGTGGCGCGTTTGCGGGTGGTGCGGTACCTGCAATTCTGCTTGGGATTCCAGGAACACCCGCATCCGTTGCGACCACATTAGATGGCTTTCCCATGGCGCGAAATGGCCAGGCAGGAACAGCCCTGGGGCTCTCAATTAGTGCCTCCTTTATTGGAGGAATACTCGGGTCTTTTCTACTCATCTTGCTTTCCCCTCCTATCGCGCGTCTGGCTTTGAGTTTCGGTCCGGCGGAATTCTTCGCGCTTGGAGTCTTTGGCTTAGTCATCATCGCTTCAGTGTCCGCGGGTTCAATGTTGAAGGGACTGGTTGCAGGTCTAATCGGTCTTTGGCTATGCACAATTGGAGCTGATCCAATGACGGGTGTTCTCCGTTCGACCTTTGGACAACCTGATCTGATCACAGGTATTGGATTGCTCCCTGCATTAATTGGCCTTTTTGCGGTTTCTCAAGTACTGCAGGACCTCGTGATGAAATCAAGTAATGAAAAGAAGCCGGAAGTCGTTCAGAACTTCCAAACAGCGAGGCCACCCTTTGGTTTACTCGCAAAGGCTTGGAAAGTCATCGCCAGTTCAACGCTCATTGGAGTCTTTGTCGGCGCAATTCCTGGTGCAGGTGGATCTATTTCTTCATTTTTGTCCTATGATCAAGCAAAACGAATGTCCAAAACGCCTGAGAAGTTCGGCAAAGGCCACTATGAGGGTGTAGTTGCATCAGAGACATCAAATAACGCAACAGCGGGTGGGGCCTTGATCCCCATGTTAACCTTGGGTCTTCCAGGGGAAGTGTCAACCGCAGTGCTTATGGGAGGTTTGGTCATTCAGGGCGTAAGACCCGGACCAGCTCTCTTCGATGAGCAATCATCTACTATATATGCAATCTTCTTTGCATTCATCATTGCTAACATTGCTATGTTCTTGATGCAGTTAATTGGAATTCGTCTCTTTGTTCGAATTTTGAAAGTCCCCCAACACTTGATGATGCCAATTATTTTAATGTTCTGTGCAGTTGGCGTGTTTGGTGTGAATGGGTCTGTATTTGAACTCTGGCTAATGCTAGCTTTTGGTATTCTTGGATTTTTTCTCAACCGTTATGGTTTTGGCACAGCTCCTGTTATTCTGGGGCTCATCCTTGGTACCGTGACCGAAGCGAACTTAAGACGCGGTATGATTGTCTATGGCGGCGATTGGACGCAGTTCGTCTTCAGACCGATTAGTGCAGTTCTTTTAGCGCTTGCATTTGCATTTTTGCTCTACGTGTTTTGGCAGAACTTTGCAGACAAAAAGCCAAAGGATGAGAGTACAATTGGTAGCCCTTAACACTCAAAAATAAAATGTTCCAAAACTGATCTGGAGTAAGTGAAAGAACGAAGAACTTGCCTAAAACTGCGAGATAGATTGCCCAATTTGCATTTAAACAGCTAGCTAAGGTAATCGTAATTTCATGAGTATTTGGAACGTGAAGTGCTCTGCGGGCGACGTTGCTTATGATCGTCGTTGAAAGCAAATAATCCTAAGCAACGCGCTCCAGAGTATGATGGTCGGAGACGATGAACTGTGCCCCAAATTCCAGCCAGTTTTAAAAGTTCAGAGCATTTAGGCCATTAGACCATGTTGCAGCCCATTTGAGCTGGATCCTGATTTCGCATATGGCTGCAAGCGCAATTGCGTTAATCAGCTGCAGTGTCGGTCGAGTCAGGTCGCGCAAACTGTAAACGATCAATTTGATACAATGGGGAGATTATAAGGTCCGCCATCTTATCGAGAATGTCTTCTGCCGCGTTGCAAACCGTTATAATAGCCGCGCCAGAACTTCCTGTTCACAGTCGCTTTGGCAACCCTAAGCGCATTCTGGATATGGTTGTGTCTGTAGCCTAGTCAGTAAATAGTATTGTTGCTCTATTAAAGGATGTAAACCACGTGATGTGACTAAACGAACCCCAATTACTAAAAGACTATAATGCACGACTACCCTAAGTTTTTGAACTACGGTTAAAGCCGTTTTTAAAAGGGAAAACCATGAAAAAACTAGTCTCAGTTGGTGTGATCTGCTTTGTTGTTGGTGCTTTTTCGGGAGCAAGCTTTTGGTATTTAGCATCCCCTTTGTGGAACGACAGAATCGTAAATGAGGATCTTGTACAAATTGAAGGTTCTATCGTTTTATCAAAAGGGAGCTTTAGGAACGCCGACCAAATTCACCGTGGTAAAGGCCTTGTAAATGTAGTAAAACTATCTAACGGTCGGGTGGAGGTTCAATTGTCAGAATTCGAAGTTACGAATGGCCCCGACTTGGAGCTGTGGCTCTCTTCACACCCAAACCCCAAAACATCATCGGATGTGCTGGAAGAGAACTGGGTGTCGCTGGGATTGCTAAAAGGCAATATCGGTAATCAAAGCTATACAGTGCCGCCTAGCGTTAATATTGGCCAATACCATTCACTAGTTGTTTGGTGTGAGCAGTTCGGCGTGCTATTCTCCCCTGCTCCGTTGGCTGAAGGGGCGTGAGCAGATCAGTTACACAGACTATCGAGCACTCCCACCCAAAGGGCATCATGAAACTGGACCGTTGACGCCTTAGAGGGCCAAATGGAGCAAGAGTCGAATTCTGAAGTGGTTCCGGAAACCTGGACTGTGGGCTAAGGCGTATCCCTAAGCTGTGAAGGGATTCGACCATGGCAAAGCGCCGGAACTTTACAGATCAGTTTATAGCTAAGGTAGCGCTGGAGGTGTTGCATGGTGAAACCGTGCAAGAGATAGCAGCGAAGCATCAGTTGCACCCAAATCAGGTCACTACATGGACGCGTCAGGCGATAGATGGGATGGCTGATGTTCTCTCTGGCGTAAAGCAGAGTGGCCCTACGGAAGCTGAGATCAAGGAGCTGCACGCCAAGATTGGGAGGCTGGCGGTCAAGAACGATTTTTGTCGGAAGGGCTCAAAAAGCGAGCCCGGCAAAGAAACGTTTGATGATCCGGTGTGATCATCCGCAACTTAGCATCAGCTAGCAGTGCAAACTGGTATTCCCGAGCCGATCAGCATTTTACTACACCCCTGTCGGGATCGACACTGCAACGTTTTTGATGATGAAAGAAATCGACCGAGTGTTAACCAAATTCCCGTTCTTCGGGTCGCGATAGATCGTGGCTTATCTGCGCCGGGAAGGTGTTGCCTCAGGATGCCATCGTGTGCCGCATCTGATGGTAAAGATGGGCCTTGAAGCAATATACAAGCATCCCAGAACCCGTCAGCCAGACTAATGAATATGCCGGGGATCGAAACTATTACTGAAAAGGCGATTGATGCTTTTACTCCGGCCATAGCGACATTCAAGAGAGGACGTGATTTGTCCGACTATCTGGACTGGTGCTGCATCAACATTCGGGCAGAAGAAAACAAGTCATATGCAGTGCATCAAAGATGGGACTGCGAGATGGCGGCGAAGTGGTTCTGGAGAAAAAAGGCCGGGATCCAACTAGCATTCGGCTAGAATACCTATTGAATACCGGCCTCAAACCAACTGAGCAAAACTGCCCTGCGGGTCCCCTAGTTGTACTTACAATTTAGTCGATACCTTCCAAAGGTCGGTGTTGCCATCATGAGCATACTGGTCGATTTCAGTGATCTCTTCATCCGTGAAGGTCAAACCGTCGAGCGCACTCAGGGAGGATGTGAGCTGTTCAACGGTCCGAGCGCCGATAAGAGACGAAGTCACTCGATGATCTCGAAGGGTCCAAGCAATGGCCATTTGAGCCAACGTTTGACCGCGCCTTTCGGCGATGGCATTTAAGGCACGGATACGGCCAAGGACGTCATCGGTTAGGTTATTCGGGTCAAGAGAACCGCCGCGTGTGGCTCGCGAATCCGTTGGAATGCCCTCAAGATATTTCGAGGTTAGCAGGCCCTGCGCCAATGGTGAGAAAGCAATGCAGCCAGTGCCCAGATCCTCCAGCGTATCGAGCAAGCCATCTTCAATCCAGCGGTTAAACATCGAATAGTTGGGCTGATGAATGAACAACGGCACACGTTCTTCTGTCAGGATGGACGCAGCCTTGCGCGTCAATTCAGGCGAATAGCTTGAGATGCCGATATAAAGCGCCTTCCCTTGATGGTGCAAATGGGCCAGTGCTCCCATGGTCTCTTCCAACGGCGTGGTGGGATCGACCCGGTGCGAATAGAAAATATCGACATAGTCGAGCCCCATGCGTTGGAGCGACTGGTCTAGGCTGGCGATCAGATACTTGCGGCTTCCGCCGATACCACCATATGGGCCAGGCCACATGTCCCAGCCGGCTTTAGTCGAGATGATCAACTCATCGCGATACGGGGCAAAGTCACTTGCCATGATGCGACCAAAACTCTCTTCCGCCGAGCCATAGGGCGGACCATAATTGTTGGCAAGGTCAAAATGGGTGACACCATGATCAAAGGCATGGCGCAGAATCGCTCGTCCGTTCTCGAAAACATCTACACCGCCAAAATTCTGCCAAAGCCCTAGAGAAATGGCCGGTAAATCGATGCCACTTTGGCCGCATCTCCGATATTGCATGTTTGTTCGATAGCGCTCAGTTGCAGCTGTATATTGCATATTGGACACCTCCTGAGTTTGACAAATTCTCCCAGAGAAAGAGCGGGCGACTTGCCTCTGGACGACCATGTTGCAATCATATGGCCAGAAACAATGAGGACAATGGAAAAAGCGGCGAAGGGCAATCAATGCATCGTTGAAGAGAATTCAACGATCACCAAGAATATCGTGTGCTACAAACAGGTTAGAATATCTTTGGGGCACGCCCCGGCAGCAAAAGCACGTTTGCGGAAAGGAACCAAGACAGCAATCCTGCGGCCAAGACCAGATGATCAAATGGCGGCACTGGCGAGCCGAGATAATCCCTGATCCTCTCGGATGAGATCGATAAGCTCGTGCAACCCGGGTGGCACCTGCCTGCGGCTTGGGTAGTAGATGGTGAAAGGCGGGCCCTCAGAACTCCAGTTCGGCATAACGATTTCAAGTTTACCGTCTGCGACTTCTTGCTGGACACGGCTCTCCAAACAATAGGCAAAGCCAATCCCCAGAAGAGCAGCTTCAATCGCCTGATCTGTCGTGTTGGAGCAAAGCGGGCCGCGGACATCAACACGGGCCAGTGTCGAACCATTGCCGAGTTCCCATTGATATCGGCTGTTGTCACCGAGACGCATTTCAATACAGGGCAATTCCAACAGGTCCTGCGGTTTTAGCGGTCGACCAATACGAGCAATCAACTCGGGAGCGCCAATGACCACCCAATTCTGCGTTCCGGTCAGCGCCACGCCGATCATGTCTTGCGGCACTCTGTCGCCATACCGAATGCCGGCATCGAAGCCTTCGGCAACGATATCGACCAGATGGTCATCGGCGCTAAGGTCTAACTGCATATCGGGGAACCGTTCGAAATAGCGAGACAGAATAGGACGTAGGATGAGAGTGGCGGCGTCGCGCAACGCATTGAGACGCAATCTGCCGGTAGGGTGGTTGCGATGCTGTGACAGGGTGCTGAGCGCATCATCAATGGCCTGTAAACCGACCTCAAGTTGGGAGGCAAGAAGGGCACCTGCATCGGTGGGGGTGAGCGAACGACTGGTTCGATTGAGCAGCTTCACTCCCAGCTCGGTCTCGAGCTTACGCAAGCGGTGGCTGAGCGCCGACGTGGTTACGCCAAGCTCTATGGCAGCAAGGCGCATACTCTGCCGCCGCACGATGGTGACGAAGACATTGAGATCTGCCAGTAGGGTCCGGTCGGAAACACGCATATTGCCCTGCCTTTCGTTGAAAAATACTCAACAGATAGCAGTTCGCTGCAGGCTTTGGAAGCCAAGCAATGGGTCGTTAATGAGCGGCATCTGATAGGATCGTAAAAGAATTAGAAAACAGGATTGAGGATCACCAGAACCCCATTGGGAACCGCCGTATCGGCGCACCACAAACAAGTTAAATATTTGCCCGTCGTGCAATTGAAGAAGGAACAGGATTATGGCTCACAAAGCTATCGAAAAGGGAAAGGTTGCACTCGTCACTGGCAGTGCCAGCGGCATCGGACTTGCCTCTGCCCATCGCTTCGGGGCAGCCGGAATGAAAGTGCTGGTCACCGATCTACCAGGTGATGCCCTTGATCGTGCCGTCAAAGAACTCAAGGCCAGCGGAGTGGATGCGAAGGGGATGGCAGTTGATGTCACGGACCGAGACCAGATAGCGCGTGCCAAGAAAACTGCCTGGCAGATGGGTCAGGTTTCCGTAGTAATGTCGAATGCAGGTCGTGAGGGAGGTGGTGCAATCACCTCAGGAGAGGATGTCTGGCGGAAAACGCTGGAAACCAATCTCTGGGGAGCGATCCATATCTCCCAGCTCTTTCTCCCCGACATGATCGCCGGGAGCGATCCAGCAGCTATCATTTTCACGGGCTCCAAGCAGGGGATCACCTTGCCTCCCGGAGATACCGCCTACAATGTCTCGAAAGCGGCCCTGAGGGCCCTGTCGGAATCCGTGTCTCATGACCTCGTCAAACAAACCGGAGGGCGGGTGAGTGCCCATTTGTTGATCCCCGGCTTTACGTACACCGGCTTCACACGCGCCCATGGAGTCACCGAAAAGCCTTCTGGAGCATGGACCGCCGGTCAGGTTGCGGACTTTCTTATGAACGGGCTGGATCTGGGGGATTTTTACATTCTTTGCCCGGACAATGATGTTGATCGCGCAACCGATGAAAAGCGGATGCGTTGGGGCATTGGTGATATCATCGAGAACCGCCCCGCCTTGTCTCGTTGGCATCCTGGTTATGCCGACGATTTCGACAAGTATATGAAATCCGATGGTTGACGGCATCGAGTCCGAAGTTTGCGAAACTGGTTCGGTGCTCACTACATTGGAGCCAGCCTTCCCGCACCTGTTTCCACCAGATGCCTCCCTCGGGTGCTTTGGAATGAGGGAAATGGACGAAAGGGCAATATTGGCAGATCGTTTTGGCGATGAGCGCTTCAACACTTTCGCGGTCAACACGAGGCTAGCTTTTTGTACTTGCTACGGACAGTCAACAGAAATTATCCAACTGTATCAATGCTAAAGAGGAAAAATCATGGAGAATTTTGAATACCGCAACCCGACCAAAATCATTTTCGGGCGCCAGGCTGAAACCAAGGTTGGCGAGGAGGTGGCCGTCCACGCTAAAAAGATACTGCTTCACTTTGGTGGCGGTAGCATCAAGGTATCAGGGCTCTACGACCGTGTTGTTGCTTCCCTCAAATCTGCAGGTGTCGATTGGATTGAACTGGGTGGCGTCAAACCCAACCCTCGCCTGTCTTTAGTGCATGAAGGCATCCATTTGTGCAAACAGCACAATCTGGGCTTTATCCTAGCTGTTGGTGGAGGAAGTGTCATCGATTCCGCGAAAGCGATCGCTATGGGGGCCGTCATTGATCATGACGTCTGGGATTTTTATGTCGGTAAAGGAGAACCCACGGATGCTTTGCCGGTCGCAACCGTTCTCACGATCCCTGCTGCGGGAAGCGAGTCAAGTACGGGAACGGTTATTACAAATGAAGAGGGATGGCTCAAGCGTGCCGTTAATTCGGAGTTGATCTATCCTCGTTTCTCCATCCTTAATCCCGAATTGGCCATGACGCTACCAGCTTTCCAAGTAGCCTGTGGAGCAGTAGACATATCCGCTCATCTGATGGAACGGTATTTCACGAATGTCACGAACGTATCGTTCACAGACAGGCTGATTGAGGCAACTCTCAAGACGGTTATCCGCCAAGCGCCGCTAATTCTAAAGAACCCGAAGGATTACGACGCGTGGTCGGAATTGATGTGGGCTGGAACGATTGCGCACAACAATCTACTTAATACCGGTCGTGTTGGAGACTGGGCATCGCATGGCATCGAACACGAAATCAGCGGCATATATGACGTTGCCCATGGAGCAGGACTAGCAGTTGTCTTCCCCGCGTGGATGAAGCATGTAATGCATCATGATCTCGACCGATTTGTTCAATGGGCGGTGCGCGTGTGGAATGTGGAGCTTGATGTTTTCAATCCAGAAGCAGTCGCTCTTGAGGGCATAGCTCGAATGGAAGCGTTCTTTCAATCGCTTGGCCTAGGCACAAAGATGAAGGACTTGGGTATCATAGATGATCGCATCGATGAAATGGCAGACAAATGCACCAGGGGTGATACAAATCTAGTCGGCAACTATGTCAAGCTAGATCGCGATGCTATCGCAACAATTCTCCGCCTTGCAGCCTAGCAATCGACCTGCTCAAGAACAATTTCCTAAGCAGGTATTGTTCAGTTGAAAGTTTTCTTTGAAGCAAACTGAATTATCTAAGGCTGAAACGGCTCTGCGAAGCTTTTCATATGGTCGTAACGCGCACGAAAGTCGGGACTCAGTTTCAGTTCTGATGAACTCAATGGATCCCGACTTTCATTCGCTTTCTCGAACCTTGCCAAGCAGTTCCTTCGTGAGGCAGGGGCCGGAGGTTCGAATCCTCTCACTCCGACCAACCTTTTCAATAGGTTAGGTCTTTCCCCTTTGGGCGAAAATCAAAAAACTCACCAAAAACTCAGCAGAAGTATTTCACGTAAAAAAGCCGCATCTATGTGCAGCATGTTTTATGTGGAAAATAGTGTGCACGTAAGTCTGCAAGCTCGCGAAGCAAGCCTGCAGACGCTCACGGCCGCTGATTAGTGCGCCAGCATTTCCTTGACGATTTCATCTCCTGTCAGGGACGCAGGATAGTAGGTTGGCCAGTTGGTCACTTCCTTCAGCAATTCTGCCCGATTATTGCCCCAGTAGAGATGATAGTGATCGGCGTCCGCCGGAGCGATGCGGTGGTCACTAAACTGAATAAACCGAGGGGCCTCACTGTCTCCTTCTACTTTCTCAAAGATGAACCGGACACCTCTATTGCCCTTCTTATACGTCAGGATCTCATAGCCATCTGATTTATAACTGGCTTTGAGAGTCTGACTGCCCTTATTGAAGGTAACACTACCGCCGTCGATAACGATGCGATCTACATCGGTTTTGTAGCCGATGTCATAGTAACTGCGATACTCATCGGCGCTCATGGTGCCGTGCTGTGCTTTGTGTTCCATAACCACATCGAGAGTACCATCCTGAAGATAGGGATAAACTGACTGCCAGTTGCCTTGCCAATCAGAAAGTTGGCGATCCTTGATCTGACTGTCCTCGAAATATCCCTTGTAGATGTCGTCTGAGCCATGAGAATGGCTGTCGGATGTTGCCTGGCTGTGCTGGTGTGTCGTTTCACCATCCGTGTGTTTATGTTCAGTTGCTAGTGCCGGGGCCAGAAGCAGTGTGCCTACCAGTAAAGCACCTATGGATACCGTAACTCCGCTCTTCATACCTGTCGTCTCTCCGTGCTGTATGAATTATGTAATGTTATAACGTAACATTTTTTATATAGACGTATGAGAACAGACAATCAATATGAGCCGAACCAGACTTTGACGGTTCAGAACAAACACAGCCAAATGCGGAGGTTTGGCTGTTGAAAACGTGAGTTATTGGCTCAAGAAATATTCTTTATATGCATGTGCTAAATTCTCAACTTTAATGAGTGGAAGCTTCTTCATCCTGAGCTGCTGCGCACTGACAAGCACATTCCCTTCATGAGCCTTCCTGTTTTAAAAGGCTTTGCTTCCCGGTAAAGGCCGCTCGCCCCGATGACCGTTCTGGCATTGCCGGTTCTCGGCATCAATCTCTGGACTTCGGTTCTACGCGAAGCTGGTTCAACGCCTATCTGTTGCCGCCGCCAGCGGAAATCTGGACCGCAGCCGTAGATTTGTGGGGCAGGGGGGCCTCGCCGAGCATATAGAGGTGAGCCCGATGCGGGTGCTTGTCGGCTTTGCGCTGTCAGGGTCTTCCGCCTTGCTACTGGCGGCGCTCAACTATCGCTTCCCGCTCATTCGGCGCATGACCTTCCTGCCGCTCGAAGCCATCCGGGTGATCCCGCCGCTGCACTGGTCCCCTTGCTCATCTCGTGGTTCGGCATCGGGGAGGGGTTAAAACTCGCGGTCATCATCCTTGCCAGTTTCTTCCCCGTCTACCTGTCTGCCTTGACGACGCTCCAGACGGTTGACCCCAAACTTCTGCAAATGGCCCAGCCCCTCAACCTCAACAAGCTGGAGACTATCCGCTTTGTGCTGGTGCCGGTAGAAAGCCCCTCACTTCAATGTCTGCTTCTTGCTGTTTGAAGGATAGCTGAGAACATCAACGGGTTCTCCCTTGCCGATATGGCCTTCCAGAATGCGGTCGATATCCGCCTCATCGACCCCGCCATATATCGTGCCTTCAGGCCAGACCTGAACGACAGGAGCGAGGCTGCATGGGCCAAGACAGTTTGTCTTGCAGCTCATCATGCCGGCGCCGCTGTCCCTCAGCTTCAAACGGTCCTGCTCAGTTCTCACATGGCTATAGATGAGGCTCGCTCCAGCGTCGTTGCAGGCTCCCCCCATACAGACCAGCAAACGGTATTTCTGATCGGGCACAACGGTTCCCTTTGGGACCTTGACCGCCTCCGTGACCACATCCCTTTCCTCAGTTGATCGGGCCAGATCCATGATCATGTCGCCAAGCTTATCAGTTTCCGCGATGGGCGGATGCGCAATCCTGATGCGTGGGAAGGTGCTGCTTCTGCGCTGCGCGATCCAGCGATGCACCGACTTTCTGATCCAGCCGGGAAAGGCAGGCTCCATCGGAAATATGAGGGAAATGATGGTGACCTCTTCCACCTTCTTATCCGCAAGTTCTGTCAACCTGGCACGCAAGGACGGGGTCCCAAGTTCCTGCAAGGCATAGGTAACGGCATAGTCAGGATTTCTGGCAGCAACGGCATCACACAAGCCTTGCATTTCCTCTCTGGGCCTTGCGGCCATGGCGGCCTTGGCCAGCAATAGAATGACTGGTTTCATCGGGCTTCTCCGCTTTCGATTGGCAACACATACGGGTAGGACTGCACCTCACCAACAAGAGCCTCTACCTGATAGGCGTGATGAATATGGTTGGGTGAGAGAACCTGCTTCCAGTCTCCGCACGCACGGATGCGCCCCTCAGCCAGAAGCACAAGACGCGAGCAATAGCGGGCGGCAAGAGAGAGATCATGAACGGCGATGATGATCGTCATCTCCGTCTCTGTCGCAAGCCTTCGGATGAGCGCCATCGTTTCCATCTGATACTTGAGATCTAGCGCCGAGGTTGGCTCATCGAGCAACAGAACCTGCGGTTCCTGCACCAGAGCCCGGGCAATAGCCACGCGTTGCCGCTCGCCGCCAGAGAGGTTCGATACCTCGGAGAAGACGTGATGGACCATGTCGACCCGTTCGAGCGCGGCGATCACCATGCTCCGGTCTTTCTCTCCGAGGGCTCCGCGCAGATGCGGGGTGCGACCCAGTTGAACCAGATCGACCACAGATAGCGCCACATCATCCGGGATATGCTGGGGCACATAGGCAACGTGGCGGGCATAGGCACGGCGTGGATAGGCGCCGGTTGCCCTCCCGTCCACTTCGATGCCGCCGCTGTCCGGCGTCGCGAGCCGCGCAAGACACTTGAGAAGCGTGCTCTTGCCAGCACCATTGGCCCCGAGCAGCCCCACGCATTCTCCCTTCTCCACGGCAAGGGAAATGTCGTCAAGGATGGTGCGTTTGCCATAGGAAAGAGTGAGGTTTTCGATACGGATCATTGCATGGCCCTCCGGCGTTGTCTCAAGATCAGATGCACGAAGAGCGGAACGCCGACATAGGCCACGACGATGCCGACAGGAATGACGGCAGGTGAGAAAAGCGACCGGCCGATTGTATCGGCGACAAGCAGCAGGACAGCGCCCACGATCATCGAAAACGGCACCAGCCAGCGATGATCATTGCCGATCAGCATGCGTGCGATATGGGGCGAGACCAGCCCGATAAAGCCGATCACCCCGGTGAAGGCGATGATACAGGCCGTGACGAGCACCGATAGGAGTGCCGTCACCAGCCGGATCGACTTGAGATCATAGCCAAGGGACGCAGCCGTTTCTTCTCCCGCGGCCATGGCGTTGAGTGCCCACGCCATACGCCAGAACACAGGAGCCGCAATGGCGAGCATGACGGCCGAGAAGCCGACCTCCTCCCAACCGGCAGCATTGAGCGAGCCGAATGTCCAGTGAACAATTGCCGCCAGCTGCTCCTGCGTGGCAATAAATTGAAGGGTCGCGGTGAAGGCGCTGAACAGATAGGTCAGCCCGATGCCTGCCAGAATGATCGTCGTGGCTGATATGCCGCTCAAGCCTGCGATTCCGAGGACAATTCCGGCGCAAATGAGAGAAGACGCGAAGGCCCCGCCAACAATCATATAGGTGCCGACATGGGGCATCTGCAGCGCTCCGAACAGGATCGCCAATGCCGCCCCGAAGGCCGCGGCCGGAGACAACCCGACGGTGAAGGGGCTGACGAGCGGATTGCGCGTAATCCCCTGCATCATGACACCCGCGACGGACAGACCCGCTCCACCAACGATGGCCATGACGATGCGCGGCAGGCGCAATTGCATCACGACCTTCTCCTGTAGAGCGGAAACTTCAGCAAGAATATTGTCTGGCAGTATGGGCCCCAGAAGAATCTGAAAGGCCTGAACCAGCGATATGTCATTGGCCCCAAGCGACACCGCAAAGACCGAGAGCAGGATCAGCAGCAGCGCACCGAGCACGCAAATCAACGCGGCGCGAACCGTCCGGCGAGCATACGCCCGTCGGATATCCGCTGATTGATCACGTGGTGATGCTCCGGGCCGCGTGACCTCCAAAGGAGAGAAGGCCCTGTTCATCACTGACCTGCTTCCAGTTCAGAGATCTTGGTCCAGTAGCGTCCCGGATAGGCCACGCCCTGAAACGCCTCCAGCCATGTTTTCATGACGGCATCGGGATCAACATCCGCAAAACGATCCGGATAGAGCCATTTGGCAATCGACAGGGCTCCGATCATCTTGGAACAGCCACCAGCAAGATAATAGTTCATGTGGTAGACCTCTCCATTCTTCACCGCCGGCACTTCGTCAAAACCCGGGCGTTCCTTGAGTTCTTCGAAGAAGGCTTTTGAAAAGCTCTCCGGGTGAAGCGGATAAGAGCCCGGTTGCAGCTTGACGATCAGGTCCGGCTGCGCCTTGAGGATCGCTTCGGGATCTACTTCGTGATTGTGAACGCTGCCGCGCTCCTTGGGCTGGCGACATCTTCAAAGATGTTGCGACCGCCTGCGGCCTCAATCATGTCATGCCAGCCGGAACCGCGCAGCACGGACCGATAAGGCGTCTTTTCCTCGAGATAGACCGCCTTGCGCTCGACGCCTTCAAGTCTCTCCTGCAACAGGGCCATATGGCCGGTGTAGAATTCGTTGAGCTTTGCAGCCTTGTCCTCGGCATCAAACATCTTGCCGAAGGACGTGATGTTGGAGACATGCTTGAGCACGTCCCAGCCGGTCAGCACCACGACTGGAATATCGAACGGCTCCAGCGTCTTGATGGCTTCTTGCCAGCTGCCATTGCGCGGGAAGATGACCACGTCCGGGTTTTGCGCAATGATCGCCTCATAGTTGGGTTCACGTTGCCCTTCGCCCACCAGCATGCCGTCCTTGAGGTTTGGCCAGTAGGTCGGATCACGGGTCACCCAGCTGTCGACGCCGACAATGACATCCATCCCTGCTACGGCACGGACGAATTCGGCATTGTATCGGTTGAAGACGACGGCGCGTTTGAGGGGAGCCTCAAAGGTCAGCGTGCGACCGCTATCATCGGTGATGGAAATGGGAGCCGCATGTGCACCTGAGAAGGCTACAGCAAATGTCAGAAGAACGGCAATCGCACGCAATAGGCGCGAGAAACCGGTTGGCAAGATATTGGAAAGCAATGTCCCGTACTCCAGATGCGGCGAAGCAACCGAAGGCGGGCAAGTCTGATACAAACATATGCAATATGGCGAAGACGCAAGACCATGCGCATTGTCATGAGACCCTCCTCCAGGACACCCCGCCCGGGTTGAATGATTGGACGCCGGCAGGTCTCCTGGCTTACAGGTCATTGCGCTCCCCGGCCTTCCCAGATTGGCAAAATCCAGTGGCCAGCTTGAGGGCGCTCTCCGTTTACAGTTGCGGGGACAGCTCCGGATTTATGACAGGCTCATGCATCTGCCACGCACCGGATTCCCTTTTCATTCCATCAAGGAAACCGACGAGGAAATTTATCCAACCTTGCACAGAAGCTGTCAATGGTCGCCGATGCTTTTCTCCAAAGAGAGAAGTATTTCGTGAAAAGAACCTGTAGCCCCCCGGGTTCGAGCGATCTAGCGTGGCCGACGGTAAGATTGATCCTGAGCATGAGAGGCATCGAGGCAACACCATCCTTGATTTCGGTTTTGTGCTGAAGCGGGTCGAAATCCGGATACTCAAGTACAAAGGAATGAAGTTCTACTATGCCAGTTTCCAAGTAGCAGCCATCGACTTTTTCGGCGCTATGCGGTCTCTCGCCAGTAAGCATGTCCCTCTTATCAGCTTCCCCATTTCGGCCGATCGACCGAGGTGCAGCATTTTCAGATGCCGGGTGATCGGTGGGCGGACCTTTCTGTCGTTCGCTGCTGAGGTGAGGTGAACATTGGAATAGAATAGGTATGCAAGCTCTGGGCGGCTACGATTGACAAGTTATCCCTCCAAATTGGCCCGACCTCTAATTTTGTTACCGATATATGCCGACTATCTGTTAAAACTCGATCCGATCTTCCCGTAAGCGAGCGGTGTAACTCGGCAGATACATAGACCCATAAAAGGTCAGAATGTCTGGACGATCAGCATCTTTTACCCACTTTTGAACAAAGTCAGCCATCAGTTCGACCGCTTTGATGCCTGCTTCGACGATCCCACGACAGGCACTGCCCTTGGATTCGACAGCATCAAGGATGCTGCGCAATCGTTCTAATGCGGGTGGGTGAGTTAAGCTGACGGACAATTCGGGCAGCATTCCCCGCTCGGACACAGATTCAAGAAAATACAAATGCAGCAAAACCTCATAGGCACCCATCGAGAGCATTTGATGCGTTTTCTTGCTTGTATTTGGCAACAATACCGCCTGACGGTCCGCTGCAAACTCACATTCAAAGGCGTAAACGCGCGCGTCAATTGGTGCTGACTGTTCTGTTAGATGCCCCTCGATCAAATGTGCAAACTCATGACCAAAAGTGAATTCCATCTGTCGCGCGGTCATCGCTTGAAAATGTGTCTCAATGTGGGGAGGCAGCGTTCCGCGTGGATCGATATCAAAATCAAATGATTCGCTGGTGCGCATGATACGCAAAGCAATAGCTGCAGCTGCAACACAATCAGGAATTTCGACACCGAGCGGTTGACCATACAGAGCAATGTTCATGTAATAGTAGAAGTGTCGCAAGTTTTCAGACACTATCACGACATCGCCTAAAAGAGAATGCCGAGCGATGGCATTAGCTTCGTTAATTGGCGCTAGACCGTATGGGATCGACTTAATGCGTTTCTTGTGCTTTCGCGGGAGCCTTTCGACATATCGCTTGGCGTCCCCGTTTAGGGCGCTGTAATAGTCCATGAGTGACCAACGCCTGCCTTTCTTATCATACAGCGCGCGCCTTTTTCGAAATGTTCGAACTGCACGCGGCGAATCTGCGATGGCTTCTGCCCTCAAGCGTAAGAGATAGTCGTGGGCCGTACGTAAATTTCGAAGACGAAAAATTTCGTTCTTGAATTGCCCCTAGAATTGTAGACACCTTGTCCCCTAAAAATGAGGCAAGGAGACTACGATGGCCCATACCCAATTCACTGAAGAGTTTAAGATTGAAGCAGTCAAGCAGATCACCGAACGCGGCTACTCAGTTGCAGAGGTGTCGGAGCGGCTCGGTGTCAGTACCCATTCGCTTTATGCGTGGAAGAAGCGATATGGCAAACCCAACTCAGAGATCAAGGCGACCGATGCACAAGCTGCCGAGATTAGACGCCTTAAGCAGGAACTGGCTCGGGTTACCGAGGAGCGTGACATCTTAAAAAAAGCAACGGCGTACTTCGCAAAGGATGTAAAATGAAGTACGCCTTCGTCGCCCAGCATCGTCCGGCTTTTTCAGTCCGCGCTATGTGCCGGTGTCTGTCCATTCATCCCAGTGGTTTCTATTCTTGGCTGAAGCAGCCCTTGAGCAACAGAGCACTTGAAGACCAGAGGCAAACGGATCTGATACGACAAGTCTGGGATGATAGTGGTAAAGTCTATGGCTATCGCAAGATCCATGATGATCTTCTGGATATGGGCGAGAGCAGCTGCCCCAATCGCGTTGCCCGGCTAGCCAACTTAGCCGGGATCCGAGCTCAAATTGGCTATAAACGGAAGCATGGCAAATATGGCGGCAAGCCCTCCCTCGTGGTCGACAACCACTTGAACAGGCAATTTGAAACCGATGCTCCCAACATCACCTGGGTGACAGACATTACCTATATCAAAACCTAGGAGGGCTTTGCCTATCTGGCAGTCGTGATAGATCTGTTTTCCAGAATGGTTGTCGGTTGGTCCTTACAGCAACGCCAGACGACGGATGTTGTGCTGAGAGCGCTGCTTATGGCGGTCTGGCGACGCAAGCCCAAACAGAAGGTTCTGATCCATTCCGATCAAGGCTCACAATTCACAAGTATTGATTGGGCCGCATTCCTTCGTCAGCACAATTTGGAACACAGCATGAGCAGGCGTGGAAACTGCCATGACAATGCTGTTGCTGAAAGCTTTTTCAACCTGCTCAAGAGAGAACGCATCCGGCGTCGAGTATACAAAACAAGAGCTGATGCAAGGCAAGACATCTTCGACTACATCGAAATGTTCTACAATCCAAAACGCAAACACGCTACAAACGGGATGCTCTCGCCAGCCGAGTACGAGCGACAGAAAATTTGAAGCCCCAAGGTGTCTACAATTCTAGGGGCAATTCATTATGTTTCGGAACGCCAGGTCTGGGTGTGTTCAGCGTTGAGTACATTTTACTGGGTAAAGCCCGAAGTTGAAGCACGCGTATGCTTTGATTAGGGCAGCTCATTGAACTCTAAAAATTCCACTGCGCAACTGAGGTGGAGTAGACGTTCGGCGGAGCTTTTAGCCTTGCATATCAAAGTGCCGTTGAGGCGTTGCGCTTCCAAAACTGAGCGCGCCCAGTGACGTGCTTCAAGAAATTTTGGTGCCGGCATAATGTCGGCACTACCTATTGATCAGGGTTTTCAATAATTTCTGATCTTTGCGCTCGGCATGGCCTCAGTGTAAGCTAAGATCTCTTTCGCTTTCTATGAGATCTTCATTCAGGTCCATGCCAATTCCAACTCCTTCAGGCACCGGAATGCTGCCGTTTTGAGGCCATGGAGGTGTCTGAAGGAAATGCATGTTGATCTCGTTCCACTTAACCAGATACTCGATCATTGGCGTGTGGAATGGAGATTGTGCAGCGGTGAAATGGATGCCCACGGGCGTGCAATGGCCGTGCGGGACGATTGTCAAATCATGGGCGGTTGCAAGAGCAGCGATCTTCAAACACTCGGAAACTCCACCACACCAGTACATATCAGGTTGCAGGATATCGAGCGCATTGACATCAGTGAACCTGCGCATACCCCAGCGGGTATATTCATGTTCAGCACCGGCGAGCGGAATCCGCGTCTTCTTCTTCAACTTGACATGGGTGTCGATCCGATCCGGCATGAAGGGTTCTTCCAGCCATGCCAGCCCGAAATCCTCGATCCTGGAACAGAATTCGACGGCATAGTCGTAGCTGAGGCTTTGCCAGCAGTCGATCGCAATGCCGTATCCGTCGCCCAGCGTTTCTCTCAGGGTTTGAACGAGTTCGACATTCTTCTTCATGCCTTCGAAGCCCGCCATCGGACCATGGCGAAGGAACCATTTCTGCGCAGTAAAACCCTGATCCCGGTACCATAACGCGCGCTCACGAACCAATCCCAGATCTTCGACTTCCAATCCTAGCATCGATGCGTAGGCTGGAACTTTCGAACGGGTCTTGCCTCCAAGTAGGCGCCACATAGGTACACCAAACCAACGTGCCTTGAGATCCCAAAGGGCGCAGTCAACAGCAGAGAGGGCAAGCATCGCATCGCCTTGTCTACCGTGAATCTGAAGGCGATGTAACTGATCCCATAGCAATTCTGTTGCAATGGGGTCTTGTCCGATCAATCTTGGTGACAACTGTGACAGAATAAGTCGGGAGACATCGGACCAAACTGGACCCGCTATCCCCTCAATTCCTTCATCTGTTTCAATATAGAGATAATGTTGTGTCAGTCGAAAGTGGGTTTCGTCGACTTGAACACCTCCTTCTAGATAGGGCTCTGCAGCATATTCTGGATAGATATCGACTGGGCGGACTTGTCGGTTTTCCCAAAAGGGCTGGCTGGATTCAATAGTTCCCGTCACTTGGCGGATGCGCAAGCGGGTAATCTTCATTTTCTTAACTCCCAAAGTTACCAGGCGCGTCCAGCAATCTCTCTGATTGATACTATGTCTGAGTTTTCCTCGAACATTGCACGCACCGTCAAATAGGTTCTGTCGACATGGATTCTCATCAGATTTGCTGCTTCTTCGTCACGGCCTGCTGCTAAATGATCGACAATTTGTATGTGCACATTGTGTGAATCCTGCACTTGCTCAAGTGTCCGAACAAGGCGCCATCTAAGCGCGCTAACGCGGCCCGAAATTCGTTCATATGCCTTGTCCAAGTCTCGGTTTTGGGCAAGTTCAAAAATTGCTGCATGGAATGCAATATCAAAAGGCTGGTATGCTTGCGGGCTCTTGGTCAGAGATGCTTCAGCAGCTTTTATTAGGTCATTTAGCTTTTTGACAAGTTGGGCACGGTCGTGGGCAACCGCCAACTGCATTGCTCCGATTTCCAGTATGGAGCGCATCTCGCACATCTCGCGAGCCTTCTCCTCATCGCAGATAAAAACAAAAGTGCCTCTTTGTGGGCGAACTTCAACCAGCTCTTCACTCTCCAAGCGCTTGAAGGCTTCTCGTACCGGCGTGCGAGAGACTCCTAAACGTTCAGCCAGTGCGTTTTCGGAGAGTTGTTCGCCGAGAGCTATTTGACCGCTAACAATCATCTGGCGCAATTGAGATGAGACCCGCTCTGAGGCAGGCTGTAGACGCTTTAGAGGTGCTAGTTCAGTTTTCGAGAGTGCGTCCCTGCTACTTGCGACATTACGTCTCGATTTTTCCACCATGTCACACTCCTTTGTCAAATACCTTGGGTTTTACAACGTTTAGCAAGGATCTTGCATCGAATTTATAGCACCTTAGTTACTTGTATACAAGTCTTGAATGTTACACTTGTGTGTGGTACGTTTCAGACAGTTATCGAGCCGACAATAGGCATTTAGCAAGCATGTAATTCGATAGGGAGGAATTGCTCATGTTAAAAAATTACGCAAGCACACTCACCATTGCGGGGAGTATTATGCTAGCAATAGGGGCTGCGTCCGCGGGGGCTCAAGAGTTTCAGATGACTTATGCAGTCACAGCACCAGCTATGGAAAATGCGTTTTCCTATACGAACCACGAAGTCTTTGCTCGTGAAGTCGAAGCGCGATCAGGTGCACGTATCGCCGTTACCTTCCTGCCCGGAGGTCAGCTTGGCGGTGTCGAGTCAACAATAAATCAAGTGCGAGACGGGGTCATTCAAGCGAACGATCCGTCGGATGTGTCGTTGGCTCCAATCTTTCCCGAAATTCAGGTTTTGAGTCTGCCATACGCTTTTACGAGTCGTGATGTTGCCTGGCGTGTTCTCGATGGTCCGTTTGGGCAAAAACTTGCGGATTTGGCAGCCGAAAAGACGGGATTACGCCCCTTGGCTTGGTTCGAAAACGGAGGGTTCAGAAACTTCACCAGTGCCGACAAGGAAATGAAGACGGTCGACGATCTTGCTGGGTTGAAAATGCGCGTTCCGCCGACTCCGATGTATCTAACTATCGTTGAGAGCCTCGGCATGTCTCCTACTCCGGTACCTTGGGGGGAACTATATACGGCTCTTCAGACAGGTGTCGCTGATGGACAGGAAAACGCCATACCGACTTTTATGGTGCCAAAACTTTACGAAGTGCAGAAACAGATGATTATGGATGGCCACATTTACGCGGCTTCTGCTGTGGCAGTGAACGAAGAATGGTATCAGGGCCTTCCCGATGACTTGAAAGCCGTCATCAATCAAGCTGCCAATGTTGCCAAGTGGACGAACCGTGGCTTGGCTGTATCCAACGAGATGGCAGGGCGCAATTATCTAGAAGGAATAGGTGTGAATATCAATGATGTCACAGCTGCAGAAAAAGAGCGCTTCAGGGCACTTGCGCAGCCGGCTGCCCGTAGATGGCTGGAAGGTGAAATCGGATCAGAACTGATCAATGACATGCAAGCAGCTATTGCCACTGCCGAAGAAGAGCTCGGTTATCGCTAATAGTCAAACAGTAATTCTGAAGGCATGGAAGCGGAAACACTCTCCGCTTCCTTCTCAAGTGTATCGGTCTGGTCCTCAAAGGCCATTGGCCGTTGAGAAAAGGCCATGCCCTCGCACTCGAACTATGTGAGAGTTGTCATGTTTGAGAAAACTCGACGGGTAGTCGATATGCTCTGCCTTGTCATTCTTGGTCTATGCGGTGTTACTTTCGTCGTTATGACCGCGGTTATCGCGTCGCTCGTAATCACCCGAAATTTTTTCGGTTTTTCTTGGTCCTGGTCAGAGGAAATAACCCGCTTTCTGATGGTCTGGTTGATTTTTCTGGGGGCTGCTGTTCTGGTCCGGCGTGATGATCATATTGCGCTTGATGCTCTGCCTCGTGCGCTTCCTGAACGGGCGCGCACGATTCTGATGATGGCAATCAGACTTCCTATTCTTGGTGTGCTTTGGTTGATCCTACAGCAAGGATGGATCGTTATGGGGTTGCGAGCTAGCAATCATTCTCCTGCTCTTGGAATTCCGTTGAGTTGGGTCTATGCAGCCATTCCAGTTGGATCGGCACTGATGCTTCTGTTTGCGGCATTCAATACTTGGCGAGACATCCGCCAGTTGATCAGACACGAGGTTTGAAACATGGATATCTTTGGCTTCACAGTCTTATTTCTGTTCCTTCTCGCTGTTGGAATGCCCATCGCCTTCGTAATGCTGGCATCTTCGACTGCCTACTTTCTCTTATCTGGAAATCCTGTGTTCCTTCGAATGCTGCCTGAGCGAATGATGAATGGTGTTGATGCTTTCGTATTAATGGCTATCCCGTTCTTTCTTCTGACCGGTGAGATCATGAACCGGGCGCAGTTGACCGATCGCCTCTTTCATTTCTGCAACATGATCATTGGACGTGTCCGTGGCGGTCTTGCGCAGGTCAACGTGCTGGCATCTGTCATGTTCTCTGGCGTTACGGGCGTTGCCTTAGGCGACGTGGCGGCCTTGGGCAAAATGTTCATTCCGGCCATGGAGCGCCAAGGATATGACAGAGGCTTCACGGCTGCAGTCACCGCTGCCTCGTCCCTCATTGGTGCTATCATTCCGCCCAGCACCATGATCATCGTCTATTGCGCAACGATGAACGTTTCGGTTGGAGCCATGTTCATGGCATCTCTTCTGCCAGGGCTGGCTCTAGGTGTGCTGCAAATGGGAACAGTGCAATTTCTGGCATGGAAAAGGCAATATCCTAAGGTTGAGGTTGAGGTATCGCCACGCGGTCTGGTGATTGGTTTTCGTGACGCATTCTTCGCGATTCTGCTGCCAGTGATTATGATCCGGGGCATAGCTCTGGGGTGGTTCACTCCAACCGAGGCTGCCGCCGCAACCGTAGTCTACTCTCTCGTAATCGGGCTCTTTTTCTTGCGCACGCTCAAGATTGGTCAACTGCCGAGCATCTTGACGACAGCGACCCTCGATTCAGCCAGGCTCTTCCTGATCATTGCAGGTGCATCCGCTGTTAGCTGGGTTTTTGCCATGGAGCAGTTGCCAATTACGGTGCAGCACCTGTTTGCGGGCTTGTCGGATAATACAGTTGTGATTGTTATCGTTCTGATCGGTTTCTTTCTTTTTCTTGGCCTCTGGTTGGATCCGTCGATTGCAATCATTTTGTTTGGACCCGTTGCGTTGCCGCTCGCTGTCAAAGCAGGCTTGCATCCAGTCCAATTCGGAATTTTTGTTATCACGAGCTGCGTTATCGGGACGCTAACACCACCTGTCGGTAACGTCATATTTGCGGTTTCCAATATTTCGAATCTAGGAATTGGACAGCTTGGGCGTGCGCTTATTCCGTTTTTAATCGGAGGCGTGGCCGTACTATTACTAATCTGCTTTTTGCCTGATTTGACACTGATGCTCCCCCGCAGAGCAGGTCTGATTCAGTAATAAAATTCTGGGACCTGCAACAAAGAGCAGCCTTCGCTTGCTAGATTGTGAGCGAGGGCTGTTTCGGATCAGCCCCATGTGGTTAATCTGTAGTGAGTGTTCGCCCTTCCGGGACGTTCAATCTGAGCACCAGGAAAGTATGGCTCTTTCCGGAATAAACCTTAAAGTTGTTGAGCCATGCAATTGACTTTCTTTTCTAATATTATTCCCCCCCCCTTTAGATTGAATCAGTCTATCTATTCATATCTATTACCTTTGATATTTCTACATCACCCACCCATTCACTCGGAATTTTATTTATAATTTCGATGACGTCATTTATAGAAGATGCACTTATAATTACAAATCCATATACAGATCTCTCTTTTCCCGATAAAAAATTTAATTTACCATTTGAAAACTCACCAATTAATTGCAAAGAAAATTCATCGAAATTCTCGGATATGTTCCTCTTCCAACGTTCAAATGATTCAATCAATTCTTCTCCATCTTCATAGGTCCTGGGCAATTCTTTAGTTTTAAAGTACAAAAAGAACTTCTCCATATTCTTTCTCCCCAAATTGTCTACTCTTTTTAGTAAGTTGGAGTTTTGCCGCCTCTCTTCTATATCAACCTTATAATCAGCTAACTCTCCGGAGTACGAAAGGCCGACTTCAACGCACTAGGTTTCTTGGAAGACATCAATGGTTGGTAGCTTGCTATTGTTATGAAACAGATGTGGCGCGAATGAAGCCCAACAGCTGTTTCTCGTTCAACAAGCAGGCATCTTCTGCAATCTCGAACACTTCGCCTAAACTGCGTTTTTTCTTATCCTAGACGCGCAGCCATAACACCCGGCGTCTAGGGCAGATGCAGTTCGGACAAGAACAAAATGGCGCGAACTCTATCATCCATAAAATCGAGCAACCTTAAGACAATCCTGAGTGTAAGGATACTTCTGCAGGGCTTCATTTACCTATTGAGATTCTGCATTTCGCTTGCTCCATATCGCTCACCGTGAATAGAAACTTCAGCAACCGCCATCGACACCGTTTGCAGATCCTCTGTAGACAGGTCAATTTGGGCGGCATCGATGTTTTCGCGAAGACGCTCGGACTTGGTCGTGCCTGGAATAGGAACAATCCACGGACGCTGCGCTAATAGCCATGCAATCGACAATTGGGCGGGCGTTATTCCCTTACGCGCAGCTATCTCGCTCAGGATATCGATTAGCGAAGCATTTTTCTCAATGGCTTTCTTCTGGAACCGTGGCAGCACAGCGCGGAAATCATCAGCGGCAAATGCCGACCGAGTGTTTATACCTCCAGCCAAGAAACCGCGGCCTAATGGGCTATAGGCAACAAACCCAATCCCAAGCTCCTCTAAAGTGCGGAGCAGTCCACTCTCTGGCTCGCGAGCCCAAAGCGAGTATTCTGATTGTACTGCCGTGACAGGGCAAGCGGCATGGGCTCTTCGAACCGTATCGCTGCTCACTTCAGAGAGTCCGAAATGCCTAACCTTCCCTGCGGAGATCAACTCTGATACTGCTCCCGCGACCTCTTCAATCGGCACATCGGGGTCAACACGGTGCTGATAATACAGATCAACGTGGTCTGTGCGGAGACGACGCAGAGATCCATCCAACGTTTCTCTTATATGCTGGGGGCGACTGTTCAGACCGATTGGCGCCGCCCCTCCATTCGGATCGAGATCATAACCAAACTTTGTTGCGATTACCACTTGATCGCGTATCGGCTCCAGTGCTTCACCAACGAGCTCTTCATTCCTGTGCGGACCGTAGACCTGAGCTGTGTCGAAGAATGAGACGCCCATATCCACGGCATCTCGAACAAGTTTTATCATACCGTTCCGATCGGTAGTCTCACCATAGACTGAGTTTAGCCCCATGCATCCAAATCCGAGCTCTGAGACAACCAGCCCTGCATTGCCAAGGTATCGAGATTTCATGATAGGTCCTCACCTACTCCACTGCTTTTAGTGGTTTTCGCTGCCTGAAGACTTAAGCGAAATATCAGCCAACTCCTCGCTCATTTCCCAAAGCCTGTCTGCCGCCTGAGAATCGATTGCGTAGGCCTCAACCCCGGTAAGGCGCTTGGAGCGATCCTCCGTATTCAGATCAGCCACAGTTGAACTCAACAGGATTGGAGTAATGTTGGAATCGGCGCAGTATACGCCGCCCATATCATTAAGAAGGGGACTTACAGCGCACCAGACATGCGTTGCTGCACCTTGTGGAACCGACTTCAAATCCCTGCTTAGATCGACGATGGGTCGATTGTCCTGGTCGACGAATCCGGTCCTCTTGAGTGTGTCCACACCAATATGAGTTCCGAGGTTGGTTGCTGAGATCCCGCCCGGGTGGAGAGAAAAGGCACGAATGCCCATCTCCTTACCTCGCTGGTCTAAACCGACGGCAAAGAGAATATTGGCAGTCTTTGATTGGCCATAAGCTTTGAAAGGGTCGTAGTCTCGGCGGTTGAAATTGATGTCGTCAAACAAAACCGACGAAAAACGGTGCCCCGCAGATGACACGGATACAACGCGAGCGCCATTTGCCTTCTTCAAAGCCTCCCACAAGCGCAGCGTTAGTCTGAAATGTCCCAGATGGTTGGTGGAGAACTGCAACTCATTACCTGCCCCATCGCGCCGTAGCTCGGGCAGAGCCATGATACCCGCATTGTTAATCAGAAGATGAAGCGGCAATCCAGACTGGATGAACTCACTCGCAAAGCTGTCAATGGAATTTGGGGACGTCAGATCCATGTAGCGCACCTCGAAGGCACACCCTGCCTCTGCAATCCCTTTGCGAGCGCGATCAACATCTCGGGCAGGAACGATAACTCTGGCTCCAGCAGAGGAAAGTGTACGCGCTGTTTCCAGCCCGAGACCAGAGTAGCCGCCTGTGACGATGGCTACTTTGCCAAGTAAATTGACGCCTCTGATCACATCGACGGTCGTACTGGCGCGATCAAAGCCTGACGCGATGGGTGCTTGTAGTGTTGACATCTATGGGATTCCTTCTGTTTGATCGTAATCGCTTGCCGCTGAGAGTGAAGGTGAGTTCAAGCGATTGCGGCGTGTCTACTGGCTCTTTCACGACTTGGTGTCGATGGGTTCAACCCAGCCGGAATGCTCATCAGCGTTGAACTCACTGGCTTGTGAGGCAGCCGTTCAACTGCCAAGGCGTGATGCCCCTGGAACGGTTCGACCATCGACAGTCGTCCCCGGGAAGCCGATCATCGGGGCCAGCGTTTCGTTGTTTTCTGCAGGGAAGTTCAACTGAGGCTTTGAAACGTCGCCTAGCTTGGCTATATGCTCTGCCGACAGGACGAGCTCAAGTGATCCCAGATTAGCAAGAAGCTGATCCATGCGTCTTGCCCCCACCAGAGTTGAACTCACACCCGATTGCATGCGCACCCATGCGAGCGCAACTGCTGCGGAACTAACATTCAGTTCCTCTGCTACCTCAGCCACAGCCTCTATGATTACATAGTCTTGCTCGCGCGGAGCGCCTACCAGGTTCGTCCGCTTCGTATCGACCGCGCCTTTGTCATGGCGCTTGAATTTGCCGCTCAGAAAACCGCTTTTGAGGGGCGACCATGGCATGATCCCCATTCCCATGGCCTTGGCCATCGGGAAAAGCTCTCCTTCGCTGGTTCGCTCCAGCAGCGAATATTCGAGCTGCAAGGCAATGACCGGAGCCCAGCCACGAAAGTGAGCGATGGTTTGAGCTTCAGCGGTCTTCCAGGCGGGTATATCGGAAAAGCCCACATATCGAATCTTGCCTGACGTGACGAGATCATCCAATCCTCGCAGCGTCTCTTCGATTGGTGCTGTTTGATCCCAGTTATGAAGCCAGTAGATGTCGATGTAATCGGTCTGAAGACGCTTTAGCGAAGCTTCGCATTGCTGGATCAGGGCTTTGCGTCCCGCTCCACCTCCATTGGGATCACCGGGGTAGAGATTACAATAGAATTTTGTGCTGAGGACCAGCCCGTCGCGACGTACATCCGTCTGGCGCAGATAGTCGCCAATTATACTCTCAGAATGGCCAGCTGTGTAGATATTTGCCGTGTCGATGAAATTGCCGCCGTGGTCCAGATAGGTCGACAGCATTTGGTGTGACTCCTCCTCGCTGGCACCCCAACCAAAGTCTTCACCGAATGTCATAGTGCCAAGACACAAGGGGCTAACACGCAGCCCAGAACGGCCTAGTGTGATGAAGTGATCAAGTGGCATGAGAAACTCCTTTTTGGTGGAATACGCATTGATAAGACAACTTTCTCGAACAATGAATGCTTGATCGTGCGCAATTCATGCTCCATAGTTCGACAATGCAAACAGATCCCCTTTCAGACGTTCTCGACCTTGTTGACGCTCGCTGCATTCTCAGTGGTATCCTCGTGGCTGGAGGCAATTGGGCACGAAGATTCAAACGCTCCGAAGCGATTAAGTTTCTGGCTGTCGTCAAGGGTCAATGCTGGATGTCATGCGGTGAAAGCCCGACGCTTGCCAAGCGATTTAAAACCGGAGATGTGATCATCACAAACAGTGCGCCGGGTGTAATTCTGGCGACCGAACCAGAAATGCTTGTATCTGCAGAATGCACGCCATTGGATCGTGATGGAGAAGGCCAGCTACGCGCAGGCGAAGGAGAAGACTTCATGATGATTGGAGGTTTGCTGCAAGTTGATGAGCAACGCAGCGGCTTCTTGCGAGAAAGCCTTCCTCCAGTGGTCCATATAAGTGAGCAGAGTGATGAAGCGTCCAAATTGTGCTGGCTTCTAACCGAGTTGGCCGCAGAGATGCAAAGAGATAGAGCTGGCTCGGCTACGGCATCTTCACAGCTAGCCAAACTACTCTTCATCGAAGCACTGAGGCTTCATATTGAATCTACAGATACTGAGCGAGCGGGCTGGCTATCAGCATTGGACGATCGACACATCACTCTTGCATTGAAAGCAATCCATTTGGAGCCATCTCATCCTTGGACACTGAAAGAGCTAGCAAAGCTGAGCGGCATGTCTCGGACCTCATTTGCTGTTCGCTTTCGGGAGGTCGTTGGCATTCCGCCTCTGACGTATGTCCTGAATTGGCGAATGCGACTAGCCGAAAAAGAACTGAGCGAAACGGACCGATCAGTTGCGGAGATCGCTGATTTCGTCGGATACGGCTCCGAAAGCGCCTTCAGCAATGCCTTCAGGCGATCAACGGGCCGTTCACCTGGGATTTTTCGCAAGGAAGCTATAAAGCTATACGCGAAGCGTCGGCATAAAGTTGAGCACCAGAACATTGAGGTAGACTAGCCACTCTCCTATCATCCGATACCAAAGCCGACGACCGCATTTCGCAGTCTCTCGTGGAAAGCGTAACAATTACCCCTTTATCTTGGATCTAAGCAACGTCAACCACGATAGCAGGCTTAGGAATGCTGCGGCATAGCATATTTGGCTAAAGCCAGACGGGGTGTCGATAACAAGCCCACCAAGCAATGCTGAGAGCGCTACTGCCGCATATGTCAAGGAACTGTTGAGAGCCGCAGCCATTCCACGCGATGCTCCGGCTTGTTGCGTCAAGATTGTATTCAGTCCGGTTAGGATGGCTCCCTGCAGGATCCCCCAAATACACATCAACATTGCCAACAAAACCGGCTGCTCAATCACAACAGACTGAACAAAAAACACTAAGATCAGAAGAAAAAACGCGCTTTGGAGCACCCGAATCTTGCCAATCCTATCTAAAATGTCTCCACGTAGTGTGCTGAATGCCAGACCTGCCCCATAGAAAAGTACGTAAGCTGAGGCACCTGCGCTACCAACATCTTGAACCTGCCGAACTGCCGTACCGAGATAAGTGTATACTCCGTAGAAGCCGAGCATATTGAAGAACGTGACTCCAAATATAAACAATACAGATACTGGCTGTCGCCATTGCGTCACAGCACACATCGACCCGGCCTTACGAGCGCCTGCGTATCGCTTAGCAAACCCCAAAAGCACAGCAAAGGCGATAGCTCCTGCAGCAGCAACGACGAGAAAAGTCATTCTCCAACCCAAGGCTTGGCCGACGAGTCCACCAAGAGGAACGCCGACAACCAACGAAAGGGACCAACCAAACATGACTTGCCCCATCACTTTTGCTCGCTTTTCGTAGGGAACAGCGTCGCCTATGAAGGCATAACAACTAGGAAGGAATGCTCCAGCAGATACGCCACACGCTGCTCGAGCCGCTGTAAGAACAAGGCCTTCCCATGCGATGCTGCAAGCCAATGTAGAGATGACAAATAGCGCCAAACCGAAGAGCATGAGCTTCAAGCGATCAAAGAGTTGACCATAGAGCCCTAATAAAGGGGCTGCTATTGCCAGTGAAACTCCATACGCGGCCACTGCCACTCCCAAGCCGCCGGGAGAAGTATCTAGGCTTTTCCCTATGTCATCAAGCATGGGAGACATCACCAAAGCCTCGGCGCCAATCGCAGCCACACCAACTATCATTGCTAGAATAGCAAGGTTTGTGAGCTGATGACCGTTTGTCTCACCATCGCTGGTTTGGTCCGTGTCGGTTCGGTTGTCCAGAGTAGCCTCCATTTACTTGCAATTCCATAGCCTTTCGCCTCAGGCTTTCACTGTTATTATGGCTATGTGCCAAACAGAATTTCCATTCAGAGAAAGATGAGAAACCGACAAGTTATCCGGTGAAAATTCGTGGACAAATGCTTGATCGTTCACCAGTTCTGCGTAGTGGTTCAAAAGTACACTCTGAGGGCGGTTTGGATATGATTTTAACCAGCGACACTCTGAGCAGCGCTCCCAATAGCAAGAATGGCGTTTACGTCCATCAGGTTTGGTGCGATAGACGGGAATGCCAAATTTGCTGGCTTTATCCGAGACATTTTCCTGAATGCCGGAGCCCAAAAAGAGAATGCCCCCAATCGTCAAAGCTCGAGTATCAAATCATTGCGTTTAAACGGGCAGCTTTGCCATAGGCCGACCAATCAGGCTTGACAGCGTTCTGAGGCACTTTGCGTTGAGAAGCCAAGAGAGCGGCTATCGTTTCAGATCCCAAGGGTTAGCTACTATGCAACAGGATCATGTCAGGGTGGTTACCTGATCGAAAATGCTTTCTGTCTCCTCAAAGATTTCCGCAACGTAATAACCCTCGTTGCATTCTGGATCTTAATTGCGTTTGGAGCCCAGGACCACTCCAAAGAAGAGCTGAGCCCATACTTGAATGTCCGTTCCGATCGGCGGCATCAGGAATCTCGTATCTGCGTCAAATGTCAGCTATCCGCCCGCGATTGGACATTCTGGGTGTTTTTGCCACCCGCCCATCTATGCGATTAACTTGGAAACCGGCCTTGTGGTCCTAGCCTTTCACGCAAACGTCGGACGGCAGCACTCCTTCTGCCGCTTGAAAGGCTCGCGAAAAGGCGTCGGGTGAACCATAGCCATAGTTACGTGCGACCTGTCCGACCCGCTCTCCACGCTGAAGCGCTTCCTTTGCTCGGTCCAGCCTCCAATGGCGCAGATAGCTGATCGGGGTTTCGCCGACTGTGGTCCGGAAGCTGCGCATGAAGGCGGCGCGCGACATGCCTGCAAGATCGGCAAGATCAATTGCCTGCCAGTTGCGGCCCGGATTGTCATGCATAGCAACAATGGCTCGTGCAAGGCGCGGATCGGAGAGACCAGCCAGCGGGCCTGACTTGATATGTCCTGCTGCGATTTCGTCCCTCAGAAGATGTATGATCATCGCTTTGACATAGGCATCGCGTAGCGCACGCGTTCCGCATCGTGGATCCTGTGTTTCGGATACCAGAAGCCGGGCGAGGGCTTGCGCTTCGCCCTTGAGCATCAGGCTTTCTCCGACGAGGGCAGAGAAAGGGCCGTGGCTCGCGGGTGGCGACAGGCCGATGGATACAACGGCTTGATCTGATGGGCCAACCATGACTCGGCTGACATCATCAGAGATCGAGAGATCAGCCGTCTCTTCAGGCCCGGCATACACCGCTTCAACGGATATTCCTTGAATGAGGCTGGCGAGCCTATCAAGCGAGGCACAGGGATTTTTGATACTCATTATCGGACTTTCTGGACTATGGCCGATCAATCGTATCCTATCCTGCAGGTCATCACAATTCCCTTTGTTTTGATCATCAGGAGCCTCTCATGTTGATGCCACGCCAGAAAACACCAGACCTGTCTCTGCCAATCGTTGGAGGAGGGCAGTTTGTTCTCTCTGAAGAAAAGGCAGATCTCGGAACCATCATCTGTTTTTACCGCGGACTGCATTGCCCCCTCTGCGCCACCTATCTCAAGGAGCTGGAACGATTGACGCCGGATTTTGCCGAGCGAGGCATCACGACGGTTGCGGTTTCCTCAGATCCGGAAGACCGGGCCGCCGAGATGGCCAAACGCATCGGTGCATCATCCCTGCGTATTGCCTACGATTTGCCTTTGAAGGAAGCCAAGGACTGGGGGCTCTATATTTCCACGTCGCGGGGCAAGTCGTCCATCGGCATCGAAGAGCCCGCTCTCTTCTCGGAGCCGGGCTTGTTCCTGATCACGCCCCAGCAGACGCTCTATTACATGTCCGTGCAGACCATGCCGTTCGTCCGGCCGCATTTCTCGGAGCTTTTGGCCGCGACGGATTCCGCCATCAAGAAAAACTACCCGGCACGCGGGGAATATACCGGCGAACTGTAGGGCTGAAAAACAACTTGAGAGCGGTCGAACAGTGCCGCTCTTTCAAGGAAATCGGAAATATAGTGCAAAATTCGCAGCTTAATTTTACCGTAAATTAGCAAGGCACACGTAAAAGCAGTCACATGACGGATTGGTGAGAAAAGAGCAAAGGGAATTCATGTCGGAAACGGGTAGAAAAACAAAACGAAAAACTTTCTATGTCGCGACGGCTGTTACCTTGCTTTCTGTATCTCTCTCTCTTCTTGTGACCTATGTCGTTACGCATATAACTCAAGGTTATATGGATGACTCAGCAATAGTGATCGCCACCATAGTTCCTATCATTGTCGCAGGTCCGGTCACTTGGGTCATTGAGAGCTATCGGCACAAGGCCAACGACGCTCTGGCCCGTCTGCAGCTTGTTAAAGATGAGCTGGAGCATCAGGCCAATCACGATACGCTGACAGGCATCCTCAACCGTCGCAGCTTCATCGCGGGAGTTGCGGACAAGACGGATGGGGTTCTGATTTCCATCGACGTTGATCACTTCAAGCGCATCAACGATACCTATGGTCATACTGCGGGCGATCGGGCTTTGGTGCAAATCACGCAAGCAATCTCGAATGCGGTGCGCGAAAGTGATCTGTTCGCTCGTTTGGGCGGAGAGGAATTCGCTGTCTTTGCCAATGACGCTTCCTATGACAATGCCAAGGATCTGGCAGAGCGCATTCGCCTTGCGGTCAATGCCGTCGACTTCTCGCCAGAAGAGGGTGTGCACCATGAACTGAGTGTCAGCATTGGCTCGGCCTTCGGTTCAGAGAGCAAAGACTTCGATGCGATGGTGGCAATTGCTGACCAACGCCTCTATTACGCCAAGGAGAATGGCAGAAACCGAGCCATCTTCCCGGACGCCGTCGACCTGAAACAGGTGGCGTAGCGCAGCCGCATCGTTCACACCTTCAAAATACCAGACTCTGGTCTTCATCTCCTTCTGAAAAGAAAGGATGATAGCAGCAGGATTATTCCCAGCAGAAAGAACAGGGCGCTGAGTGGTACGAACCAGCTTTCTTGGAGAATGCCATTCTCATCCACTCTCGCTCCATAGAAGACGCGCTCGGCTATCCAGCAAGCAATTGAAAGAGCCAGGAAAACTATCCCGCCCAGTCTGAATTTCAGCCTCATCTTTTGTTCCCCCTACTGCAATCTCGGTTGTTAGGAAATCCTAATAGATGGAGCTGGCAAAAGAATGGCGGCTAATTGCTGGCAGAGTGGCGCAGGGTGCCATATGGGTTCAATTAAGTGATATTGATATAACTAAATCTCGACTACCGAAGATCTCATATTCCCTGAAAATAATCGGTTGGACAATGAATTGAACCAACCACATCAAGGAAACGCCATGCAGGATCTGGATTGGCGGAGTCCGGGGGCTTATCAATACACCACTCGTCTCGATGCTGCCGGTTTCGCATGGGAATATCTTCGCCGCAATGACGCATATCGGCGCGATTGGCAGTTGCACACCGAAGCTCCCGTTTCGAAAGACAGTCAAAACGCCTTTCCCGAACATTGGGGGGTATTGTTTCCCGCAAGACCCGGACATTTCATCGGACAAGCAACTTCTGTTTTGGTCTCCGCGCATGCTGCCGCAATCCGTGGCGCTTGTGCCTGTGCAAGTTGAAGGAGGCAATGGTCAGACGGTTTTCGAACTGGCGAAACTCAAGGATGTGAAGATGAAGCAGGTCGGGGACACCTGTCATGGCATTTGGCGTGTCGCTGGCACGGAACATCATTTCTCCGTTTCTTGCAGGGAAGCAAGCAAAGCTCGCCTTTACGCATTCTATCTGCCACTCGACAGATACCTAGAGCTTCGCATCCATGCAGCGAGGCGCTTTTGGCGCTCTCTCAATAACCGCCCATCGGGTCCAGATTATCGGCTCATGCCCGATCAAATGAGACAATGGCACACGCTCTCTTTGCGATCACTTGATGGACGACGAAAAGGGGCCAGCTATAGAAAACTTGCCGAACAGCTATTGGCATTCCGCGGGCGCAAGGAGGACTTTGAAGTGGATCCTCGCAAGAACAGGGCGCGTCGACTGGTTGCTCACGGCAAGAGAATGATGCTTGGAGATTACCGGCAGCTTCTTCACTATCCGGTCAAGCCGGCGCCAAAAAGCAAAGGCGAATAGTTAGGTCGTTTGTCTTCACCGGTTCCGGCGTGTCCCGGCTGCCTGTGTCAGGATGGTCTTATATCCAGTCTTCGAGAGCCATTGGGCTCGATCCAAATGGCTTTTCCAGCAGCGATAGCTTCGCTCGTCATCATCGGCGTCATCGCGGTGAAGGACTATTCTGGCGACCTCTTGCCAATTGGCTCCTGCTTTCTCAGCATCAAGCAGACGCAGATAGGTCACGAAATGCTGCTCGTCATAGGGAGTGACACGATCATCTCTTGGAGCTTCGTCAGCAACATCGGGATCGATTGGTGTATGCATCAGCTTCCCCTTCCATTCAGAGGAGGCGTGGCTTGCGGTGCGCCCCCGCAATAGCCTCTTTGACCCTGGTGATCGGGGAGTTCGAAACCGTGTTAGGCGGCCCCGTGGCCTTTAGGCGGGAAGCCCTGGACATACGCCACAGGCTCCCCGACCGTAAGGTCAAGGAGTGTGATGCCGTATCGGTCGACATCAACCTCTAACAGGGGTTTCGACGCCCCGGAGCAGCGCGTCTCTGCTCCATCTTCTTTCCTAGCTCAATCACTCGAAGATGTCTTGTGATTTGCTTCTCCGATACTTTGTCCGTTTGAAAACTCTCCGGTTTTCCACTTTGAGCCGATATTTAAGGAGTGCCGCCAATAGAGCATCTCAAATGCGGCACGCTACAGAGCGCGTTGCTCTCGCCATGCTTCTCCATAGCTCGCTGTCTTCCGATAGCGGCACCTTTGAACATTTGGAGATATGCCATGGTCAAGCTTGATCCCGATATGCCCTCACGCCTGCTGCGCACGCAGGAAGCCGCTCACTTTTTAGGGCTGTCTCTTC
Organism: uncultured Cohaesibacter sp.; assembly: GCF_963662805.1. NCBI lineage: Bacteria > Pseudomonadati > Pseudomonadota > Alphaproteobacteria > Hyphomicrobiales > Cohaesibacteraceae > Cohaesibacter > uncultured Cohaesibacter sp. The sequence continues at coordinate 80,255 of NZ_OY759854.1, forward strand.
GAACCCTCGAAAAGCATCGCACCTACGGTACGGGACCAACCTACCGAAAGATTGGCGGCCGCGTGGTCTATTCCGTTGAAGACCTGCAAGCTTGGACTGAGCAGGGCGCTCGCAGATCCACCAGTGAACAGACATCGAGAAAGGTCTTTCCCGCTCGTCCACTGACTGCTGAAGAGCGGGGGAAGCTTTGAATGACTGCACAAAGAACGGATCATTCCAATCAACATGAAGGACGTGGTCAGCTTTCCCCCTTTGTCATCTCGTCCAGCAGCCCCTGCTTGCGCGATCAGCGGGATCTCATGGAGCGGCCCTTCTTTTCTCTGGCGAAGAGCCCACGTCTGAAGCCCATCTGCTACAAGCAGGCCGACATCGAGATCCAGGTCTTCGGAATGCCGGACCACGGCATGGCGACAATATGGGATGCAGACATCCTGATCTGGGCCGCCAGCCAGATTGTCGCCGCTGAAAATGCCGGGGAGCACAGCTCGCGGCTGCTGCATTTCAAACCCTATCAATTGTTGCGTGGCATTGGACGTCAAACGGGGAACCGGCAATATTGCCTATTGAGGGCCTCTTTGGCGCGGCTGCAGTCAACTGTCATTGCCACCACCATCCGCAATGGGACCCGTTGGCGCTGTCGCCAATTCTCATGGATCAACGAGTGGGAAGAGCGGACCACTATCAATGGCCGTGTCGAAGGCATGGAATTTATCCTGCCGGAATGGTTCTACAACGGGGTCATGGACCGCTCTTTGGTGCTCTCGATCGATCCCGCCTATTTCCGGCTGAAGGGAGGGATCGAGCGTTGGCTCTATCGCATCGCTCGCAAGCATGTGGGGCATCAGCAAAATGGCTGGCACTTTGATATTGCCCATCTGCATCGAAAATCAGGAAGCCTTGCTCGTGCTTCCGACTTTGCTCTGGCCATTCGCAGGATCGCAAGACAACAACCATTACCTGGCTATCGGCTCGGGCTTGGTGCGCTCAAAGATCGGGAGGTGCTCTGGATCCTTCCCGTCATTCCGCGCACAGGCACTGTAGACAAGGCTGTGGATGCATCGGGTGACACTATCGGCACACCACACGCAGAGACTATCGGTACATCAGACGCAACACTATCGGCACATCAAACGCACGAACAGCGAGCAAGATCTTGTTTCAAAGATGGAAACAAGATCCGTAACTTATCTAACAGTGATTCTAACAGTTTTTCTTCTGCTTCAGAGGCACGTGGATATCTGAAAAAGAGTGCCGCTTCTATGCCGCCTGCAGCTTCGTGGAGGACATTGCCATGACAGAGGCGATGTCAAAGGATGCGCCATTTCTCACGCTGGTTGATCTGACGTTCGAGAAGAACAGGATCGAACATTGGATCCGCTTCGGGCACAAGAGCTATGAAAAGATCCTCGACCCATACCGCAGCATCGTCGGTTTCAAACCGGGCACCGTCTTTGCTTTCGTCCGCTGGGCTTCAAACGGCTATGGCACACAAGTCTCTCGCATCGACATCATCAAGGCCGTCGGCAAGGGAGACGCCTGTCAGACCGTGCCCTGCGTCCGTCCTGGCGGCATCATTCTTCTGCGCCTGAATGGATGGGCGAAGGTCCAGCGTGCCTTGATAGCGATCGACAGGGTGGAAGCAATTGGCATCAATCCCGCTGATGCTTCGCCGGATCACTGGCGACAGGTTCATAACCGGTTGAAAGCGGGGGAAGATCCTGATGGCTACTCAATCGAGCGTCATGCGGCCTGGCTCGCGAGACAAAGGATCGCACCATGATGCGCTTTGCTTATGCCGCCGTTGCCATTGCCGCAGCCGCTGTTGTCGCTTCACCCTTCTTCTTCTCACCGCAGCTGAAACTTGTCTGGAATGTCTCGGCCAGCGCACCCATTGGGCTCTATCTTCTCAGTGAACCTGTCGGACTCGACGTCACCGATCTCGTTGCCGTTAGGCTGCCAGAGAAGTGGCAGACCTTTGCCGTTGAGCGTGGCTACATCGGTAATGGGACACCGCTGTTGAAACGCATTGTGGGCCTGCCCGGTCAAATGGTCTGCCGTCTCAACGGCTCCATAACTGTCGATGAGGTGACAATGGGGCATGCTCGTGAAGCGGATCATGTGGGCCGCTTACTCCCGACATGGCATGGATGCCAGACGATCGGTCAAGATGAACTCTTCCTGATGAATTGGCAGGTCGATGACAGTCTAGATGGTCGCTATTTCGGGCCATTGCCTTCAAGCTCCATCATCGGTCTTGCGCGACCGTTTTGGACCGACGAAGCGGGCGATGGCCGTTTCGAATGGCGGGCACCAACACAATGAGTGTTCATCATCACATCAGTTCTGAGAAGCATCGCGCAGCCTTGCTGTGTAGCGGCTTCCTGTTTCTTGTGGCAAGTGTCGCACCTCTCGCATCAACTCGCGCAGGGGAGGCGATTGCCGCTTCTTATGTTGTTCATATTGCGGAGGCGGCGCGACACTTCTCCTTTCCGGAGGACTGGATCAAGGCAATCCTTCAGCAAGAAAGTGTAGGCAAGGAAGATGCGGTGTCGCCCAAAGGTGCCATGGGACTGATGCAGCTCATGCCTGACACCTGGACAGACATGAAGCTCCGCCATGATCTTGGCGACGACCCCTTTGATCCGCGCGACAATGTCTTTGCTGGCACGGCTTATCTCAGTTTCCTTTGGGATCGCTATGGCACCATCGAAGCCATGCTGGCCGCGTACAATGCGGGACCAACCCGCTACGAGGATGCACTTCAGGGTGGCCGAAGTCTGCCAGCCGAAACGGTGTCCTATTTGGAAGATCTTGCACCCATACTTCGAGACAAGATCACATCTAGCCAACGGCAATTCGTCAGTGATTGGCGTGAAGCAGAGCTGTTCGCCAGTCAAGAAGGACGGGATGACCAGTTCGGAAAAGTGGGTTTCGGGCCGCATGCCAGCGGGCTCTTTGTCTTTGAAGCTCTTGCAGACTGAGAAGGTCAGGAAAGCGAAAATATCTGAGGGAAGGGGAGGGCAAGATAAAGGAAACCGGCACTCCTCGGGTCCGGCTTCTAAAATTCTTGTTGTCTGCACGTCGGTTAGCGGCTGCCTTGCGGCACCCTGCTTTATGGGGATTGGTGCCACTGGCATTTTTAAGTCTCTGAATTGTTGGGAATCTTGACGGCACCAACGGGCCGTTGAACGGAGATCGGGAGGGTTTATGGCAATCGATGATGAAAGGAGCTTTCGGCCACAAGCTGGTTCTGTACACTCCGATATTCCAAGGCTCGGCAGGGCGAAGAGCTTTCTGACAGCAGCGAAGAAGATCGCTCGCCAGCATGGTAACCGCCCATCAAAGTCGGCCCTGTTTTCGGGGGTGGCGAAAAACAAAGGCAGGCCGGAAGGCCGACAGATTGGCCCTGGCGTCAAGCGGGGTAGAGGAGCCGCTTTTGCCAGGTCGCGCTCGCTATCCGGTGGCTGGCGATACAGTCGAGCCGGAATGCGTCGTGTCATCGTCAAGGCGCGTTATGTGCGTGATGCCAGCCGGAATGGGCGAGGCGCTGCGCATCTGCGCTATATTCAGCGTGATGGCACAGCACGCGATGGCGAACGTGGTCAGCTATATTCCGCAGGAGAGGATCACTGTGACGGCGGGATATTTCTGGAACGTGGCCGCGAGGATCGCCATCAGTTTCGCCTGATCGTATCTCCCGAGGATGGGGCTGAACTCTCTGACTTGACCGGTTACACCCGTGACCTCATAGGCCGCATCGAGGAAGATCTTGGAACAAGATTGGACTGGGTGGCGGTCAACCATCACAATACCGGACAACCCCATGTGCATGTCATCATCCGAGGGGTGGATGAGCTGGGCGAGAATCTGGTGATCAATGGTGACTATCTCGCTCATGGCATGCGTGAACGCGCAAGCGAACTGGCGACACTGGAATTGGGGCCCGTTTCAGAACTTGAACAACGCCACAAGATCGCACGGGAGATCGATCAAGACCGCTTCACCCGGATTGATCGAGTATTGATTGATAATACGACCAACAATCTTGTTGATCTGCGGCATGGCGATGATGAGACGCCAAGCAGTATTGATCGGAGCCATCGATTACGCCGCCTCTCAAAACTTGCAAAGATGGGCCTAGCCAAAGAGCTGGACCTCGGCGTCTGGGAGCTAAAGCCAGACCTCGAGGCAACATTGCGGGAGATCGGGGAAAGAGGGGATATCATCCGCACGATGGAAAAAGCGTTGAAGGCTGAGGGCTTGGTCAGGGACCCTTTGGCTCTCGAAATCCATGACGCCTCCACCCCCAAACGGATCGTCGGGCGCATCCTCGACAAATATCTGAGTGATGAACTTGGCGACAGGATCAGCCTTGTCATCGATGCCATCGATGGTCATACGCATCACGTCTCAGGGATCAATCCCGAGATGATCGAAGATGCTCGGATTGGCAGTGTCCTTGAGATAGGGCCAGCAGAGGCAGGTCTTCGAACTTCGGACAGAACAATTGCGGCGCTCGCTGACAATGGCATCTTCCGACCCAGCATGCATCTGAAGCATTTGGGCAATGGCAGCGATCGCGAAACCTATGTTGCTGCACACGTCCGCAGATTGGAAGTCTTGCGGCGCGCTGGTCTTGTCGAGCGCATCGACGCTGATCACTGGCATATCCCTTCCGACTTTGAGGAAAGAGTCTCAGCCTTCAATGCAAGCCGAAACCGCCAGACCACGATCCGTGTCCTCTCGAATTTTGACCTCGAAACGCAGATCGGATCTGATGGGGCGACCTGGCTTGATAGACGTTTGCTGGCGACGGACATAGGAGACCTATCCCCGTCGGGGTTTGGCAACCAAGTGCGTGACGCCATGGCGGCACGCCGGGAACATTTGATCGAGCAGGGGGATGCTATGCGTCAGCGCAACGGCCGAATTCTATATCGGCGCAATCTCCTGACCGTCCTGCAAGACAGAGAAGTGACCCGTGTCGGTGCCGAGCTGTCTGCAAGCAGCAGATTGCCATTCAGGCCTACCCGCGATGGTGAGAATGTCAAAGGAACCTTCAAGGCCACCCGACAGCTTGCAAGTGGGAAATTTGCCCTGATTGAGAAGGCCCATGAATTCACGCTTGTTCCCTGGCGCCCAGTGATGGATCGGCAATTGGGGCGGGAGGTGTTTGGCCAGATGCGTGGGGGATCTGTGTCATGGCAGTTTGGTCGGCAAAAGGGGCTGGGTATTTGATCCGGACCGCTTCAACCGGAGGCTCAGGAGCCTCCGGCCTTGTCTCTCATCATCGCTGGTTGGTCCTCTGGCAGATGAAGAAAGCCATGTTTGGATCACCACATCCGATCAGCAAGAGCGAGCTCTTCCTTACCGATTGCAGTTGCGTAAATTGCGGTCGTATTCATGGATGCATGTCCCATCCATTTTTTCAGCATATGAAGCTGAATACCGGAACGGATAGCATGAATGCCGTACCCGTGCCGTAGTCCTTTGGGGCTTGCCTGCATACCGACAATGCCGGCGTCATCCATCACCCGCTTGACCCAGCGGTAGGCCGTTGTTCTGGCCAGGGGTCTGCCATTGTAGGTCCACAAGAATTTGGTGTGAGCATGAACCATATTCTTCTGAATGGTTCTGATGCCATGCACGCATTCAAGTGCCTCGACAAGAGCTGGAGGAATGGGGACTTCCCGCATCACATGTCTGTTTCGTTTTTTGAGGCACCGGACAGAAATCAGCCGTGAATCCAATTGTACAGCTGCTACCGTCAATTCTCGCGCTTCGGTGAGACGAATGCCTGTATAAAGCAGGGTCAGGCAGAAGGATCGGATATCACAATCGCTTTGGCTGGCTGCCTCGATAAATCGATCCCTCTCTTCGGGGTTAATATAAAGGCGGTTGTTGTATTGGTCATACAGCCGCATACCATTTTCTATCATTTATTACCTGTGGGGCTTTCTCTTGCCAATGATGGCACTGGTTTCTCGTAATACTGTTACTCGAAAATCCGCCCTGGTCCGCGTGGCTGCGGCGATTACTTTTTCTGTGAAACAGTATTACTAATTTTGTTTCAGCGGCGAAAAAGCCTTATTCTATATCACCTTAGCAACAGGCGTAGATTTCAGATATCTGCTTTTACTACTTATGGCAAGTAGTAACTCTACGTATTAATTTGTAAAACTCAGAATTAGTAATTTTGTTTCATGTAATAGTTTGAACTCAATAGGGTGAGCTGACGATTAGATTGAGTATTTCCTGTCTTTTCGTACCCTATTTGCTGCTGTTTTGGGTGGTGATGTGCGCGATTTTATTTTATTCGCGACTATCCAAATAGAATTGTTTGCACCGATCCTTCCTTTCTTGCCGATTTCAATCATGCGGTGAGGGAAGAAGGGTCTTTCTCTAACACTCTGGACGGACGTGACTTTTGTTCGCCTTTGCCTTTTAGCGAAGGCTGAAACCAGCGAGGGGACGCGGGTCACAGGGTGCCGGAGTGGGCCGACTCGGTGTGGGGCCGGGGCGGCGAAAATATGCGGTGGGCAGACAACGAGGCCCTTCTGGCATCACTTCTCCGTGAAGATGCTGCCGGGAGGGCTGAGTTGCAGCAGTTCAAACAAAGTGAAATTGCCTTGCGTGTGACAACTGAGGTGATTCAATGAATATTGGGACTGCTCCGACAACTGCCCCCGCAAAACCAAAATCGAGAACACACAATCTGTGGCGAACGGTAAATCCGGTTCAGGAAATGCTCGATCAGCTGATCATGGAGATCGATCCGTTTACAACACGCGAGCAATATCTCAAATTCCTGAAATCACAATATCGGTTCCACTATCTGACAGACATCTATTACACCAGCCGCAGTCTGTTGCCGATCATACCCGATATTCGTCAGAGGCGCCGGTTACCCCTTATCCGCCGCGACATTGTCGATCTTGGTGGTGAGCGACTGGAACTGCCACTTGTCCAAGATTGCAAGGTCGATATTCCAACCGCCCTTGGCTGGTTGTATGTCGCCGAAAGCGCAAAACTTGGCTCAGCCTTCTACCTGCACAAGATCGCGCTTTTAGGGCTGACGAAAGACTGTGGAGCAGGCCATCTGTCTCAAAATGCCGAATTGTGCGGGCTTCACTGGAGGAAATTTTCAGCGGCGCTCGATGCGGCTGACTTTTCCGATCTTGACGAAGAACGGCTTCTGATAGGCGCCGAGCAAGCTTATGAAAACATGCTCTTCATGATCAAACACAACTTCTTTCAATAGCGCGTTTCCGGATCTCAAAACGCAAGTCTGTCTTCGAAAGGAGTTGAGCAATGACCAGTCTAAATGAGTTTGATGTTTCGTTTGCGCCGGAAATACCGCTGACGATTGCCGGAACTGGCAGGCAGATTGCCAAAGACGACGAATTTCTCATCAATCTCGTCTTGGCCATTCAAGCGAGCCTGATTGGCCTGCTTCAGGATATAAACCTGTTTGGCGGCCATGATCACTATCTTCGCTATCTCCGGATTTACCACCAGTTTTGTCAGCATCTCCAGCCCGCATATTTGTCGCCTTCTCTCCAGCCTCACTTCGATGAAATCGACAATGGCCCACTTGTGACGGCTCTGGTTTGGGATCTCTCCGACCTGACTGGTAACCCTCCTCCAGACGTCCGTCCAATGCAACCGTCCTTGGCGGCAGCAAATGCATCGACCGCCTTGGGATGGATCTTGGTGGCTGAGGTCGTCGAGGCTTTCTCACCTCTCCTTTGTGCGCGGGCCAACCTTATCGGCTTCGATCAGAATTTCGGGGCAATCCACCTGCACCGGAATACCCGCGAGGCACAGGCCAGATGGCGTCGGGTCTTCGTGGCAGCACAGAAGGTCATTGGGACTGACTGCAAGCACAGCGAATTGAGGGAAGCTGTCTTTCAGGCTTTGCACCGATTGAAGCTTCTGATGGCTGCGGCCTTCTGAACTGACGAATTCATATCCCTCAAAAAATCATCATTCACATCAAATGGAGACCCAGATGTTTCAACGATTGTTCCTCATGTATGGCGTTTGCGCGCTTATGGTTCCTTCTCTGGCGGCGGCCGCAGATCTGCCAACACCTAACCCCGTCGTTGAGAACGCAAAGCGTTACGACACTAACCCCTGGGAGGGTTCATATGTCGGAGTTTACGGCGGCTACAGCTGGAATGATGCCGAGGTATCATTCCCGTTGATATTCCCCGGCTTCACAAGGGTCGTTTCAACATCATATGACCATGAAGGGGCACGCATCGGCGGTTTCGCTGGGTACAACTGGATATTCTCACCCTCATTTCTGGCGGGCTTTGAAGCTGACCTAGGTAAAGACTGGTCCAGTTATGAAACTGGAGGATTGAAATTCCAGAACGGCATGAACTGGAGCGCCCGTGGGCGGCTTGGGTATACGATGGATCGTGCACTTGTCTTTGTGTCGGGCGGCTACACCGGCATGAATGCCGACTTCTCTGGCACCCAGAACGAAGACATGACCTTCCATGGCTGGACGCTTGGTGCCGGGCTGGACTTCGCCTTCACAAAAAGCATCTTCGGGCGACTGGAGTACCGATACAACGACTATCAGGACAGCACTGCCAATTTCGGCTCCACCCCCGTTACGACCGATCCTTCCCAGAGTATCATCAATGTCGGCATTGGAGTGAAATTCTAGATCGGCAGGAGGGTCGCCTATGAAACGTGGCAGGACCAAACTGCTTGCCCGCATTTCTCTCGGCAAACGGGTGCCGATGACTGCGCTCATTCAAACATTGGCAGTCGCAGAATATCTCAGCTTTCAAGGGGCAGCACGTGCGCTCGGCGTCAGCCAGTCCAGTGTCAGCATGAGAGTAAGGGACTTGGAGCAGGAGTTGGGGATCCTGCTCTTTGAGCGCTCGACCCATGGCGTTCAGCCCACGGAAGCCGGACGTCATTTCGTGGCGGAAGTCGATAGTGCTCTGGAAACATTGGAAGCGGCAATTCTATGTGCGGGGAGCCGGGCTCGAGGGGAGAAGGCCGATTTGCGTGTCGGCATCTATTCCCTTGTTCCCGGCGGCTTTCTCGATCGCCTGTTCAAGCGCTTCAAGGAGGAAGCGCCCCTCGTGCATTTCGAAATTTCCGAAGGCACCGCACGGGAAGCATTATTCATGTTGAGGGAAGGCAAGCTCGATATTGCCTTTATGGCTTGCAATCAGGAAATCCCTGATCTCAATTCCCGAACCATCTGGAGCGATGAAATTCTGGTCGGCTTGCCTCTTGGCCACCCACTTACGGTCCAGAAGAAAATCACATGGAAGGATCTGGCACAACAGACCTTCCTTACCCGCCGAGGAGGCACCGGCCCCCAGATCCATGATCTGATCATCGCACGGTCCATGGGCCGCTGGCCGATACCCGAAATCCTCAAGCTGAAAATCGGCTATGGCACTTTGCTCTCTCTGATCGAAGCAGGATGCGGCATCTCTCTGTTTCTCAAGGAAGCCTCTTTGTTGAGAGCCCGCGATGTTGTCTTCAAACCCATCCATGACGAAACCGAACGGATCACTTTCTCTGTCGTCTGGTCGCCAAACAATCACAACCCGGCCTTGTCTCGATTGCTCAAACTCGCGATGGATATGGATTCGGACAAGACCGACCCATAGAAATCTCTGAACGTAGGCGTTCTGCGAACTTATCCGTTTCGCTCTCCAACATATCCGTTTCTTCGCTCGTCCCACGTCCACTCTTGCCAAGGACATGACCGTCGCTGCTTCTTTGGGAACTCTTTCTTTTTCTGAGGAGCCTTCATGCGTGGCAGCCGTATTCTCTGGGGCCAGATTGCGCTCGTCCTAGCGGTCATTCTGATGATGGTCTGGCTGGCGACCCAATGGACAGCCTGGCGGTTGGGTTTCCAGATCCAGCTTGGAAACCCTTGGTTCAAGCTAGGGAATTGGCCGATCTACTATCCAACCAACTTCTTTTTGTGGTGGTTCACCTTCGACGCCTATGCACCTGACATCTTTGTTGAAGGCGCTCTGATCGCTGCATCGGGCGGCATTCTCTCGATTGGCATTGCCATTCTCATGGCAATCATGCGGGCGCGAGAAAGCCACGAGGTCGCAACATATGGCTCGGCGCGATGGGCAAGAGACGAAGAAATCTGCGCAGCAGGCTTGCTTGATCCCGACGGCGTTATCCTTGGCCACCACGACAAGGGCTATCTGCGCCATGACGGACCCGAGCATGTTCTCTGCTTTGCTCCAACCCGAAGCGGCAAGGGCGTGGGACTGGTCATCCCGACCTTGCTGACATGGCCCGGCAGCTCAGTGATCCATGACATCAAGGGAGAAAACTGGAACCTGACCGCAGGCTTCCGGGCAAAGTATGGCCGTGTCCTGCTGTTTGATCCGACCAACCCCAATTCTTCCGCCTATAATCCTCTGCTCGAGGTGCGGAAGGGTGAATGGGAGGTTCGGGATATCCAGAATATCGCCGATATCCTCGTTGACCCAGAAGGCAGTCTCGACAAGCGCAATCATTGGGAGAAAACCAGCCATTCCCTTCTGGTCGGCACCATCCTGCATGTGCTCTATGCGGAAGCCGACAAGACACTGGCGGGTGTCGCGAACTTCCTTTCGGATCCGAGGAGGACTGTTGAGACGACACTCCATGCCATGATGACAACGCCGCATCTCGGAGATGCCGGAACCCACCCGGTCGTTGCATCAGCTGCAAGAGAGCTTCTCAACAAATCCGAGAATGAGCGTTCCGGTGTCCTCAGTACCGCCATGTCGTTCCTGGGGCTCTATCGGGATCCTGTCGTTGCCACAGTGACCTCCCGATGCGACTGGCACATCGCCGATCTCGTCAGTGCGGACAAACCGGTCAGCCTCTATCTCGTCGTGCCCCCATCGGACATCAATCGAACCAAGCCTCTCATCCGGCTCATTCTCAACCAGATCGGGCGTCGCCTTACGGAGGAGCTAGAGAGTGCGGGCAAGCGCCATCGACTTCTCCTGATGCTTGATGAGTTCCCGGCACTTGGAAGGCTCGACTTCTTTGAATCGGCTCTTGCCTTCATGGCAGGTTATGGCCTCAAGTCCTTTCTGATCGCCCAGTCTCTCAATCAGATTGAGCGGGCATACGGCCAGAATAATGCCATTCTCGACAATTGCCATGTCCGGGTTGCCTTTGCCAGCAATGACGAGCGAACCGCCAAGCGCATCAGCGATGCTTTGGGAACCGCAACCGAGCTGCGCGATTCCACCAATTATGCCGGTCACAGGCTCGCACCATGGCTCGGACATCTGATGGTGTCTCGACAAGAAACTGCCCGACCGCTCCTGACGCCTGGCGAAATCATGCAATTGCCGCCCGCCGATGAAATCGTCATGCTCGCGGGAACGCCTCCCATCAGGGCAAGGAAGGTCCGCTACTATGAGGATGTTCGCTTCACTGAACGGCTTCTTTCTCCTCCAGATATGAGCCATCGCTTTGATGCGAACGGATCCAGCGATGGTGCGTGGGCTGGTCACGTGATCAAGGCTCCGGGTGTGCTGAGAGGAAGCGCCAACTCCGTCGGCGAAGAGGATGGTGCCAATGCGGGCATAAGGCGTGAGCCGGAGTTACCGCAGCATGAAGAGATCCTGTCACCCCAACAGGCTGCCTCTCATGAATTCGACATTCTCGATGATGAACCCGATAGCGAAGCCATCAAGGCAAGATCCTTGCGGCAATCCATGCGCCAATCTACTCGGATGATTGCACGGCAGGCCTCCATGAACCCCGACGACGGTATCGAGCTATAGGGAGGCTTGCTTGAAACGAACACGCATGAATGTCTATTTCGATCCAAAATTGCTGAGCCAAATTGAAGCCTTGGCGATGCGACGCAATGTTTCCAAATCGGCGGTGATCGAAGCCGCTGTGGCCTCCTTTCTTTCTGGCGACAGCGCCGAGCATATGGAAGCTGCGCTCTCCCGTCGGCTCGACAGGGTGGGGAGGCAGATAGGAGGGTTGGAGCAGGACGTTGCCATTCTCGGTGAGACCATGTCTCTCTTTATCCGCTTCTGGCTATCGGTGACACCCCCTTTGCCCGACAATGCCAAAGCGTCAGCACGGGCACAGGGAGCAGAACGCTTTGACGCCTTCATGCAAAATCTTGGCCGCAGAATTGCCAAAGGGGACCGTTTCCTGCGAGAAGTTTCATTCGACATTCCGGCAGATGTAAGCTTTGACGTGCCCGATGAAGCTATGGATGGAAGCCAGAATCAGAATGACGACAGAGAGCTCTGAGACAACAGGTATGGCATGAGCTGCTGTTTCATGCCCATCCCATTTGCCGTCGCTTCTCGCCCATCTCCGCATTCAGGGAAAAGGCTATTGTCTCGCCGCTAAATCCGGTTTTCTTAATTGACCCCGACGCGAGGCGCAAAGGGTATGCCTCGCCTTGAGCGGGGCAAGCATGACAGGAAATCACGCACAATCCGAGGCTGTTGCTAAGCCTGAGAGCCAAACAGTTGCACGCGGTGCACGGATGTTGCGCTCCGCTCTTGGGCCAGCCATTGCGCATCTTCTTCGCGATGACAGGATCATCGAAGTGATGCTGAACCCGGATGGTCACATCTGGGTTGATCGACTGTCTGAGGGCCTCGCCGACACAGGGGAAATCCTGTCCGCTGAAGATGGCGAGAGGATCATCCGGCTGGTAGCCCATCATGTCGGGGCAGAGGTTCATACCCGCAGTCCCCGTGTTTCGGCAGAACTCCCGGAAAGTGGCGAGCGTTTCGAAGGCTTGCTTCCGCCCGTGGTCTCAGCGCCGACCTTTGCAATCCGCAAACCCGCCGTCGCGATCTTCACGCTCGATGACTATGTCAGCCAATCCATCATGGAAGATTGGCAAGCCGATATCCTGCGCAATGCGGTCCGCTCAAGAGCCAATATTCTCGTTGCCGGTGGCACATCGACCGGCAAGACGACCCTGACGAATGCGCTTCTGGCCGAGGTTGCCAAAGAGGCCGATCGCGTTGTCATCATCGAAGACACCCGCGAACTGCAGTGCGCCGCTCCCAACCTTGTCGCCATGCGAACCAAGGATGGTGTTGCCTCCCTTTCGGATCTGGTGCGCTCGTCCCTTCGGCTGCGTCCTGACCGGATCCCCATCGGAGAAGTCAGAGGGCCAGAAGCTCTCGATCTGCTCAAGGCATGGGGAACCGGACATCCTGGCGGCATTGGCACCATTCACGCCGGATCCGGGCTTGGCGCACTCCATCGTCTGGAACAGCTCATTCAGGAAACTGTCGTGACCGTTCCACGCGCCCTCATTGCGGAAACCATCGATCTTGTTGCAGTTCTGGCCGGGCGAGGCTCAGCCCGCCGGTTGGTCGAGCTCGCCCGCGTTGATGGCCTGCAATCCGACGGCTCTTACCACATCACCTCAGCCTTTCACAAAAAAGGAGATCGCGCATGATCCCCCAATTTCTGCCCGCTCGTAGATGTGCGACCATATTTGCTTCTTCCGTTCTCACCGCTTTGCTGCTTGTCCCCGCAGCAAGGGCGGCCGGCTCTTCCATGCCATGGGAGGCTCCCCTTGAGTCCATCCTTGAATCCGTGGAGGGGCCGGTCGCCAAAATCATTGCGGTCATCATCATCATTGTGACCGGCCTGACGTTGGCATTTGGCGACAGCTCAGGTGGCTTCAGGCGACTGATCCAGATCGTCTTTGGCCTTTCCATCGCCTTTGCCGCTTCCAGTTTCTTTCTGTCTTTCTTTTCTTTCGGCGGAGGAGCGCTTGTCTGATGGCCAGCGCCTTCGAACAGCTTGATGCCGTGCCGGGTTTTTCCATTCCCGTTCATCGGGCCTTGACCGAGCAGATCCTGCTCGGTGGGGCGCCCCGTTCCATCGCCATTCTCAATGGAACGCTCGCCGGAGCCATGGGGCTTGGTTTGCGCCTCTGGCTGGTCGGTCTTCTCATTTGGGCAATCGGTCATTTTCTGGCGGTCTGGGCTGCAAAGCGTGATCCGCTCTTTGTCGATGTCGGTCGCCAGCATCTGCGCATTCCAGCGCATCTCTCTGTTTGACGGAACCTTGCGATGATGAACCTTGCCGAATACCAAACCCGAAACAACAGTCTCGCAGACTATCTGCCATGGGCCGCGCTGGTCGAGGTTGGCGTGGTGCTCAACAAGGATGGGAGCTTTCAGCGAAGCGCGAAGTTTCGGGGGCCGGATCTGGACTCCGCAGTGGCAGCCGAACTGGTTGCCGTGTCAGCCCGCATCAACAATGCCTTCCGTCGTCTCGGCTCTGGCTGGAGCATTTTCGTTGAAGCTCAGCGCAATCCTTCTTCGGCTTATCCGGACAGCCTCTTTCCCGACGCCGCCTCGGCTCTGGTCGATGCTGAGCGCAAGGCAGATTTTGAAGGCGAGGGGCAAGGTTCCGGACGAAATCATACGGGCAGGGAACATTTTGTCTCGGACTATCTCCTGACCCTTCTCTGGCTGCCACCGGCAGAGGATGCCAGCCGAACGGAAGTTTGGTTCTACGAAGGTCGCGAGCAAGCTGGCGTCAATCCGCACGAGCTGTTGCGCAGTTTCATGGATCGAACCAATCGCATTCTGGCCCTCATGGATGGCTTTATGCCCGAATGCCGCTGGCTCGACGACGCCGAAACCCTGTCTTATCTCCATTCCACAGTCTCAACCAACCGGCATCCCGTTCGTGTTCCGGAGGTGCCGATCTATCTCGATGCCTTGCTTGCAGATCAGGCTTTGACGGGAGGTCTGGAGCCTCGTCTCGGTGACCAGCATCTGCGTATCCTCACCATCACCGGTTTTCCGACCGCGACCACGCCCGGCATTCTTGATGAACTCAACCGGTTGTCTTTTGCCTATCGTTGGAGCACACGGGCAATCCTTCTCGATAAGACTGAAGCAACACGCCTCATCACACGAATCCGCAGGCAATGGTTTGCCAAGCGCAAGAGCATTGGCGCCATTCTCCGCGAAGTGATGACCAACGAGCAATCTGCATTGGTCGATACCGACGCCGCCAACAAAGCGGCGGACGCCGATATGGCGCTGCAGGAGTTGGGTAGCGACATCGCTGGAGTTGCCTATGTCACGGCGACCATCACCGTCTGGGATGAAGACCCCAATGCTGCGGAAGAAAAGCTCAGATTGGTAGAGAAGGTCATTCAGGGACGAGACTTTGTCACCAAGCCAGAAACCCTCAATGCCGTGGATGCCTGGCTTGGGAGTTTGCCCGGTCACACCTATGCCAATGTCAGGCAGCCGCCGATCTCGACCCTCAATCTTGCGCACATGATCCCGTTGTCTGCCGTATGGGCAGGGCCGGAACGGAACGATCATCTCGCTGCGCCCCCATTGCTCTACGGCAAGACCGAGGGAAGCACGCCGTTTCGGCTTTCCCTTCATGTCGGCGATGTTGGTCATACGCTCATCGTCGGGCCAACGGGTGCGGGCAAGTCAGTGCTTCTAGCCCTGATGGCCCTGCAGTTTCGCCGCTATCAGGGCTCACAGGTTTTCGCCTTTGACTTTGGCGGATCCATTAGGGTGGCAAGCCTTGCCATGGGAGGTGATTGGCATGATCTGGGAGGAAGTCTGGCAACAACGCCGGAAACGTCGATGGCTCTCCAACCCCTCAAAGCCATTCATGACACCTATGAGCGGGCTTGGGCTGCCGACTGGATCGTTGCGATCCTGACGCGTGAGCGTCTCGAGATCACCCCGGAAGTGAAGGAATATCTCTGGACCGCTCTGACCTCTCTGGCATCAGCACCAGTCGAAGAGCGCACTCTTACCGGCTTGAGCGTCCTGCTCCAGTCCAACGATCTTAAGCAAGCCTTGCGCCCCTATTGCATCGGAGGGGCCTATGGTCATCTCCTTGATGGGGAGAGCGAAGAACTCGGAACCATGGATGTGCAGGCTTTCGAGATTGAAGGCCTGATCGACACCGGCGCAGCCCCCGCAGTCCTATCCTATCTCTTTCACCGCATTGGCGATCGTCTTGATGGTCGCCCGACCTTGCTCATCATTGATGAGGGATGGTTGGTGCTTGATGATGATGCCTTCGCCGGTCAGTTGCGGGAATGGTTAAAGACGCTGAGAAAGAAGAATGCCAGCGTCGTCTTCGCTACGCAAAGCCTCTCCGATATTGACGGTAGTCCCATTGCCAACGCCATCATCGAAAGCTGCCCAACCCGGCTCTTGCTACCCAATGAGCGCGCCGTTGAACCTCAGATCACGGCCATCTATCGGCGCTTCGGTCTTAATGACAGGCAGATCGAAATCCTCGCCCGAGCCACGCCGAAGCATGACTATTATTGCCAGTCCAGACGCGGCAATCGGCTCTTTGATCTGGGCTTGAGCGAAATTGGTCTCGCCCTCTGCGCTGCTTCTTCCAAATCCGATCAGGCCGATATTGAACGGCTCTTTAGCCAATCCGGGCGGGAAGGGTTTCTGGAAGCCTGGTTGCGTCATCGCAAACTCGATTGGGCGGCCGACCTCATTCCCGATCTCACCAATATCTCCCGCACATTCCGCAACCCAAATGACAAGGAAGGGCACTGATGACCATTCGAACATCCCGAACAATTGCGCTGCGGCTGGCAACCGCGCTGATGACGGCTCCTGTCGTGATGCCCGCACTTCTGGTGCCAACCGTCTCCGCAGCCTGGATCGTCTATGACCCGACCAATTATGGGCAGAATGTCCTGCAGGCGGCACGGGCGCTCGAGCAGATCAACAATCAGATCACGTCCCTTCAGAATGAAGCGCAGATGCTGATCAATCAGGCCCGCAACCTCACCAGTCTGCCGCATTCTTCTTTGCAGCAATTGCAGCAAAGCCTGCAGCAGACCCAGCAGCTTCTGAGAGAGGCTCAGAATATCGCCTTCGATGTGAATGCCATCGATGACGCCTTCACCTCCCGCTATGGCGATATAGAAATCTCGGCAACGGACGCAGAGCTTATCAGCGAAGCACGAACCCGCTGGGAGAATACGGTGGCCGGGCTTCAGGACGCCATGCGCGTTCAGGCCGGTGTCGTCTCCAACATTGACAGCAACCGATCGGAGATGTCTTCGCTGGTCGGACAGAGCCAGAGCGCCACCGGTGCGTTGCAGGCAACACAGGCGGGCAACCAGATCCTTGCCCTGCAATCCCAGCAGCTCTCAGACCTCATCGCCATGCTCTCGGCCAATGGTCGCTCAACCGCTCTGAGCGAAGCGGAGCGTGCAACGGCGGTAGAACAGGGGCGCGTACAGCGTCAGCGTTTCCTAGCACCGGGCTCGGGCTATCAACAGGGCAATGCCCGCATGTTCAACAACTGACAAGACAAGCGGGGGCACTCATGAACAGCAAAACCGCAATTAGACTGGCGGCCATTCTTTTTGTCGCAATCGCCATGACGGCAACCATGATCGAAATGAGCCGGAAAGAAGAGCCGCAGCAAGAGAGCTCTGTTCCGTCTCTTCCGACAACCATGGATCCTTTGCGAGCCACGCTGCGCCGTTGCCAGCAAATGGGGGAAGCTGCCGCAACCGATGCTGATTGTCTGGCCACATGGGCCAAATCCCGGGATCGCTTTCTTGGAAAATCAACCGCGCCGGAACTGCCCTCGAATGCCGGAGGGCTTGAATAATGGGCGGAACCGGTGTCATCGATAATTTCCTTGCTGTCTTCACCACCTATATCGATAGCGGCTTTGGCCTTCTTGGCGGTGAAGTGGCTTTCATCGCGACCACGTTGATCGTGATCGACGTCACACTCGCGGCGCTATTCTGGAGCTGGGGCGCCGATGAAGACATCATGGCTCGGCTAGTCAAGAAAACCCTCTTTGTTGGTGTCTTTGCCTATCTCATCAGTAATTGGAACAGCCTTGCCGAAATCGTCTTTGAAAGTTTTGCCGGGCTTGGACTGAAGGGATCCGGTACCAGCTTTAGCGCCGCCGATCTCATGCGCCCTGGCCAGGTGGCCCAGATCGGGCTTGATGCCGGACGTCCCTTGCTGGAATCCATCTCCGATCTCATGGGATGGGTCAGTTTCTTTGAGAACTTTATCCAGATCGCCTGTCTGCTTTTTGCCTGGGTGCTTGTGCTGCTCGCCTTCTTCATCCTCGCCATTCAGCTCTTTGTGACCCTCATCGAGTTCAAACTGACAACGCTGGCCGGCTTTGTGCTGATCCCCTTTGGCCTCTTCGGCAAAACCGCTTTCATGGCTGAGCGCGTGCTCGGCAATGTCGTCTCATCCGGTATCAAGGTGCTTGTTCTCGCCGTTGTCATCGGTATTGGTTCAACCCTCTTTGGCCAATTCACCACAGGCTTTGGCGGGATCACTCCCACCATCGATGATGCCATGGCGATTGTCCTTGCTGCTCTGTCTCTTCTGGGACTTGGCATATTCGGGCCCGGAATTGCATCCGGTCTCGTCTCGGGAGGACCGCAGTTAGGCGCAGGGTCGGCCGTTGGCACTGGCCTTGCTGCAGGAGGTCTGATGCTTGCCGGTGGTGCGGCTGCCAGTGGAGCGGGGCTTCTTGCTGCCCGGGGCGGAGCGGCAGCTTTGTCTTCCGGCTCGGCTGCAGCAGGAGCGGCCAGTACAGCTTATCGCCTCGGTTCTGCCGGTCAAAGTGGCGCGTCCGGCGTTGCCTCCGGCCTATCCGGCGTCGCGCGCGCTGCAGGTGCTGGTGCCGCATCACCTCTCAAGCGAGTTGCGACCAAAGCCGCCAACAGCATGCATCAAAGCTTCTCCGAAGGTGTCCGCAGCAGCTTCGAGGCAACGGGAGGCTCATCAACGATGGGTACCATCGGCGCGGCCTCATCCACTTCCTCTGATGCCGCAGGCCCTCCCGGTTGGGCGCGACAGATGCAGCGCAAACAGGCGCTTAGTCACGGCACCACCATGGCCGCCCATGCCGTTCGCTCTGGTGACGCCCACAATTCTGGTGCCTCGATCAATCTCCAACCCGGTGACCGCTCATGAACCCGTTTAAAAGATCCACCACCCACTATGGCAAAAGCCCTCAACCCGAGACGCCCTACCAGAAGGCAGCTCAAATTTGGGATGAGCGCATCGGTTCGGCCCGTGTTCAGGCACGCAATTGGCGCTATATGGCGTTTGGCAGCCTGTTTCTCAGCATTGGCTTTGCCTCCGCTCTTGTTTGGCAATCTGCCCGGGGAACCGTGGTCCCTTGGGTCGTAGAGGTCGACAGGCGAGGCGAGGCCCAACTGGTCGAGCCTGCCTTGGCGGACTATCTGCCAAGCGATCCGCAAATCGCATGGCATTTGGCCCGCTTCATTGAAGAGGTTCGCGGCCTTTCCGCCGATCCGATCATTGTGCGCCAGAACTGGCTCCGGGCTTATGAATTCACCACCGACCGAGGAGCAACAGCACTGAATGATTATGCCCGCACCAGTGACCCCTTCGATCGGGTCGGCAAGGGGCAGGTCTCGGTCGAAATCTCCAGTGTCATCCGCGCTTCGCCAGATAGCTTCCGGATCGCCTGGATCGAGCGTCATTATGAAAACGGCCAACTGGCCCGGACCGAACGCTGGACAGCAATCCTCACCATCGTCATTCAGATGCCACGAGACGTGGAGCGCTTGCGTGCCAATCCCCTCGGTATCTATGTCAACGCACTCTCATGGTCGCGGGAGATGAGCCAATGAAGACCCCGACATCCCGTCAACGTAATTTGGTCTTGCTGATTGTCTCTGGCTCGCTGCTTGTTGGTTGTGCCAGCAACCGCACACCTCAATTCAGCTATGACGACACGGTGCCATCCTTGCCGTCATTGCCGAAACTCACCGCAGACGATGATATGCTGAAGCCCCTGCATAAACCTCCCGTCTGGAAGGTGGCTCATGGTGGTAATAAGGCGGATAGCCCAACCGGCCGCATCGACAATGCCAATGCGGCCGCGCGGATCGAGCCCCGTCGCGAAGGCTATTACAACGCCATTCAGATCTATCCATGGAGTGAAGGCGCCCTCTATCAGGTCTATGCTTCGCCCGGCCAGATCACAAATATCGCGCTCGAACCCGGCGAGAGCCTGACCGGAACCGGACCGATTGCGGCCGGTGATACGGCTCGCTGGATCATCGGTGATACGATGAGTGGGGCAGGGAATAGCGCCCGCGTGCATATTCTGGTCAAGCCAACGCGTCCTGATATCGCGACCAATCTTGTCGTCACTACAGATCGGCGCAGCTATATGCTTGAACTGAGAGCAAGCGAGACCTCCTACATGGCCTCCGTTGCCTGGGCCTATCCGCAAACGGCCAAAACAAAATCAAAGCTGCCAGCAACCCCAACGATCCCTGCCGTATCCGCCCGCCATTATCGCTATGCCATCGAGGGGCACAGGCCACCCTGGCGCCCGGTCTCAGTCTTTGACGATGGTCGCCATGTCTATGTGGTCTTCCCGCGCGGCATCATTCAGGGCGAAATGCCGCCACTCTTCGTCCTTGGGGCCGATGGAGAACCGGAGATCACCAACAGCCGTGTCTATCAGAACATCCTGATTGTTGATCGTCTGTTCGGAGCTGCCGAACTGCGACTGGGCAGCGGCAAGACCCAACAGACGGTCAGGATCCGGCGCACCAATGCTCCGCATTCTCCAGCACCAAAGCTCGAGGGTTCGCAGGGAGGCATCCGTCATGACAAGCAATGACAAGACGGAACCGATGCGCCTGCGTGCCGATCCGCCACGAGTGACCCGCCTGTCGCGCAAGATGTTGGCCTCGGTCGGTGCCGTCGCGCTCTTCATTATAGGTGGGGCGCTGATCTATGCCTTGCAGACACCACAGAGGGACGCCACCCGAGAAGAGCTTTATTCCACCCAGAACAGACCGAGCGCAGATGGTCTTAGCAATCTGCCTGCTGACTATACCGGCCCTGTCCTCGGACCGGCTCTTCCCGGCGATTTGGGGCGGCCCATTCTTGCCGCGCAACGGCGAGGGGAGTCGGTCGAACCACCCTCGATCACATCTCCCACCAAAGATGCGGAAGCAGAAAAGAGGCTGGCCGAAGAGGAAGCCGCTCGCATGAGCCGTGTGTTCTTCCAAACCGTTCAAAGCAACACTCGATTGGATCAAGGCTCCACTCGAAATGCCACGCAGCAAACCAGTCTGGCCGGATCGCAAGATCGGCATGCGTCTTTCCTCAATGGTGCGATCGATCGCCAGACCGTTGCTGCGGATCGTATCGCCGCTCCGGCCTCACCCTATATTCTTCAGGCTGGCTCGGTCATTCCGGCAGCTCTCATCACGGGCATTCGTTCCGATCTTCCCGGCCAGATCACCGCGCAGGTGACGGAACCCATCTATGATAGCCCGACCGGTTCCCATCTACTCATCCCGCAAGGCACGCGCCTTATCGGGCAGTATGACAATGGTGTCGCCTTTGGTCAGCGCCGGGTGCTTCTGGTTTGGAACCGGTTGATCCTTCCCAATGGTCGCTCAATAGTCCTTGAGCGTTTGCCGGGTGCTGCTGCCAGTGGCTACGCAGGGCTCGAAGATGGCGTCGACTATCACTGGTGGGATTTGATGAAAGCGGCTGGCCTTTCCACCCTTCTGTCCGTTGGTGCCGAGCTGGCAAGCGACGACGAGGATCGACTGATCAGGGCCATTCAGGAGGGGGCTCAGGACACCATCAACGATGCCGGCCAGCAAATCATTCAACGCCAATTACAGATCGCACCCACGCTCACCATTCGGCCAGGTTTCCCGGTCCGGATCATCGTGACCCGCGATCTGGTTCTTGAACCTTATGGGAGGTGATCATGGCCAAGCTGAAATTGGGACCTCTTGCCGACGACAAGCCGGTTAAACTGACAATTGAATTGACAGCCGAGCTTCACAAAGACCTTGTCCAGTATGGCGCAATTCTCGGCCGCGAAACTGCTGGCGCTCCAATCCCGCCAGCCAAACTCATCGCCCCCATGCTGGAACGCTTTATCGCGACGGATCGAGGTTTTGCCAAAGCGAGACGCGAAAAGGCCAAGCCCAATTTGGAGGAGCCTGAAGGAGGCGAGCGACTGGACTGACGTCCCGGCATGGAAGAAGGGACGTTCTGAGAGGGAGAGGAGGGGTGTGGGAAGGGTGACGGGTTGGATGTCAGAGAAGAGGTCTCCGACGCCCGTCATGGAGTAGATCCCATGACCATGCAAGTTCTGGAAGCAAATGTTGATGTCAATGCTGGCTATAAGGTTGATCTTGATCGCGGCGAGAAAGTGGGGCGGGTATCATCGGAATGGTTCTCGCGTCCCGATGATGAGCGCTATCTGTCCCTCGACACATTGGCCGAGGCTGTTCGTACCCGCGCAGAACATAGCCGTTCCCGTGTGGTGGAGAGCGCAGCCATCCAAGTTGAGGCCAGTCGCGATAATCCAGAAAGGCTGTCTTTGATGCTGCCCGGGGCAAATGCTCCGACGGCACCGACCCATTGGAGTTTTGGTCAATTGGCCAGTCAGGTCGGCGCACCGGCTGCCTATCTGCGTCAGCTTCCCGCAGCTCTTGCCGGTATCAATCTGCAATATGGCCTCGCCACACACCGTGCCGAGCAGATCAAGACCTATGAAACCGAGAGCGGGCGCGTTGAATTGCGTGCGGTGACCGGACCGGACTATGGCCGCATCTACGATTATGAACTGGTTGAAGCGGTACAGCGGATCGCCGGAAATGGCACCGGTGACACGCGCTGGAAGGTGCCTGGCATACTCGACTGGTCAACCGGCATCTATAATCCGCACGTGGATATCACCAAGGACACAACGACGCTTTACGCTTCGGATCGTGATGTTTTCCTCTTTCTGGTCGATGACCGCAACCCGATCGAGGCTGGTCGGTTGCCCGATGGCTCGCCCGATCTGTTCTTCCGCGGCTTCTACTGCTGGAACAGCGAAGTGGGAGCCAAGACGCTGGGCATTGCCAGCTTCTATCTCCGCGCTGTCTGCCAGAACCGCAATCTCTGGGGTGTTGAGGATTTCCAAGAGATCAAGATCCGGCATTCCAAATATGCCGCCTCCCGCTTTGCTCATGAAGCAGCACCAGCCTTGCGCAATTTCGCCAATTCATCACCCGCCCCCTTCATCAATGGCATTAAGGCTGCCCGCGAACGGATCGTGGCGAGCAGTGATGAAGACCGGACAGACTTCTTGCGCAAGCGCGGATTCTCGAAAGCCGAGACAGGAAAGATCATCGACATCGTGCTGGATGAAGAAGGTCGTCCTCCAGAAAGCGTCTTTGATTTTGTCCAGGGTATCACCGCTCTGGCCCGGACCAAAACCCATCAGGATGTTCGCCTCGACATGGAAGGTCGGGCCAAAAAGTTGCTGGACCGCATAGCTTAAATGAAGGGGCGAAGACCCCTGCATGCAGATCAACATGCTTCGGGCACGATGGCGCAGGTCTCTTCTGAGAGGAAGAGGGCTGTGCCTTGTTTCGTGACGGGTTTGATGGTTTGGGAGAGTGGCTTCCGACGCCCGTCCGGAGTAGAAACCATGGCAAATGCCGATCAGAAAATTACCCTCGCATCTTCGCGCGATATTCCCTTTAACAAGTTGACCCTCAGCCAGTCCAACGTCCGCCGCATCAAGTCAGGCGTGTCAATTGAGGAACTGGCTGCCTCTATCGCTCGACGCGGCCTCATTCAGTCTCTTCATGTCCGGCCCCAGTTTGATGGGGAGGGCAAGGAAACCGGCCTCTTCGAAGTGCCAGCCGGTGGCCGCCGCTATCGGGCATTGGAACTTCTGGTCAAACAGAAACGCCTCAACAAGACAGCACCAGTGCCCTGTGTCATTTCTGAGATCTGCGATGACATCCTGATTGATGAGCTTTCCCTCGCTGAAAATATCGAACGAGCCCCTTTGCATCCGCTCGATCAATTCCGCGCCTTTCTTGCCATGCGTGAGAAGGGCATGAGCGTCGAGGAGATCGCCGAGGCCTTCTTCGTTTCGGCCAAGGTGGTTAAGCAGGGCCTGCGGTTGACCGCTGTCGCTCCGGCCTTGCTCGAGAGTTATGCCGAAGATGAATTGACCCTTGAACAGCTCATGGCCTTTACGGTCAGCGCAGACCATGATCGCCAGCAACAGGTTTGGGACGCCCTGAGGAACAACTGGAACAAGGAGCCCTATCAGATCCGTCGTCTCCTGACCGAAAATGCGGTTAAGGGAAGTGACCGCCGAGCCCGCTTCGTCGGCCTTGACGCCTATGCGGAAGCGGGAGGCGTCATCGTGCGAGATCTCTTTGAGGAAGATGATGGCGGCTGGATCGAAGATGTTCCCTTGCTCGAACGGCTGGTCACCGAGAAGCTGAAGGCGGAAGCTGAAGCCATTGCTGCCGAGGGCTGGAAATGGATCGAACTGTCTATCGACTTCCCCTACGGCCAAACCTCTGGCCTTCGGCGTCTGATCGGTAAAGCCTTGGATCTGTCAGAGGCGGAACAACGAGAACAGGCTGGGCTTCAAGACGAACTGAGCGAACTGGAAAGCCAATATGCGCAGATCGATGAACTGCCTGAAGAGGTGGACAGTCGGCTTGGTGCCATCGAAACCGCGCTTGAAGCTTTTGAGCATCGACCTGTCCAATTTGACGAAGCCGACATCAAGCGAGCTGGTGTCTTCATCAGTATTCGCCATGATGGTCAGCTCTTCGTTGATCGCGGCTATGTCAGACCTGAAGACGAAGACCTTGCAGAGCCAAACAGCATTGACGAGATGTCAGCTCTCAAGACCCCTGAAGCAGTTGGTTCGGCGACAGGTGGGATGGAGGAAGGTCTTCTCGAGACCGAAGAGGAAGAAGACGGTATCAAGCCTCTGCCCGAAAGACTTCTCGTCGAACTGACAGCTCATCGCACATTGGCTCTCAGAGACGCTCTGGCGAACAACCCGGAAATCGCCATGACGGCATTGCTGCATAAACTGGTTCGGGACAGCTTTTCACATTACGCTGCGACGGGAGCGCTGGAGGCTACAGTCCGACAGGTTCATTTCCCGGTGCAAGCCGACGATCTCAAGGATAGCCCTGTTGCGGCATCCGTCGAGGAACGCCACGAGCGCTGGGGCGATCACATTCCGGCCGACGAAGCTGCCCTTTGGGATTGGTTGGGTGAGCTTGATGAATGCGATCGCATGGCATTGCTGGCCCATTGCGTGAGTTTTGGTGTCAATGCTCTTCACGAGAAGCCAAATCCTTATGGGGGAGCCGGCATCAGTGGCCAAGGTCTGGAAACACGGTTGCGGGAGGCGGATCGTCTTGCGCGTGCAACCGGGCTCGATATGGTCGCAGCCGGTTGGCACCCGACAGTCCAGAACTATCTGGGTCGGGTTACCAAAGCGCGCATTCTGCAGGCTGTCCGGGAAGGGGTCGGTGATCGGGATGCCGAACGCATCGCACATCTCAAAAAGAGCGAGATGGCAGATGAGGCCGAACGGCTGCTGGTTGACAGTGGCTGGTTGCCTGAGCCTCTCCGGATGAATGGCGATGATATCGAAGTCACCGAGACTGATGAAATCGATACAGAGCTTAAAGCGGATGATGACGAGGATCATCCTGTCGCCGCTGAATGAACCAACGATGGGGCGAGGTGTCTCGCCCCATTGTCTCCCAGAAATCCGGAGGAACGCGCCATGCCCCATCTTTCAGCGTCTGATATCGCTGAGCGCCTCGCTGCCGAGGCAGAGGCCTTGTGCCGCCATTATCTGTCTGCGGGGCGAAGACATGGCAATTACTGGCTTGTTGGCGATGCCAGGAACACGCCCGGGCGCTCTCTCTATGTTCGCCTCAGAGCAACAGACAAGGGCGCTGCAGGCAAATGGACAGATGCGGCCACCGGCGAGCATGGAGACCTGCTCGACATCATCCGTGAAAGCATGGGGCTCATGGATTTCGAAGACGTGATCGAAGAAGCGCAAAGCTTTCTGACTCTGCCCAAGGATAAGCCTTTGCCATGGGAGGTGAAGCCCTCGGCTGAAACCGGCTCTTCAGAGGCGGCGCGACGCCTTTTTGCCATGGCAAAACCCATAAGAGGGACGCTCGCTGAAACCTATCTCAACCATCGTGGCATTGTCGAATTGAGGGACACGTCCTTGCTGCGCTTTCACCCAACCTGCTATTGGAAACCGGAAGGAGATGCCCCGACCGAAATCTGGCCGGCCATGATCGCAGCGGTGACCGACCTTGATGGCAGGATCACGGGTGTGCATCGCACATGGTTGTCACGGGACGGGCGCAGCAAGGCTCCACTTGATCCTCCACGCAAGGCAATGGGGTATCTGATTGGAAATGCGGTGCGCTTCGGCGCAGTAAGAGGCCTGCTGGCTGCAGGAGAGGGTCTCGAAACCATTCTGTCTCTGAAGCAGATCCTCCCTGATCTTCCTATGATGGCTGCTCTGTCGGCCGGACATTTGGCTGCCATCCAGTTTCCTTCGACACTGAAACGGCTCTATATCGTGCGTGACCGGGATCCTGCTGGCGATGAAGCATATACACGTCTCAGCATGAGAGCACAGGGCGTTGGGATCGAGGCGATAGGCCTGATACCGATGCTGGGGGACTTCAACGAAGACCTCATCCAACTTGGACCCAATGCCATGCGGACTTGTTTGCGTGATCAACTCGCACCTGACGATTTCGAGGCAAGGACGAGTAGCGGATCCTAGCGAGAATAGAGTTGATGTCTTTGCGGCGATAATGGGTTTTCTCATCGTTTGGTGGGACCGCACCTGGCCTTCGAGAGGGCGAGCGGCCCACAAGCCAACCGATCAGGCAATGGCGGCGCCCGACTAATATCCGTCGGCGGGAGACCCGCCTTTACAGCGCGAAGCAAATTAGTCGGGCTTGGCCATCATGGCCCTCGCAAGAGGCTTGGGCTGCCAGACAGGTGGTCCCGTGGGCATTCGTCGCCATGAAGGCCGCGATGGTTGCGGTCCAATCGATGGAGAGCCCCATGAATGCTTCCGATGACATCACCTCAGAATCCATTTCGTCACCAACCGATCATATCGTCCAACAACTCGAACTTTACGGCTATCACCCTGCTGCGGGAGAGGTTGATCCGCGCGTCCCGCTGGAGGACGATAGCATCGAAGGTGCTGTCGCTGATATCTTTGATGCCCTTGTCGCCACCATGTCAGACACCAGCCTCGATCCCGACCTCCCTGAAATCCTCTGGTCCATGGTCAATATTTTCCACCGCGCGTTAGACAGGATCGAGCGCAAGCTCGACGATAACGAGCAAGCGCAAAAGCGCCTCCAGCGCGAACAGGATGGATCCGAGGTGAAATCCGTCCAACTCGAAACCCTGATTGCTATGGGGCAGGGGCTGTTGGATCGTCGCAACAGCTTGGAGCATTTCCGCGAAACCGCAGCAGATCACTTTGCCAGTTTCACCGGAACGCCTTGGACGCCAAGGACCGGCTCCCGTGTTGACCATCGCCATCTGACGGCTGCCATGATCGACAGTCGGGATTTCATTGCCACCAAGCGCCGCTTCGAACATGAAACCCTTCTTCCACCCGGCGTGAAAATCGCCTTCTCAGGTGGCGACACCGCAGAGCATCGCCTGATCTGGGACAGGCTTGATCAGGTTCTTTCCAAGCACCCTGACATGGTTCTGCTGCATGGTGGCTCACCCAAAGGAGCCGAAAAGATAGCCGCTCTATGGGCCTCTCAACGCAAAGTGCCTCAAGTCGCCTTCAAGCCTGATTGGGCCGCCCATGGCAAAGCTGCTCCTTTCAAGCGCAACGACCTGATGCTCGAGGCTCTGCCGATTGGGATCATTCTCTTTCCGGGCACCGGTATCCAGGAAAATCTCTTTGATAAGGCCCGCAAGCTTGGCATTCCCGTCTATCGCATCAACCAAGGTGGCGCGTAAGCGCCATCCTCCTAATTCAGGCGATCATCGGCAAAGTCGCTCTTCCGAAACTCAAGGCTGAGTGCTGGGAAGGAACAAATGGCCTGAGCTACATCCGGACGGATATGAATGTGCCATGTCTGATGGGCTATCGGTTCTGGAGACGCGAAAGCAACAGGTTCCAATACCGCCAGATTGGCACCGACTCGCGGATCCCGAACCGATTGGTAACGAATGATCTTCGCCTGCGCTTCTCTTGCCTTGTCTGAAAGATCAAGACAGGCATTGTAGTCCTGTTTATTCGTCCAGAGTTCGGCATCCTGCGCCAAAGGATCAGACATCAGATCGAGCATTTTCGCTGTTTTGAGAGCCACAGCAAAGGCTGTGTGGATTAAGGCATTGGTGGGGAAGGGCGTGTCTGGTGACTCTGAGAAAAAGAGATAGCGATAGAAAACAGTCTCAGCCATCGCCGACTCTACCTGTTCCGACGCATAGAAAACGCCGGGTGTCATGCCTGCGCGCCGAAAGCGGGATGCATGCGGATAGGGTTTATAGCGAAATGGCGTGAACAACAGAAAATGAAGATGGGCACAAACCTCAGGTACTTGCGGTTTCACCTCATCGAGCATTTCTTCCAATAGCTGCTGTTCATCAAGCGTATCGACCAGCTTTTGGGTAGATATCTGGTGTTGTGCCTCTACCACCCGCCAGCCAGTGCCATCATACGGAGTAAGCTCAGATGATAGCGCGTCGACTGTCCAGATAGTTTGAGACATTCAAAAGCCCTGCAACACTCATGATGGCATCAAGAGGTGTAGCCTCCAGAGCCTTGTTTCTGTTCTTCATCCATTGACGGGCAACCACTTCGTCACCGCCCGTGATTGCATCCAACGAACGGAAAACGCGCACGAGATGCAAGGCCAGCTCAAACTCCTTGGAGCCCTCATCGAGCACATAACCGCCCTTCTTCATGCGTGAAACAGTCGGAGGCGAGAGGCCGATCACACCAGCCAATTGGCTAGCTGTCAGCCCCAGACGCTCAGCGGCACCAAGTACGGCCTTGGTCGCCACTTGCCCACGTGATGCGTTCGCTTTTGCTGCGTTCAGAACCTGTCGCATGTTCTTCTCCATAATTTCTATGGAAAATATAGCATAAAAAAATTTCAAAAGAAAGGGTACTAAAGTGTTCAAGCTGCGAATGGGTTATTCTGTGCTATATGTAAAACAGCAGTTCAATATTGAGTAGAGGCGGGGCACAGCGTTCCCTGTGGGGTGAAATCTTTGATGCCGACGGTCAAAGCGGAGATCTGCTTAGCTAACGTTCGACCAAATAGCTCTTGCCCTGCTGCTGAGCAGAGTCCGACTAGGTAATGCTTTCCCCGACTGGAACGATGACTGAAATTGCTTCCTTATATCATATACATATGGATCGGAAGAGAAAAACAGGGCAAGTTGGTTTTCAAATTTTATATTCTGCTTGAACAGAGTGATAGCGATGAAAAGCAAAATGAAAAAGACTATTTCTTCGTCTCAACCAACCATACAAGCTTCTATCTGTTTGAGCATTTTGCGGCCTGCAAATACGAAAAGGCCGAAGTGCGAGATTTTTTTGCCAGAGAGTTGACTCGCCGACCAATATCTGAAGACAGATGCATCTGTCTCTCATCTTCCGGCCTTCGAAACAGCTTTTGGGAGCAGTGGCTCCCCGTTAAACTGACATTCAAATTGGCACATTCAATTGGGCTGAGCACAAAGATCCACTAAATTTAGAGAAGACCATTTTCGCGGATATCTTCAAGTGAGGCTTGAAGAACTTCGACTGCTTCATAAATATCATCATCTGATGTGTGCCGTCCGATGCTGAAGCGCACGGAGCTGGAAGCGTCTTTCTCTCCTAGACCAATCGCTCTTAAGACGTGGGATGGTTCAGTAATCCCGCTAGAGCATGCTGAGCCACTAGAAGCGGCTAGCCGTGGTTGCAATCTGTTTAGCAAGTCAGCAGCGGAAACACCCGAAAATCCGATGTTGATATTGCCGGGGTGGCGAAGGGTGCCCTCTGCTGGGCCATTAACCCATGTTTCAAAAGGGAGTTCCGCTACAAGCCTGGCAAATAGATCGCGCCTAATGGACACCGCTTTACGTTCCGCTGAAGCTAGCTCTCCAATCATTTGCTTTGCAGCCGCTCCTAGACCCACGCAGAGGGGCGTTGGGAGAGTGCCAGGCCGCAGCCCGTTCTGTTGGCCACCACCATAAATAATTGGCTGAATGCTGTTGTGAAGTGAGCGACGTGCATACAGGGCGCCGACACCCATTGGGCCATACATTTTGTGGCCTGATAGGCTTACAAGATCAGCATATTGCGCTAGGGAAGTGATGTCGAGCGCGCAAGGCGCTTGTGCAGCATCGCAATGAAGAACACTTCCGTATCGGGATGTAATGCGTGATATCGCCGGAATATCTTGGATTGTCCCAATTTCATTATTCACAGCCATAATCGAAACGAGCAGGACGTCTTCATCCATCTCTTCTTCAAGAATCTTCAGTTTGAGGCTCCCGGTGTCGTCGACGGGGATGCGCCTCACCTCATAGTTTAGCTCTTTTTGAAGTACTCTTCCGATCTCGAGAACACACTTGTGCTCGATTTCGCTAAGCAGAATTCGCTTTCTTTTGCATTTCTCAACACCTCTTGCGAGCCCTAGAAGCGCAAGATTGTTAGCCTCTGTTGCTCCTGATGTGAAAATCATTTCGTCGGCGTCGGCTCCGATCAATTCGGCGACATCTGACGCAGCTTTGTCAACCGCCTTTCTCGCCCTCCAACCTATGATATGCTCTGATGAATGTGGATTCCCGAACGATTCGGCTGTATACGGTTGCATTGCCTCGTAAACGTTGAAATCTAGCGGCGTGGTTGCTTGGTGATCAAAGTATATTGTTTGTCCAATTTTCATTTATTTACCAGACATTTAAATTGATTGCGCTGTCAAAATCCGTTCTTGGCTTGGTTCGCAAGCTTACTGGAGGAAATCTCCAGGAAGGAGTTTGACCCTACCATACTCTCTGAGATAAAGTCGATCTGGATCAAACTTCCAGGACGTAAAGTTATGCCACGAGGCCCAATTTATTTAGATACATACAAACCACAATTTTCAGGGCATGAGACTTTTCCTCTGCGCTACGGATGGCTCAAGAAGGCGCATGATGCTGTCGCTGAGCGGAAAGGCTCGTCCGATAGCAAGGTTGTATTTACAAGCGATAGCGCAATTGCATATTTCGGCGTTGGCAAGAATATGGTTTCTTCCATGCGTCATTGGGCGACGGCTTGTGGTGTCATTGATGATGGTGAAGCTGCAAATACGCTTGTTGTAACGACCCTTGGAGAGCGAATATTTGGCGCCAATGGTCTTGATCCTTACATGGAGCATCCTGCGAGCCTTTGGCTTATGCATTGGAACCTTGCAGGGAGGCCGGAAAAGACAACTTGGTTCTGGACCTTTAATAACTTTCAGGGGTCTGTTTTTGAGCGCGAAAGATTGGTTAAGTCTCTGGAAAAGCTTGCAAAAGATCGCTCATGGCCGCGCGTGTCGCCGACAACGGTTCGTCGGGATGTCGAGTGCTTCCTACGTACTTATGTGGCAAGGCAGCAGTCTGGTAAGGCTTCTCCTGAGGATACCATGGAATCTCCGCTGGCTGAGCTTGGACTAATTAAAGCGGTTGGGAAACGTGACGGTTTTCGTTTTGTCCGAGGGCCAAAGTCGACTTTGGGGCATGGAGTTTTTTTGTATGCCTTGATTGATTTTTGGGGGAAGTTTACTTCAGCGCAGACGTTGTCTTTTGAGGCAATCGCACACGAGGCCGGTGCTCCGGGGCGCGTATTCTTGCTCGATGAAAATGATATTGCTGACCGCCTCTTATATCTTGAAGAGTTGACAGGCGGAAGATTTCGTTCGTCCGAAACAGCTGGCCTTAAGCAGGTGCAGCGTAGCGCGCCCCTAGATTTGGAGACTGCTTTGGAGTTTGCTGCCCTCGATTACACAAGATGTAAGAAAAGTGAGGCAGCATAATGGCCCTTGCCGATAGCGTTCATATTGCAAGACGATTTCAGCGAGCAATTCGGATCGATACGGACCACAATGATCCTAAGGCGCTAGAAGGGTTTGTTTGTCCGAAATCGTCCGCTGATGCTCTTTCGTCGGTTGGATATCATTTGAATGAGACGGGTCACGGAGCGTTCACTTGGACTGGGCCCTATGGAAGCGGGAAATCTAGCTTGGTTGTCGCCTTAAGCGCGCTCTTGAGTGGCGAGAGTGAACTTGTGACGCAAGCCGAGAGGGCAGTCGGTAAACAAACAGCCAAAGATGTTCTTTCTGCGATGCCTCCCAAGGAAAAGGGTTGGATTACGCTGCCGGTTGTTGGGCGACGGGAGAATGCTTCATACGTCATCGGTGAAGCTCTCGAAGCGCAGGGGTTGGTCAAGAAGCACCCTAAAGGTGGCTGGTCTGATAAGACGATTGTTGCTTCACTTGAGCAGATTGCAGCGCGGGCGCCACGCCTTGAAGGCGGCCTAATCTTGTTCGTCGATGAAATGGGGAAATTCCTTGAGGCGGCAGCTCAAGAGGGCGCGGATGTATATTTATTTCAGCTTCTCGCAGAAGCTGCGTCACGCAGTGATGGCCGTTTGGTGATAATTGGGATCTTGCACCAGTCCTTTGAGGAATACGCTAGTCGGCTTTCTCGAGATATGCGTGATGAGTGGACCAAAATTCAAGGTCGCTTTGTGGATCTTGCTATCAATGCAGCTGGTGAAGAACAAATAGAGCTGATTTCGCGCGCCATTCAGAATGGTCGCCGGGTAGAAATCCCCGGGAAACTCGCCAATCTGGTCAGTTCAGAGATTCACCGACAAAAACCTGCTGCGTCTCGATATCTATCGGATACTTTGGAGCGTTGTTGGCCGCTACATCCGGTTGTTGCATGTCTTTTGGGGCCAATTTCTCGGCGGCGATTTGGGCAAAATCAGCGCAGCATTTTCGGCTTTCTGAACTCTGCTGAGCCTTATGGCTTCCAAGACTTCATTAAACATGAACAAGACGACGCTCTCTTTGAACCTGACAACCTTTGGGATTATCTCCGTGTGAATCTGGAGCCTTCGATTCTTGCGTCTCCTGATGGTCATCGTTGGGCGATGGCTGCCGAAGCAATTGAACGCTGCGAAGCACTTGGTGGTGATGCTCTTCAAACGAGATTGCTAAAATCGATAGCCCTAATTGACCTATTTAAAGAGCGATCAGGCCTGTTACCGACAGAAGAACTTTTGTGCACTTGTGTTGGCTCCGCAACCAAAGCAGAGACTAAAGCTGCTTTGCAGCAGCTCAAGAAATGGTCGCTTGTCATTTTTCGTAAATTCGCGGATTCTTATGCGATATTCGCTGGTAGCGATTTTGACATTGATCGCGCAGTTCAAGAGGCTATGCAGAACGTACGTGAGGTCGATTTTACGGCACTACAACGTTTGGCTGGTCTGCAGCCAATTCTTGCCAAGCGGCATTATCATGAGACGGGTGCGCTACGTTGGTTTGATGTGGAAATTACTCCTTTGAACACCCTTATCGAGCGCGCGAGTTTCTATAAGCCGCACGCAGGGACAATAGGCGAGTTTCTTTTGGCTATTCCAACAGAAGGGGAGACCGCAGAGCAAGCAGAAAGGATCTGCCAAGAGGCGGCGCGAGAATCCCGTGATTGGGATATCGTAACCGGTCTGTCAAAGCGGTCTTGGGCCATTACTGGATATGCGCGCGAGCTAATCGCGCTTGCTGAAGTGCAGGAAGAGCATCCTGATCTCGCAGGTGATACCGTAGCACAAAGAGAAGTCCAAGCTCGTCATACTGTTCTGCAAGGATTGCTAGAAGAAGAAATCCGAAGAGCTTCTGACAACGCGACTTGGTATAGAAAAAATCGTAAGCCTCAGCAGTGGCTTCACGCAGAACTTAATAACATTGCATCCGAGCTTGCTGAAAGTCTCTACCCGCAATCGCCACGCCTGAACAACGAGCTTTTGAATCGGATCAAGCCATCGAGCAACGCGATTGCCGCACAGAACACGCTGCTGCGGGCTATGGTTTCCAATGAAGGCACCGAACGCTTGGGAATTGAGGGGTTTCCAGCCGAGGGTGGTCTTTTTGCTTCTCTTTTGGAGAAAACAGGTCTGTATGCTGTGAGCGAAAAAGGCTGGTCGTTTCGAACGCCCGATGCAGATCACGACCCATCGGGGTTGCTTTGTCTTTGGTGTGCGACTACCGAGCTCCTGAAGGAAGCTCAGGATCGCACCGTCAGTGTGGAAGAAATCTATCGGCTTTGGGGCGCTCCGCCGTATGGCGTGAAAGAAGGAGTTATGCCCGTGCTTGTCGTTGCATATATCCTCTCAAGACGAGAGGACGTTGCTCTTTACAGAGAGGGCGTCTTTCAAGCTCGTTTCAAAGACATTGATGTCGAGGTTCTTGCAAAGAACGCTGCTTCAATCCAGTTGCGATGGATGGATCTTTCATTACTGTCGCGCCGCCTTCTCTCAAGTATGGCGGAGGTTGTCCGTGACTTGGATTCAACGAATTGTCTCACCTATTTGGCTCCTATTGATGTAGCCAGAGGATTGATCGCGATCTTCGATAGGCTGCATTCTTGGTCAAAAAGGACAGCGCAACTTTCGACAAATGCCATTCGGGTCCGTGAGCTCTTCAAGTTGGCAAACGACCCAAATAAGTTCTTATTTGACGACATCCCGGCTGCATTTGGCGGGCATGGTGCGTTGGATGAAGATGAAGCATTGAAAGCTGTAGTGGCAGATTTGCGGGAAGGGCTGGAGGAATTAGTTCAATCGTATCCTTCGATGCTTCGGCGACTGACAGATCTCATGCTAGCAGAGCTTCAGGTTCCAAATGCTTCACCTCAGTCGCTAGCCGAGCTCAGCGCTCGCGCGGAGAACATCAGGGGAATCGGAGGCGACTTCAGGCTCAACGCGTTCATAGGGCGCCTTGCAACGTTTGATGGGAGCGCCGCTGACTTTGAAGGTATTGCAAGTCTTGCTGCCAATAAGCCTCCTAGGGACTGGACGGATGCGGATCTCGATCGCGCCTCGATTGAATTGTTGGATCTTTCACAAAAATTCATCCGGTCAGAAAATTTTGCACGCGTAAAAGGTCGCGTTGATAAACGCCACGCAATGGCTGTTGTCGTTGCAGTCAATGGTCGGCCCGCGCCAGCTCATGCCGAATTTGAAGTTGCAGAGCAAGAAACCGAAATCATTGAAGATATTGTAAAGCGTGTGGAAGGCGTCCTCAATGTGAATGGCGGAGACAAAACTCGTTTGATACTTGCCGCACTTGCTGAACTTAGTGCGCGATATATGGCGGAACCTTGCCTAGCCGAAACAAAGCAAGACGAGAGAGGCATATCGTGAGTGAGCCGATGGAAAAGCATGTTTTGGGTGTATCTGGTGGTAAAGACAGCGCTGCTCTTGCTGTATATATGCGGCAACACCACCCTGAACTCGATATTGAGTATTTTTTCACAGATACCGGTAAGGAGCTTCCAGAAGTCTATGAATTCTTAGGCCGCTTGGAGGGCTTTCTTGGCAAGTCGATCCTTCGTCTTAATCCTGACCGCGACTTTGATTTTTGGCTCAAGCAATACAATAATTTTTTACCTTCTCCACAGACAAGATGGTGCACACGCCAGCTTAAGCTGCGCCCTTTCGAGCACTGGCTGCGTCCACTTTTGGAGGAGGGAAACATAGTTAATAGCTATGTCGCCATTAGATCTGATGAAGAATACCGTGAAGGTTACAATTCAAAACACGAGCGCCTGAAGATTGTGCTCCCTTTCAAAGAGGCTGGTGTTGATAAGCCTGGGGTGCATGATATTTTGGAGGCGGCTGGGTTAGGCTTACCTCGCTACTACGATTGGCGTTCGCGAAGTGGTTGCACTTTCTGTTTTTATCAGCAAAAGATTGAGTGGGTGCGCCTAAAGGAGCAGCATCCTGAAGCTTTTGAAGAGGCGAAGTCTTATGAAAAGGACGCAGTAGAAAGTGGCTCGCCATTCACTTGGTCTCAGGGAGAATCCTTAGATGAGATGACGCATCCGGAGCGGGTTGCTCAGATCAAAGAAGACTATGAGAGGCGGCTT
Source organism: uncultured Cohaesibacter sp. (assembly GCF_963662805.1). Classification (NCBI taxonomy): domain Bacteria; kingdom Pseudomonadati; phylum Pseudomonadota; class Alphaproteobacteria; order Hyphomicrobiales; family Cohaesibacteraceae; genus Cohaesibacter; species uncultured Cohaesibacter sp. The sequence goes on from NZ_OY759854.1 coordinate 116,281, forward strand.
GAGCGTGCGAAGGCAAAGCGTCAAGCGAATCCACTCAGGGATAGTGGTGATGACATTGATGTTGATGAGTTGTTCGGCCAGTCCAAAGGGTGCCTCGCGTGCCATAAATGACGAATATTAATAGGAAAATTTGATATAATTCGCCCATTTGTTGTGGATCTTGATATAATTCTCTTTGTTGTTGTGGAGTTCGAAAAAAGAAGGTGTGAGATAGATGTCGCACTCGAACGAGTTTGTAAGTTTTTTGAGGCATTACGGTCCTATCACTGCGACCGACAATATGTACGATGAACTCATTCAGGCAGAGATTGATCGCTTGAACGTTTCGCCGCCGATTACGATTTCGCCTTCGACGCTTCCTTCGGTGCTCGAAAATTTCCATTCAGAGAACCCAAAGTCCGTTATTCTTACAGGAACCGCAGGTGACGGCAAAACCTATCATTGTCGCCTAGTTTTCGAGGAACTATCCGAAAATCCCGAACTTTGGCAACAAGGGCTAAAGTACGTATCGTTACCGCTCAAAGAATCTAACAAAACCTTGAATATCGTCAAAGATCTCAGCGAGCTGTCCCACGACGATAAATCGCGGTTCTTGCCTAGTCTGATGGCATCAATCGCAGATCAAAGCCACGAAGAAGTCTTCTTGGTTGCGGCCAATGATGGCCAGCTCCTTGCAACACTTCGAGAGTGGTCCGAATCCCAAGGAGATGTCGAGTATCAAGCCTTCAAACTTATTGAAGGTATGCTGGTTGCTGATGAAGAAGAAAGCGACAGGCTGTCGTTGCGCCTTCACAATCTTTCGCGATTGGACGCAGCGGAGCATTTCCTTGAGATCATCAATCAGCTTATTGAGCATAGGCAGTGGGACAAATGTAAAGGTTGTGAACTTCTTAATGAAGATGGCACGTCGACCTGTCCAATCAGAATCAATCGGGAGCGTCTTTGCAAAGTAGATGGGGTGTCGCTCTTTCAAAGTAGGCTTGCCGATCTTCTGAAGCTATCGCGTGCAAACCACACACACCTTCCCATTCGCGATTTACTACTTCTCGGAGTGAATATTTTGCTTGGAGACCGCGCGAGTGCCGGGCTCTTGACCTGTCGGATGGCGCAAAATCGGGCTGCAAAGGGCCAGTATAAGGATACCAATCCATACACCAACGTGTTTGGCTCCAATCTGCCTGAGCGCCAACGTCAACAATATCAAGCGTTTACCGCTTTGGATGCCTTCGGGATCGGCCGGGAAACAGATAACAAGATCGACAACCTGCTGATTTATGGCTCCTACAACGACGAGCAGCTCTTCAACTCACTGATCGGCAATGACGTTCACTATGGCGCAGAGGCCTACGCATCTCTGCTTCGTGACTATCTTGAGGGCGAACGCGAAGAGATCACAGAGTTCATGAGGGCACTTGCGCGACAGCGTCAACGCTTGTTTTTCACGATTCCAGAAAATGGAGAGCTTCGGCCGTGGTCCCTAAGTGTTTATCGTTCAGCAGATCACTTCCTTAGTTTTGGGCGCAAACTTGCGGAGGAAAGTGAGTACACGCGGATTTCCGAGCAGTTGGTGAAGGGACTAAATCGCACATTTTGCGGTATGATGATTGATGACGATACCAAACTTTTCATCGCGTCATCTGGCGGTGATGGGCGGGGTCGTATTGCCTCGATTTTGGAACACGAACTAGGTGTGACCCCGCACCGCCGGGACCCCTATCTCCGTTTTGTGCTCGGGCATGACAGGCTCACTCCGAACATCGAAATTGTCGATCCAGCAGGGGCGGTAGAAACGGTCATTGATGGCTTGGAGCTTCAACTAACTCATTTCGAGTATTTGATGCGGGTTGCGCGAGGAAGCCTTCCTGCGAGTTTCTCGCGCCAATGCTACGAAGACTTTCTGGATTTCAAGTTGCGCCTTATCGAAAGGCTCGACCAAGTGATAGGCTCTCATCCCATAGCTGGCGAAGTCAATTTGCAAGCAATCACAGTAGATGCGCGTGGGCGGCCACAGCCTGACAATATTCGCATTCGGGTAGGGGACAAATGACCAAGTTAGAGCCACCGACTAAATATCGAGGAATAAAAATTTGGGTTGATGAAGCAATATGGGGGCATCGACTTTACAACGATCAGACCCCATGGCTTGTCTTTTTAGAGTTTCTTTCTGTCTTTCGTTCGCGATCGCAAGTAGGTTACGGTTTGAAGGAATTTCGAGAGGAAGGTGCACATGAGAACTTCTCCTACGACATTCCGCGACTTATTCCGCTTCGGGAACTCGTCTTCAATAATCCACATGTACAGCATATTGACGACAGCGAGAAACCTAGCTCGGAAAAATGGGACGCTTGGCTTGCACAATTCAACAAAGAACAAAATTTCTCATTCCTGAAAGATCGGTTTGGCGATTTTTCTGAGATAGCACGAGTAATCGAACTGTTCCAAAGTACCGCGGTTGAGCCACACAGGCAGAGGCGATGGACAAGTCGCTTCCTCTTCCCATATGGGCCATATTGCTTGTATGCGGATCTCCCGAACACTCCCACAGGAAGCCCCGACCGTCGTTTTTTCGCGCGGGGCGGAGAGCTCTTGTATCTAATGCTTTCTCGTAGCGGAAGTGGGCCGGAAATTGCAGAGTTGATATCGAACAAGCTTCTACGCGAAGAAGACACTTGGAACCGTTTGGCAAAAGCGATGCTTCCAAATGACCACAGAATTGATGCCAATTCCGTTTCCGGTGGTATTGGTTATCTTCCATACGCCGAGCGCGACGAGTACAAGCAGCTTGCACATACCTGGCGGCAGCTTCTTTCTTTGGATCTTCCAAGCAATGCTGTTCTAGATCCACTGGTTCGCTTGTCCGCGCTACACATGCTGCTCTACATGTTAAGACGCGCGGGAGAGGAGACAGGGCAGCAAAAAGAGCCAAAGTTTGTTCTAGAAATCGCAGCTCCTAAAAAGACTACCCTCTTTGAAATTTCTGCCGAGAATCTTCACGCGAACAGAATGCTCTCATCTAGAGCCGTCAGGGCCTATGTTGATTCCGCTCGCGACGATCCCTGCTGGCAAAAAGCACTTGAAGCACGAGCACCTGCAGAGGCTGTTCGAGATTATCTCACTGAAAGATTTTTGTGGGACCCTGAAGACGGGCCTGCAGGCGGAGACCCCGACGCCATTCTTGAATCGCTGCGGACCTATGCAGAAACTAGGCACGGTCAACACGTAGCGAAGGTCCACCTTGAATGGACGCGGCAAATTGGCATGTCCGTATCGAGACGGGGCGTTGGCGTTTGGTATGCGCCAAATGACTCGCTGATAAAAGCTTTGGTCATGTGTACGGTTGAAGGGGAACGTGAGGAATACCACCGCTTTCTCGCCAATTTGTATGAGCGCTTTCGTATTATCGTTGCCGCTCCTGAAGCTGAGAAAGCCTACGGATATTTACCAACAGATCAGTACGCTTTTACACAAAATGCCCAGAGATTGGAGCAACGTCTCCGCACCCTCGGACTGTTGCGACGCCTATCCGATGATTGCGCATATGTTGAAAATCCATTTCGGAGGCGGGTATGACTAGAACTGAACTAATTGCATCTGTTGCAGCCGCCGTCATTAGCGAGCAACTCAACGCAGAACCAGACGGGACACATCGTATCTGCATGTTGGGTCTCGATGGGGATGTCGTTTGTTCGATTGCAAACGCAACAATTTCCGACGCTTTCCTTGCAGAGTCAGTTTTGGTTCGCATCGGTTCAGTATTTGATCCAGATCGCACCCTGTCCAATGAACTATTAAGTGATGAATCCATTACGCATTGGAGGCATTGCAAGCTGCCCGATGGCAAGCGAGCGGTGCTCTTTGCGGCTACACAGGCGGAGCTGCAGCGCAATGACAAAAGCGTTGAAAAAGTTACGCGAATTGAAACCGACAAGCTGCGTCTACGCTACGACGATTGGATGGATGCAGTAGGCATCACTGAGCAGTATTTAGATGCGAATAAACGGGTTCATCTAAAAGCTGCCTTGAGGGCAGCCAATGAAACACATGCGGCTCGTTCAATCGGCGCATTTGCGGATTTCGTTCTAGAGATCGCGGATGCAATCAAGGTGCAAGGCTTGCCGCTACAGAAAGCCATTGATGCATCTCTTTCTGCAATTCGCCTTCCACGCTATGCTGGATACTTCGATCGCATTCCAGAAAAGAAGCGTGCTTCAAGTTCAGAATGGGCAAAGATCTTCAAACGGCTCCACCAAAATATTCGACCACTCTTAGTTCGAGAGAATGATCGTGGAGAACCGATAGATGGACAACTCAAAGAGAATTATGCAGCGATTGAAGAGCGTCTTACCGAACTAGATCGATATGCAATTGAGGCTTTCCTGGATGCCGATCTCTCTGCAGATACTTGGACTGACGCTCAATCTCACATCGTAGACCTGGACTGGCGCACAATCTCCGAGGTCTTTATAGGGCCGCGGCGCGCAGAGAAACTTCCACTAGGTGAACGGACGGTCAAGTTTTTTGACGATGAGTTCGATGACACGTTGGAAGATGAAGAACGTACATTGCTTTCCAGGGAAATTCCGAAGAGTCCGTCAGATGATCTGACAGATTTCTTCAATAATTATCAGGAGCACATTGCGCGCGACAAAGCGCTATATGCGGCTTGGGAAAAGTACATTTACAACAACCCTCAACCCTACAGTAATTTCTTTGTAGGACTTATTGAAACTCTGCATCGTTTGCGAGATTGCACACACGACAAGGATATTACTGCTCGGAAACTAGTAGTGAGTATCCCGCGCAGTCGGGAGAAGAGTTTTTGGAGGGGAAAGAACGCTCGAATAATGAGATACTTTGCTTTCAGGCATAGAGGTATCAGCAAACTTTTCGGGCCCAATGTGATCTTTAAATTTGGCAAGCTTGATGAGTTTTACTTTCCAGACGTAGATCAAGAACTATCTCGTGTAACGTCGACAGCACGCGACGCTCGGAGCCTCAAATTTGAAGTCGAGTTCGACCCAGAAGGTGCCAAAGCTAAGCTTCTGTTTGTCTGGGAAATGCCAGCAAGTGCAGTAGCCACCTCGATGGCAAGCGACCTCATTCGTATAGCTAACTTTCAAGGTGAGCGGGCGCTCTTGCCGACTGCGGATATTGCACGCCAATCCACAAGTTCCAAAGGCAGAATTCAACGGATAGACTTAAGCGATCAAAATACTATCCGTGACGTCGCCAATGGTAGCGATGGAACGATGGTAGCACCAAACAGGGATAGCGGTGACCGAGGGGACGCATTCTTATCAGTCCTTGAGGAACTTAAACCTCTAATCTCTCAAAATGGTTCAGAGACGATACGTGTGGCTTTTCAAGAGTTTATGGAGCAGTTTTCGTCAGCTATTCGCGACTGGGTGGGGGTGTCTGGCGATGGTGTAGCCTCCGCCACATTCATTTCTCAGGCTGAAGCATATGGACACGTTCTTGATGCACTTATTGGTAGTGCAAATAATGATCGTGCTCGTGAGCGCCTTTGGACAGAATTGTTGCGTATTGGTACTGGAAATGTGGGAGGAGGTACTGCTGCTGCGGTCATTTTGCCTTGGCATCCCTTGAGGCTAGCGGAGGTTCACATCAAGGCTAAATTAGTCGCTGATTTGGTGAATAAAGCTATTACCTCGGATGAAGATGATATCTTCCGTGCTGACTTGCTCTTCCATGAGAAGGCTATCGAACAGCAGGCCGCCTTTTACCCAGAGGTTTGTGTTGGGTTTGAGGATGGCCGACCGTTGTTGTTGTCTGTTACTGACACTTCTTATGACTATAGCTTGGCTGAGCAGCCCCAACGTCGCTTGAACGGAAGCGGAGAGGACGCTCAAGACACTGAGCCAAGCGTTGCGGCGAAGGCATTTAGTGCGGTAGGGGAGCAATTTCTTAGCTTGCTTCCGCATGAAAGAACAAATTTTTCCGTCGTACTATACAATGCAGAGTCAAAAGCCTTGCCAAGTGCTCTAGCCGTTGAGCTCTCCAGTAAGGTTGAGCAAGAGAATGAACTCCAGTGTGATCTCTTGCTGACGCACTCACAGCCGAGCAGAATGCGGCGGATATACGAACAGCAGAACGTCGCCGTGAGCGATGACACTGGCTCGGTTATGGCAAGTGAAGCCGCTCGTCATTTTTTGTCGCGTCTACGTGTCGGATTTCTAGATGAGAGCCGTATTAGTGGGGATGAAGCCACTCGAGCCGCCGACCTTGTCGCACTGCAAGACGTAATTGCCAGAAATGCCAATATCGTCTGGAAACGCGCTCCTGGTTTAGCTCGCCCATCCTTAATAGACTATGTCCCACTAAAATGGTCCAAGCGTCGCCCAGTCGGCGCTGCCGACACTGCTACTTCAGTGTACCTCTCCGCTCCAGTTCAGCCATTTGTTGGCCAGGTTTACTTAAATGCGCTGCATATCTTTCTTCATGGCGATAATGCCCAAATAGGAGATGTCATACCTGCTCGTGAGGTCAATTTTGCGGACGGAGATATCTCCGAGGTTTTCAAGAACTCCCACCGAATTGGAGAATGGGTAGTTAACTATGACGAGCTTGTCGACCGTAGATTGCTGGCCAACAATGGCGTACAGGTAATCCGGCACATTCATGATCGAAACGTAGATCGCAACATCACTGTTTCGACTACTTCAAAGCCGCGTTTGTTACATACCCTGCTCAAGGAAAGGCTTAATCGAATAGACCCTAGTATTGTTCAACAACATGGTGAAGCTGCGGTTCAAAAGCTAACAGATCAGGCAAACTATCTGTCTGGCCATGTTGTCATGCGTGCGGCGCGTTACGGACGCTATGCCAACGAATTGATCGGTGTCGTCCTATCAATGGAAGAGCTAAAGAGCGGTTTGGGCGATCGTCGTTTGCCAATAGGTTGGTACTTTCTGGACGACTTCGCATCGTGGTTTGGTCAGAAGGAGGAGCAGATTGCTGATATCATGGCGATTGCCCCGCGTTTCGTGGATGGAAAGCCCGTCCTCATGATCGCCTTCTCTGAAGCAAAGTTCGTTACTTCTCGTGGCTATCGATCTCATGCGAAAAAGTCGGCTAAGCAACTCGAAGAAACTGTTCTTCGACTTGGTCGTGCTCTTGATCCTAGTCGCGCTCGTATTGATCGTGATGCATGGCTCCACCGTATTGGCGATTTTATGATTGAGGGCATGCAGCCGTTTGATCCTGAGCTATTGGGTGGTTGGGACCTTCATCGTTGGTCCGAAGAGGTGCGGGAGGATATTGTTCCTATTGTCCTCGTTGGATTCTCGCATGTATTTGTCCATGACGAAGATGAGTACGTTGATGCAGGGGGGGAAACGCCGCTAAAAGGTACTCCGCATTGCGTGCAGCAAGTGTATGATAAGCCACGAGTAGCCTCACTGCTTAGAGCGTTTGTATCGGACGAAACAAGTGAAGCTTCTTCACTTAGCGCCGAGCAAGAGCGCCACTGGCGAGATGCGCTAGTCTCGCAGCCGAATAAGCCATCATCAAAAAATGAAGGGATTGATTACGGAGATACACAGAAAAGCGGTGCAAACAGTAATTCTTCATTGAGAAGTATTGAAGATGACTTGGTGGCGATAGAGCCCGCCAGTGAGAAAATCGACGAAGTTGCGAAAGGCAGCAATCTGACAGTAGAGGACATTAAGAATGAAGCCGGCAGCTCAGCCGGTCAGTTCGAGAATTATCCTAACATATTGACAAAGCTGCCAGAAATGCCTTCTCAACAACTTGCTGAGTGGCTTGGAAGCGGTTCGGGGGATTGTGATGATACAGCGGCTCAGAAGTGGCTAGATAACACTGTTATTCGCCTACAGCGAGCTTTGCGAGGCTATGACATGACCGCTGAGCTGATCGGATCTAGGCTGACCCCCAATGCGGCTCTTGTCCGTCTGCGTGGATCTGACGATTTGACACTACCGAAGGTGGAAAAGCGCCGCCAAGAGCTTCTAACTTCGCATGCCATTGATGTCATCAACGTACTAGCCGCGCCCATGGAAATCGTTATCATGGTTCGTCGTCCCAACCGCGCAATTCTTCGCCTCAAGGATCTATGGCGAAAGCGCGAGCTACCGAGTACGGCTCCCGTTTCAAACACGAGTTTGCTTCTTGGTGCTAAGGAAGCAGATGGCGATCTATTGTATCTGAATGTTGGAGATGGGTTTGGAGGTCTTCAGCCACACGGTCCTCATACGCTTATTGCTGGTGAAACGGGTAGCGGAAAAGGCGTGCTCGTGCAGTGCCTTCTCCTCGATATTTGCGCTACAAATGATCCGCAAAGTGCTCGTATAAAAATGATAGATCCAAAAGCAGGCATTGATTTCCCGTGGTTGAGAAATATGCCACATCTCGACGGTGGATTGATAACGACGCGTGAAGAAGCCATTGAAGCGCTCGAAGAGCTTGTTGAGGAAATGGAACGTCGTAACCGGTTACTTGCTGAAGCCGGAGTCACGAAACTTTCCAATTACAATCGAAAAGTTCCCAAATCTGAGCGCCTCCCGCGCATCTGGATGTTTCATGATGAACTCGCAGACTGGATGCTCATTGATGAATATCGCGATGCGGTGGAGCTAAATGCATCTCGCTTGGGGGTCAAGGCGCGAGCCGCAGGTATCAATCTCGTGCTCATCACGCAGCGGCCCGACAAAGACGCTCTTCCGATGCAGCTTAGAGCAAATTTGACAAACAGGCTTGTTCTTAAAGTCGCTGATAAGAGAAACTCTGTACTGGTGCTGGATGAGCCCGGTGCTGAACGGCTTCTTGGGCGGGGACACCTGGCTGCTAAGTTGTCGGGAGAAGGAGAGATTATCTTGGCACAAGTACCCTATGCTGACGAAGATGAGATTGCAGAATTGGCCGCTCTGATTCAGGACGCTTGGACAAGCCCCACCAACTGATGAAACTTGACTGACTGCAATTGTTGATATTCCGAAGCGCGGAAGGCACTCGTTTGATGTTCAACGCCATGCCGCGAGGAGGCTGCTTCAAAGCATCGCCCGAGATAGTCTAGTTCTTGCTCTCTTTTGACAAATGTTAGGCCGTCAAATGTCTGCAAAATTCCCAGTTATCGTAACTGGGAGCCAAAGCTTGTCAGTAAGCCTTCTGTGTTAGGTCTATCGCATGGTTGAATTTGCTGTTTTGTAAAGTCTGTGTTACATAATTTGATATAACGGTAAAAGGGCTTTACAAATGGCGGAGTCAGCCAAGATATCTCCTGCGACCAAAAGGCAACTTCGGACTATTGGGGGCAAGCTCAAGCGAGCAAGGCTTTTGAGACGACTGCCAATGGATCTGGTTGCTGAACGGGCAAGAACTTCGCGGCCAACCTTGCAACGAGTTGAGGCCGGTGATCCCAACGTTCGAATTAGCACCTATCTTATGGTTATGCAGGCTCTGGGCCTTCTTGACGAATTTAGCCTGGAAGATCCTCTTGATGCCGAGCTTTCGAACGAGCAATTGCCGAGCAGGATACGGCTGACATGAGCAACATCGAAGTTTTTCTCGATGCCCATGGCAATCTGCGCCGTGTGGGGCTGTTACGCAGACATGCGGGAGCGGGCCGAGAGCGCGTTACTTATGAGCATGATGAGAAATGGCTCGAAATACCCGAAGCATTCCAGTTCGATCCGTCTTTGCCACTGACAAGAGGCATCCACACCCCTCCAGGAAGAAAGGAAATGTTCGGCACGCTTGGTGACAGTGCTCCAGACACATGGGGGCGTGAGCTCATGCGCCGGAAGGAGCGTCGTGCTGCAGAGCTGGAGAAAAGACAAGTGCGTGCTTTGCACGAAACGGACTTTCTTCTTGGAGTCCTTGATGAAACGAGGCTTGGGGCGCTACGGTTTCGCTTTGAGGGTGAAGAGGAGTTTCTGGCGCCAAGAGGGCAGGGAGTACCAACTATCGTTGCTCTGGGTAAGCTTTTGCTCGCATCTCAGCGAATCTTGCGTGGTGATGAAACAGATAAAGACCTACTTCTGATTTGTGCACCCGGTTCATCATTGGGCGGTGCGCGGCCCAAAGCGTCGGTTTTTGATCAGTATGACAATCTCTCCATCGCTAAATTCCCTAAGGAGACGGATGTCTATTCGATCTCCCGTTGGGAAGCGATTGCATTGGACATGGCCAGAGATTCTGGCATCTCCACTATCGACTATGATCTTATTCCCAGCGATTACGGCCCCGTTTTCATAACAAGGAGATTTGATCGAACTGAGGGACAGCGCATTCCCTTTATCAGCGCAATGGCAATGACAGAACACAACGATGGAGATGAAGACGGCAGTTACCTTGAGATTCTCGATGCTCTCGCCGACCATGGTGCTGATCCGAAGAAAGACCGCCTAGAGCTTTTCCGGCGTATCGCATTCAGCATCCTGATCAGTAATACCGATGACCATATGCGCAATCATGGCTTTCTTTGGCAAGGCCGCCGGGGATGGGCGCTCAGCCCTTGTTATGATCTCAACCCTGTGCCCGATGCTCCACGCATTTTAAAGACGCGTATTGATTTCGAAGACGGTACCGCATCATTGCGTTTGCTGGGAGACGTTGCGGAGTATTTTGGCACTCAAAGCGTGACAGACGACATTATTCGTCAATGTGTCTCGGTTACCAAAAACTGGAAACAATATGCCCAAAGACGGCATGCCCCACAGGGGCAATTCAAAATTGCCAGAATGATACCGGCCTTTGAACACGACGATCTGGAATATGCACTAACAATATAGCATTCCGCTCAGATGTGACCGAGAAGCCACCGCCTTGGGAAGAGGTCCCGATCTTCCAATTGTTGACTGAGCTGCATGCTGAAGATTGTGTCGCCTGCCTCGCGCTTGCTGATGTGATAACACCAAAAATGTCTTCCTCTTGTTCGTCCTCGTTGAGTTCCTGCGTCGCATCATCTCCAGGCCCCATTCTATCCCAATCGCCCCAAACGGTCTCTTCATCTGGCCTGATCTGGCCGAAGATCGGCTGCCGCCTCGGTCGCCTAGGCCGCAATGGTTCGGATTGGTTTTCTTCCCCTGTCGGCAAACGACATTCCTCGCGAGACAACAAAGCCACTCCTTTCCATCCTCCGCGGTGCTTCGGTCGCAAGGATGCGGCGGCAATCGCCTTCGGCCTTTTGATTGCCATCGAGACCGCATGGTGCGGGATCGGAAACAAAATGGAGATTTAAAATGGCTACCATCGGCACCTTCAAGAAGAACGGCACCAACGAATACACTGGCGAAATCGTCACTCTCAGCGTTCAGGCAAAAGGCGTCCGCATCATTCCCGACATTCGCGCAATTGGCGATAACGCTCCCAGCCACCGTGTTCTAGTCGGCCGTGCAGAAATCGGGGCTGCCTGGTCCAAGCGATCCAGCGAAGGTCGTGACTATCTTGGCCTCAAACTGGATGATCCCAGCTTCACAGCTCCGATCTACGCCAACCTCTTCGATGACGAAGACGGCGAAAGCTACATCCTGATCTGGTCTCGTCCCAATGGGCACCGTGGTGAATGACATCGCAAAGGCTCCGGCAATCGCCGGGGCCTTTCTCATGCCTATCCGAGTTGGTCTCTCACGAGCTTAACGCGCGTGCCAATGATTGTCCTGACAGTCATCAGGATCGGATGAAAGAGGTCTTCGGCTTGCAGCTCGACGAGCAGAGTGTTCCGTCTCAGAACCTATGGGACAGATTGGGTTGATTTGACAAAGGAGGATTTTGGCTCATCGTAGCTCTATCAAAGGAAGCGAAGATGAGACAGACATCCGGTCTGCAGAAGCCATCTGCAGAGAAGCTAGAGGTGTGGCGTAAGGACTACAATGAGCAAAGGCCACATGGGGCCATCGGTAACAAAGTGCCGATTGAGCTGCTGAAATCGGAATCGCATCCAGCCCGTGTTCCTGATTTGGTCCAGAAAACTCTACTTGGCGACCGAGGGCAAGTTGGAGCACATCACACACGGAAAAAATTGTTGCCGAACCCGCAGTCTGAAGCAGTCGCCCACTTAGGGAATGCCGGCATACAACGCTGTCTGAAAAGATAACGCAACTACTCGCTGGACGGGCCGACTTTGACGGGTTACACCTAATGGGCAATTAGCGGATTCGCTGATACAGAATGACAAACAAATCACTGGAATTCATAAATTGGGCGCGATATGGAGTGGCAGACCCAACGGGTTTGAAGCTCACTCCAATCTAGTAACGGCTATCTTTTTCACATGTGGGCCATTGCATATGAAGCGACTTTCAGATTTGAATTGGCCAAGATTTCAAAAAAACGAGATCTCACATATTCAGTCGACGTCGAATTGGTTTGCCGAAAACAGCATGCCACTTGCACTCTCTGGATCAAGATCCATTAAGTCGCGAATAAGGAAACCTTGTAGCAGCGATGCTGATTTTGTTTCAGTGTTACCCAAGGAAAGAAGTGCGTTGCTAAAGCTTCGTACGCCGCCAGGCATAAGCGCGGAACATTGGCAATTCTTACTGGGTTGCGTAGTCCGAAATAATGCTGACGTAATCGGATATCATGTGAATTTGTGCCCCAGTATACACATCGAACTTTATAGCGCGGAGGCCACAAGTAGATTAGTGGCATTGAAGGAGTTTTGGCTGAAAAGAGTAAAGTGTAGAAGTTCAGACTTGATCTGACAAATCGCCACTGTCAAAACGGTAACTGTCAGATCAAGTCTGAACTTCTACAGTTGAGGCGAAAGAGTGTCTCAAAGTGTGTGGGCTCACGTCTGTGAAACCTGCACGTTTCTTGATACGCATCCAACCGCCGGGCAATCCGCCGAAGATCTGACCTGTTCGGGCCGGTGTCAGGACATAAGGCCAGCCTTCTTCGCGTTCAATAGCTCCTATGTGGTCAAGCAAAGCCCGTCCAGCAGGCCGAACGGATGACCCTTCCTTACTGTCCAGTAGCCTTAGGCAGCCTTCATTTGATTGTACTTCATCCCACTTCAGGTTCGTAATCTCTCCAGAATGGCAACCACTCAATGCCAGGAGCCAGATGCAGTCGATTAGTTGATGGAGCTCGCCTTCGGCCTTTGCTTCTTCGAGGGCTTTTCCGAGTGATCTATATTCCGACGGTGACAGGCGGCGAGTTCTAATCTTGTCTGCTGGACGCTTGACGCCAATTGATGGGCTGACATCGATAATGCCTTCCGAAACTGCGAAAGCCAGGATGCCTCCGAGCAAGCCGGCTGACCGAGAGGCAGCACCGGGGCCTCCTTTGACAATTGACTTGCCTCGAGGTTTTTGTGTTCTGGCTGTTCGGATCGTTCTCCCTGCTACCACTTCTCGAATGAAGCGATTGATGTCCGGTTTGGTGAGATCGGACACCCTCTTTGAACCGAGTAGGGGAGTAATATGGTTGGCTATATGCCCTCGGTCTGTGCTGAGAGTGCTTTCTTTCTTAGGACGATTGCTTTTTCCCATGATCAGCCCTTTGTCGGCTGCTTCAAGATAAGCTTCGCAAAGCTCCTTGACCGTCATGGTTTTTCTTCTTTGAACTGCTCGATCCTCTACAGGGTACTCTCCAGTTGTCACTTTACCGAGTGTCACTATAGCGAGCTTGCGTGCTTCACCAAAGCACGCATTCTGCAGGCTGTCAGGGAAAGCGTCTGTGATCGGGATGCCGAACGCATCGCACATCTCAAAAAGAGCGAGATGGCAGAAGAAGCCGAACGGCTGCTGGCTGACAGTGGTTGGTTGGCCGAGCCTCTGCGGATGAATGGCGATGATATCGAAGTCACAGAGACAGATGAAATCGATACCGAGCCAAAAGCGGATGATGACGAGGATCATCCCGTTGCCGCTGAATGAACCAAAGATGGGGCGAGGGTTCTCGCCCCATTGTCTTCCGACATGCTGGAGGAACACACCATGTCTCATCTTTCAGCGTCTGATATCGCTGAGCGTCTTGCGGCTATGCGAGGAACACGCCCGGCCGCTCTCTCTATGTTCGCCTTAGGGCAACAGACAAGGGTGTCGCAGGAAAATGGACAGATGCGGCCACCGGCGGGCATGGAGACCTGCTTGACATCATCCGTGAGAGCATGGGCCTCCTAGACTTCAAGGACGTGACCGAGGAGGCGAGAAGCTTTCTCTCTCTGCCCAAGGATGAGCCTTTGCCATAGGAGGCGAAGCCCTCCGCTGAAACCGGCTCTTCAGAGGCCGCGCGACGCCTATTTGCTATGGCGAAACCCATCGGAGGAACGCTCGTTGAGACCTATCTCAATCTCCGTGGCATTGGCAAGCTACGGGACACTTCCATGCTGCGCTTTCACCCGAGTTGCTATTGGAAACCGGAAGGAGATGCCCCGACCGAAATCTGGCCGGCCATGATCGCAGCGGTGAACGACCTTGATGGCAGGATCACCGGTGTGCATCGAACATGGTTGTCACGGGATGGGCGCAGCAAGGCTCCACTTGATCCTCCACGCAAGGCGATGGGGCATCTGCTTGGACATGCGGTGCGCTTCGGCGCAGTAAGAGACATTCTGGCTGCAGGTGAAGGTATTGAGACCGTACTATCCTTACGGCAGATCCTCCCTGATCTTCCCATGAATGCTTCCGATGACATCACCTCAGAACCCATCTCATCGCCAACCGATCATATCGTCCAACAACTTCAGCTCTACGGCTATCACCCGGTTGCGGGGGAGGTTGATCCGCGCGACCCGCCGGAAGAGCACAGCATCGAAGGTGCTGTCACAGATATCTTTGATGCCCTTGTTGCCACCATGTCAGACACCAGCCTTGATCCCGACCTCCCTGAAGTCCTCTGGTCCATGGTCAATATCTTCCATCGCGCGTTGGACAGGCTCGAGCGTAAGCTTGACGATAACGAGCAAGCACAAAAGCGCCTTCAGCGCGAACAGGATGGCTCCGAGGTGAAATCCGTCCAGCTCGAAACCCTGATCGCTATGGGGCAGGGGCTGTTGGATCGCCGTAACAGCTTGGAGCATTTCCGCGAAACCGCAGCAGATCACTTTGCCAGTTTCACCGGAACGCCTTGGACGCCAAGGACCGGCTCCCGTGTTGACCATCGCCATCTGACGGCTGCCATGATCGACAGTCGGGATTTCATTGCCACCAAGCGCCGCTTCGAACATGAAACCCTTCTTCCACCCGGTGTGAAAATAGCCTTCTCAGGTGGCGACTCCTCTGAGCATCGTCTGATCTGGGACAGGCTTGATCAGGTTCTTGCCAAGCACCCTGACATGGTTCTGTTGCATGGCGGCTCACCCAAGGGCGCTGAAAAGATAGCCGCTCTCTGGGCCTCTCAGCGCAAAAGTGCCTCAGGTTACCTTCAAGCCTGATTGGGCCGCCCATGGCAAGGCAGCCCCCTTCAAACGCAATGACCTGATGCTAGCGACCCTGCCAATCGGCGTTATCCTCTTTCCGGGCACCGGTATTCAGGAAAATCTCTCGGATACCTCTGGCATTATGTATAGTGTCCTGATCACCGCGATTGCCTATGGCAGGTACTATTTGAAGATGAACGGCGTTCTTGCCTTTTGGTTGGCCTACATATTCACGCGTCCCATGGGAGCATCATACGGGGACCTTTTCGCCCAGCCCACTGAATATGGTGGCCTTGGATTTGGCACAACATGGACCAGTTTGGTCTTCCTTACTGGCATTGTGGCTGTCGTCGTGATCATGAGCATCAAGTTTCAACGCAAATTGGAAAACTGATCCATCGATCAAATTTCAAGAATCGGCCATCATGCGTCTCAAATGGATGGCCGATTCTTACAAAAACGTAAGATGCGCTTCAGAATTCATAAAACTCGACATGAAAGGATGGCGCAGCAAGGCACGGGGACTATTCAACACGTTCCTGACAACAATCATCCATGCTGAAAGCATATCCCGCCTGAAACGGACCGAAAAACCATGCAAATACTTCTGATAGAAGATGACCAGACGACCAGTGACTATGTCAGGCAGGGGTTCACCGAGGCCGGGCATGTGTGCGATGTCCTTTTCGATGGTTCCGATGGTCTGTTTCAAGCGACCCGAGAACATTATGACGTAATCATCGCCGACAGGATGCTACCAGGCCTTGATGGCCTATCGATGATCAAGGCTCTGCGAGCGGCAGGCAAAAAGACTCCGGTTATATTCCTCACTTCGATTGGAGGGGTGGACGACAGAGTGGAAGGCCTCGAGGCCGGAGGGGATGACTATCTCGTCAAACCCTTCAGCTTTTCCGAACTGGCGGCAAGGGTGGCTGCCCTGTCCCGACGCCCGGCTCTCGTCCATGAGGAAACGGTCCTTAAAATTCAAGATCTGGAAATGGACCTGGTCCGTCATCAGGTGTCCCGAGCCGGTCAGGTTATTGATCTGCAACCACGTGAGTTCAAACTGCTGGAAGTGCTCATGCGCGCGAAAGGAAGGGTCGTCACCCGAACCATGATCATCGAGAAGGTGTGGGGGTTTCACTTCGATCCGCAGACCAGTGTGATTGAAACACATATCAGTCGCCTGCGATCCAAGATTGATAAGCCATTCGAAACTCAACTTTTGCAGACGGTACGCAATGCTGGCTATTCCATCCAAATTCCGGGTTAGATTGCCTCGCAGTAGTGGCTTTCGTCTGGCGGTTATCTTTTCCGCCATTTTTCTGATTGCTGCATGTGTGGCACTTGTCGTCGCCTTCACGATCATCGAACAGGAGCTCAATGCGCGCCATGTTCGCGATATAGATCAGGAAAAAGCCTTATTTATTGCGGCCTATCAGACAGGTGGCAACAAGCAGCTCATCGATCTGGTCACCGCACGTTCCAAGACGACCCGTGATTTGGATCGAGTTTATCTCCTCATCGATGGCAATGGAGATAAACTCGCTGGAAATTTGGATATTTCCAAGAAAAGTCATCAATTCGATCTTCAATATAAACGGGAAGAGCGAGTTCCTGCCAAGGCAATCGGTCTCAAGCTTGATTTTGACTACTATGTCCGGACCATTAGTATCGGCGATATGTCTTTGCTGCTGGGCTCAAGTGCAAAAGACATTGATGAAGTCGAGGAAGTCTTCCTGCAAGGGGCGGGCTGGGCCATCGTTCTGCTTGCTTCCATTTCCCTGATTGGAGGCGGGGGGCTGTCCTATCGGATGAATAGACGAATCTCCAAAATTGAAGACGCTTTAGAAACCGTAGCCAACGGAAATTTTGACGTTGAGATTCCAAAGAGTGGATCAGGGGATGATATCGATCAGCTCGCCTCATTGATGGACAACACCATCGCAAAACTCGGTGCAAGTGTAGAGACCAACAGACAGATTTCTGCCGATATCGCCCATGATCTGAAAACTCCGATGAATCGTTTGCGTATCAATGTAGAGCAGGCGCTCTATGCAGTTGAAAAGGGCAAATCAGTTACGGTCTATTTGGAGACAATAGAGAAAGAAAGTGCGGCAATTCTGAAGACCTTTGATGCGCTGCTACGCATCGCTCAGATCGAGGGAGGCGCGCGCAAGGCACGGTTTGACTGGGTCGATCCATGCGAAATATTGGCTGATGTGAGCGAATTCTACTCCGAACATGCCGAAGACCTCGGCTCTCATCTGGTTCTGACGCCTCCCCAAGCCCTGCCCAAAGTATACGGGGATGCAGAGCTTTTGTCCCAAATGCTGTCCAATCTCATTGAGAATTCGCTCAAGCATGGAGGCGAGGCAGCGACGATCACATGTTCTGCCATTCTCGATGAGCGCTCTTTGGTTCTAACGATTTCCGATAATGGTTGCGGTATTCCTGTTGAAGAAAGAGACAAGGTGACAAGGCGCCTCTATCGGCTTGAGAAAAGCCGTACCACACCCGGGTCGGGGTTGGGATTGTCCATGGTTAAGGCGATTGCCGACCTGCATGCGGCCGATCTGCAACTGGGCGACAATAACCCTGGTCTCCGAACATCTATCCGTTTCCCGCTATAGGCCAAAGCCCGGTCCGCCGAAGGTAAAATCTCCATGACGAAATATCTTGAGCCCTTGCTTGGCATGATCGGCTCCCATCCCAACTTTGCGATGTTGGCGGTGTTTATTGTTGCCATGACCGAGGCCATCTTTCTGGTGGGCTTGTTTGTGCCCTCTACGGTCATTCTGGTTACTGCGGGGTCTCTGATTGGCGCAGGCAGCCTTCCTCTGATGCCCATTTTTGCCTTCACGATGATGGTGGCGATTGTCGGTGATGGCGTCTCAGATTGGATTGGCCATCATTTCAAAGGGCGGATCCGGTCTATGTGGCCGTTTCGCAATTTCTCAAGCTTGTTTCAAAGAGGAGAGCATTTCTTCGGGAGACACGGGGGCAAGAGCATTTTCATTGGCAGGTTCCTTCCAGGCATAAAGACGGTTATGCCGACTGTCGCAGCAGTTGCTGGGATGCATCCTTGGCGCTTCACGTGGATAAATATCGTCTCGTCTGTCATTTGGACGGCAGCACATCTCGTCCCCGGAATTTTGCTAGGGCGCGCCATCGATACAGGCATGCAAGCTCATCCCCATTTGCTGGAAATGCTGCTTGTGGTGGGCGCGGTGATAATGGCTAGTTGGTACGCAACGCGCTTGTTGGTGATCAGGTTTTTGCCTCTGGTAGTTGCTGCATATGATCAGTTCAAGGATCGAATTGGAAAATCCAGCCTGCCGCCAGCCCGGTTCATTGCCCGAATTCTGGTCAATGAACGAGGTGAACTGGTGCAGATGATGCTGGGCATTCCATTGCTAATCTATCTGTTCGGGTTCCTTGAGCTGCTCGTCGATCTGCTTTGGGATCCGGAGCTGGTCCGCTCGGATCTGGCAATCAGCAATTACATTCAGACCATCAGATCGGAGGTGGGGGATCGCATCATGGTCGCTATTACCATGCTTGGCGACGCAGCGGTTCTGACTCCGCTGGCCATTCTTCTGGTAGTTGGGGCTTTGGTGGCTGGCCGAAAGCGGCTGGCGGCAAGTCTGGCCATGATACTCGCAGGTGCAGCCGTCTTTGTTCCCTTGACGAAACTGCTCATTCACCGAGCCAGACCGATAGATCTTTATCAGGGTGCAGAACAATTCAGCTTTCCAAGCGGCCACGCGATGTTGTCGACGACAATCATCGGCATCTGCTTTCTGCTCATTGCGCACCTTTTCCAGGCGCGGATTAGACTCGGTCTTTATATAGTCGCTTCCGCGCTGATTAGCATGATCAGTTTTTCTCGCCTGTATCTGCAGGCACATTGGCCAAGTGACGTGATCGCGGGCACCTTTTTTGGGAGCGCACTGGTGTTGTTTGTCGCCATCATCCTGCACGGCAAGCGGATCGACAGGGTTTCTAATTATACAGGTACCGCATTCCTCTTTATCCTGCTTTTCGTCTTTCCCTACCATTTGGTGACAGGTTATGAGGCTGCCCTTCAAAAATACCAACCTGTGACCAAGACAGAAACAATCAGTACCGATAACTGGCTTCAGGCCCCATGGAGCAATGTGACGAGGGCACAGATTGGATTGGACGGGGAGCTCAAAAATCCAGTGCTGTTTCAAAGCAATATTGAACGCGCGTCTATTGAGGCAGTATTGCTTAAGGCCGGATGGCAAAGGGTGGAGCCCGCACCCTTCAACCAATGGCTCAATGAAATGCTACCTTGCCAAAACACTGTGTCGTCATCTCTTTCTCCACTTCTCTCGACCCACAACGGAAATTTTCCGATCGCTACCCTCATAAAGCCTTCCTCACAGCCAATCAAAGGAGGGCTCTGGGTGCTCCGCTTGTGGCAGAGCCCCTTGTCTGTGGGCACGGTTGGGAAAGCCCGGCGGGTTTTGGTGTCTACTCTGGAGCGTCAGACCCGTTCTCCCTTGCTTTTGGGTTTTTCTGTCGGAAAGCGCGCAATGCTTCAACCGGGAGAAGAGGCAGATCTGGGCCGCGACCTTGTTACGACGCTGGCGCGCGCTATTCCCAACGCAAAGGTAGCCGCGCAAGACGGACAATATGTCATTTCGATCCCGTGAACCTGGTAAAAAAAGCGAAGAGGGTCAAACCTTACAAATTTGTGATTATTTTGTGACGCGGTGCTCAAGCGGCGAACCTAATACTCTTGCTCAACGCAATAATTTCGAGTTTTAGGAGACAAACATGTCACAAATCGGTGAAACAAATCTTGGAGACTACCCGGCAAAACCGGCAGATCAACCGGACGGTGAGCCTGTTCCCATATCCGAAGGATCAGAAACGTCAAAACTGGATGAGCCTGTAAAAAGATGCAGAACAATCTTTATCTCCGATCTTCATTTGGGAACGCGGGCATTCCTGTTCCGAACTGCTGCTGGATTTTCTCAACACGCACGAGGCTGACACGATCTATCTGGTCGGCGATATCGTGGATACCTGGTATTCGATGGGCAGACGCTGGAAGGTCAATGACCATGCCGTCATTCAAAAGCTGCTGGAAAAATCCCGCCATGGTTGCCAACTCATCATGATTCCTGGAAATCACGATGCTTTGTTCCGTCTGTTCGATGGGGCTGACATCGGTCAGATTGAGATCAGGCAGGAAGACGAATATCAGACGGCAGATGGCAGTCGTTACCTGATAACCCATGGCGACCAGTGCGACACTTTCTGTGATCGCATACCGTTCCTCGCTGCGCTTGGTGCCCTGAGCGAAAGTGTCGCTCTGGCTCTCGACGACCTTCAGAAGGAGCTGTTGGCCCGTTTCGGTCGCACAAAATGGGGCGGGATCGACTGGACCATCCAGAAGGTCAAGAACATGACCCGAAAACATGATCAGTTCGAGCAGCGACTGGTTGCTCTGGCTGCCGATCGCGAGCTTGACGGCATCATTTGCGGCCACTTCCATTTGCCCTGCCCTGCGACCAATCGAGGGAAAGACCTATGCCAATTGCGGTGACTGGGTGGGAAGCAACACGGCCATTCTCGAACAGATGGATGGCAGTCTGAAACTCTGGACCGCGGCCCCGCATTTATCGGCATAGTGCACCAACCTCTCAACCAGAACCATGTCCCACATTCAGGGCATGATATTCAGGATGGATGAAATGACATCACCTTTCATGATCCTCATCGGCTTGCTTGCCGGCCTCTCACTCCTGTTCCAGCTGTCGACTTCATGGCTGGTCGCAAGGCGTTTCAAAACCCGCAGGCGACCAGACCCGAACACATCAAGACCCGGACTTGCCATCTTGCGTCCGGTCTGCGGGCTGGAACCAGAGCTATGGGAAACATTGTCTTCGAGCTTTTGCGGGCTGACGGCTGAGGATGAGGTCATCTTCTGTCTGGCGGACGAGACCGACCCGGCCATACCCATGGTTTGCGCGATCATGGATGCCCATGGCGCCATCCCGTCCCGACTGCTGATCGGAGACAGCGCCATTTCGGCGAACCCGAAACTGAACAATCTGCAAAAAGGCTGGCTGAAGGCACGTCATGACTGGATCGCGATGATCGACAGCAACGTCATGCTGTCGGACAATTATGCGCAAATTCTGTTTGATAGCTGGGACGAACAAACGGGGCTTGTCAGTTCGCCACCGCTGGGCGTCGAGGCAATCGGTTGGTGGGCGCGCATCGAGGGTGCCATTCTCAATTCCTATCAGGGGCGCTGTCAGCTTGCGTCTGACGAACTGGGGGCAGGGTTTGCTCAAGGCAAGCTTCTCTTCTGGCACAGGGATATTCTGGAATCCGCTGGTGGGATGACGGCTCTCGCACAAACAATCTGGCTGAAGATATCGCATCGACGAAGATCGTGCGTCAGGCCGGCATGAAGGTTACTCTCGTACATTTTCCCTTCGCCCAGCCATTGGGACAAAGGACATTCGGCGAAGTCTGGAAGCGGCAGGTTCGCTGGGCGCGCGTCAGGCGGGAAGGCTTCCCCCTGCTGTTCACGATGGAGCCGCTTTCCGGTCCGCTGCTGCCGGGCCTGTTTCTGGCCTTTATGCTGGTGCAGATGTCCATGCCCATTGTTTCGCCTCTGTTGATGCTGTTGTTCCTGATCGTCTGGTATGGGGCGGAAGCGTGGATGGTGCGCAAGGCTGGCTGGCCCTTTGCTTCGGGGGACATCTGGGTATGGGTGATGCGGGACATGCTTCTACCAGCCATATGGCTGTTATCTTTCTCCTCAAAGGGGTTCGACTGGCGCGGCAATGTCATCGATCCGAAGATGAGCACGGTAACCGCCCGAAAGTAGATCTCATGTTTGCATCATCAGAGGCCATCTTGTTGCATCTGCAAGGCAACGGCCTGCTTTTTCTCTTTCCCCTCGCGATCCTTGAAGGGCCGATCGTTTCGGTCCTTACCGGCTGGCTGGTGCATCTGGGCTTCATGGCGTTCGGCCTCAGCTTTTTGGTGCTTGTCGTGGCGGATCTGGTCGGCGACGTCGTGATCTACTATCTGGGTCAGCATTTCTATGGGCTGTTATCGGAAAGATGGAAGCGACGGCTTGGCCTGACTGAAGAGCGTATATCGAAAGCAGAAGAGCATTTCAGAAAACACGGCCGCATGACCCTTGTCATTGCCAAGATCACCCATTCCTTCGGCTTTGCCGCGCTGGCAATTGCAGGCATGACCAGAATGCCCATGTCCGTCTTTCTGCTCTACAACACCATTGCGACCATACCCAAGACACTGCTATTCTTGGCTATCGGCTACTTCGTGGGCAACAGTCATCTTCTGCTGGACAGTTGGATAGGGAAGGGATCCCTTACCATCTTCCTGCTGGGGAGCTTGCTGTTCGCCTTCATGTGGCTCAAAAAGAGGAGACATTCAAAATGAGCTTCCAACACAATACCGGACCTTTTGAAAGCAAGGTTTCATGCATCATCCCGACCTTCAATGAGGCTCCGCGGATCCTTGCCGTTCTCGACATCGTCCGCCGCCATCCGCAGATAAATGAAGTCATCGTCGTAGATGACGGCTCCACGGATGGCACCGCGTCAATCGTTGCCTCGGTTGCCGGTGTGCGCCTGTTCCGCATGCCCCGGAATGGCGGCAAGACAAAAGCCCTTGCCAAGGGTTTCGAAATGGCAACCGGCAGCCACATCCTGCTCGTTGATGCCGACCTCATCGGGCTGAATGGCGACGATCTGACAGCCTTGATAAATCCGGTCTTGACCGGCACCACAGACATTTCGATCAGCCTCCGGCGCAATGCACCCCGTCTCTGGCACTGGGTCGGGATCGATTATATTTCCGGCGAGCGCTGCATGAAGGCCTCCCTCGTTTCCCCCTATCTGGGCGAGCTTGAAAGCCTGCCAAAATTCGGCTTCGAGGTCTGGCTCAATGATCTGTGCATCATGCAGTCCGCTCGCATTTCGGTGGTTCTATGGGATGGTGTGGTCAGTCCTTCCAAGGTCAGCAAAATGGGTCGCCTGAAGGGCGTTCTTGCCGATTTCGGCATGATCGGAGATCTGTTCAGGAAGGAAACACCCTGGCAACTGGTCAAGCAGATCTGGAAGATGGAAAAACTGAAAACCGACCGCGCATTATGTCAACACATTATGACCGCACAGCTCCTTAGGGAGCTCGTTTAGCGAAAACCAGACAGCTCCAAAGAAACACAAGTTCATTCAATACAATCGGATCATCATTGCTCTAGTTGCTATCTCCCTTTTGATAGGTGGCTATCTCGCAATTCTACAATTGACCGGAAATTTCCATGCTGCCAAAGAGGGCTTGGTTTATCGATCTGCCCAGCCGTCCGGTGAAGACCTCGATAGCTACACCTCGGATTTGGGCCTTCGGTCCGTGATCAATCTTAGAGGTGCCAGCAGCTCGACATGGTATATAGAATAGGTTGAAGCGGCAGACCGGAATAAACTGCAATTGATCAACTTCCCGATGTCCGACAAGAAAGTTATGTCGAGTACCGACGTCAACCGTCTTGTAAGGCTCATGCAAGAAGCCCCCAAACCCATGCTAATTCACTGCAAAGCGGGAGCGGACCCGAAGTGGCCTCGCTGCTGCCTTGTATCTCGCTCGGGTTATGAGAGGTGGTCCCGGAAAATCGGACCATATGTTAAGGTGGATCGCCTGAGAAGAAAGACGATCCGAAATGACGAAGAGAAAACGCTATTCCGCCGATTTCAAAGCCAAGGTTGCGCTTGAAGCGATCCGGGAAGAATTGACGCTTTCCGAGCTGTCGAAGAAGTATGACGTGCACCCGAATATGATCAGCACCTGGAAGCGGGCCGCGATCGAGAATATGGCGACAGCTTTTTCGAAGGGCAAGGAAACAGAGAGCCAGGCCAGTGCCGAGGAAATCGTGAAGCTTCACGCCAAGATTGGCCAGTTGGTCGTGGAGCGGGATTTTTTATCACAAGCCTCTGTTCTACTGGGCGTGAATGGAGGCAAAAAGCGGTGATGCGGGATCATTCCAAGCTCAGTATCCGTCGCCAATGCAAGCTTTTGTCTCTGTCGCGGTCGGGTCTATATTATCAGCCGGTCGGCGAAAGTGCTGAGAATCTGCGGTTCATGGAAATCATTGATAAGCAGTTTCTGGAAACGCCTTGGTATGGTTCCCGGCAAATGGCCCGCTACATGAAACGACAGGGCTATAAATGCGGGCGTCATCGTGTTCGCCGTCTGATGCGATTGATGCGGCTGGTTCCAATCTACCGGGAACCCAATACCAGCAAGAAGCATCCCGCGCACAAGATCTGGCCATATCTGCTGAAGGATGTGTCAATCGAGCGGCCCAACCAAGTCTGGTGTGTCGACATCACCTATATCCCGATGCGTCGCGGCTTTCTATATCTGGTGGCAATCATGGACTGGTATAGCCGGAAGGTCTTGTCCTGGCGGCTTTCCAACAGCATGGAAGCCAGTTTCTGTGTTGATGCTCTGAAAGAGGCTTGGCCAAATATGGACCGCCGGAAATCATGAATAGCGATCAGGGATCCCAATTTACCAGTTCCGACTGGATCCAGACCCTGACCGATGCTGAGGTGAAAATTTCCATGGACGGTCGAGGGCGCTGGGTTGATAACCGTATGATTGAACGGCTCTGGCGATCCATCAAATACGAATGTATTTATCTCAATGCTTTCGAGACAGGATCAGAGGCGAGGATCGGTATCGCGAAATGGATTACCTATTACAATGCCGAGCGGCCTCATTCCAGCCATGGCATCTTGACCCCGAACGAGGCATATGACACCACACTAACCATCGAGAAAATTGCAGCCTGATGTGAAACTTGGATCCACCTTAAATTGGCTGCAATATGGTCCAAATTCCAGGACCACCTCTATGAATGTGCCCTCAGAGGAGGCCGAAACACAATTATCATTTCGATTTGGTCACATTGGCATCCCGTTCCTATCCGCGGCCTATGCCATGGACATCACATGGAAAGAACAGGAAAACATGATAATTTACAAAAACTTGCCAGATCAAAGAGCGATCCTGCAGGTGAAACCCAACACTTGAGATCGCCATAGACTTTACAAAATTGTAAGCGAATCCCAAGAGGTATGAATATTTGATCCCTAGATTACCAGCATCGAGAGACAGCAAGTTTCTCAAAATCTAGGGTCTGTTGACAAACTGACTGATCCAAAGCCTTGTTGATACGATATGAATGAAGCCCAGATAGCTTCTGGCCGTTTTATCGTATCGAGTTGCCAATCGTCTGGCATTCTTGAGCTTATTGAAACATCGCTCGATCTGGTTCCGCAGGGCATAGACAAACGGATCAAGGAAAGGCTGTTCCTTGCGATTTGATTGTCCTGGAATAACGGCAATTCCTCCCTTATCCCTCCACATCCTTCCTGATGGCATTTGCGTCATACCCCTTGTCAGCAATGAAGACCTTGGGGGTTGCCAAATTCTCATCTTGCAACAAATCATAGCCGGTATAATCGGAGCATTGCCCGGGCGATATCTCAGCCTTGACAGGCAAGCCATGGGCATTGGTGATCAGGTGAATTTTCGTCGTAAAGCCACCTTTTGAACGGCCAAAACCTTCTTTCAGAGTCCCCCTTTTGCGCCCGCTGCCTGATGATGGGCTCGGATGATAGTACTGTCGATCATTTGGACTTGGCTGGGGGCGGCCTCACTCTCATTCGGGGCTTCAAGGATAAACTCCCACAAGCCCGACAACGTCCAACGGCGGAATTGACGATAAACCGACGACCATTTGCCGAATTCATCTGGCAAGTCGCGCCACTGTGCTCCTGTCCGAGCAATCCAGAATATACCGTCCAGAACCAGCCGGTGGTCACTCGACGGGCGACCTCCCCGGCCTCGAATGGAATGAATGAAAGGTTCGAAAAACGCCCATTCAGCATCGCTCATCATCTACCGCGCCAAGATAGCCTCCTTGAAAGCTACCTTGAATCACATCTCCACTTATTTGCAAACCAGTTTGTCAACAGATCCTAGGAGTCAAAAATGAAGCAGAAATTGATCGTTACCTCAGTCCTCGCAACGATGTTCCTTGGTACAAGGGATGGCCTACGCCGCCGAGGGCGGTGCGTCTCAACCTAATCAGGAAGCGACCATCTTCCAGTCAGCAAAGATCACTTTTGATGATGCGGTGGGTATCGCCAAAAAGGAGCTTGCCGGAGCACTTTCAGAGGTCGGCTTTGATGTCGACCATGGGGTAGGCCTCTATACGGTCAAAGGTGTAGGTGCCGACGGAAAACTGGCATTTGTGAAAATCGACGCAAATTCCGGCAATATTCTCGCTAAGGGTGTATCTCCCTTCTTTTCCGGTGATGAAGACCACCACGAGAAAAAAGATGGTCACTGGGAAAACGAGCACGACGATGAACGGGATCAATTCGATGGTGAACACCGAGCACACCACCGTGATGATGAACGAAACAAAGATTAAATAGGTGCGCGATAGAGCTGATCCCAAGCATAGCAAGGCAGGTTTCGGGATCAGCTTTGTTCGCCTTAAAATAGCCTTTGAAGCACTTAGAATTTTAAGGCGACGGGTTTCCTAATTTTGTAAGCTGTGAACATGACAAGGCAGTGTTCGAACTCGGATTTTTACTCAAGGGCCTTCTCGCCTTCAGGGCCTTGGAACTTAGCCCTTCGATTAAAAACCAATAGAACCGTACTCGCAAGTTCCCACTTCTAAAGAAGATCAAAAAGGCCTTTCTTGAGATGCCCAGTTTACCATTTGAAAGATGGTCCGTGAACGGACGGACGCGAGGTAAACGATGGTGACAACGCAACCATCTTGGCACATTGATCTCGTTAAGTGGGTGCGTCCACCCCATCGCTTACGACGCGAGACAGATTGACACCGTTTGATCGATGTTCCAGAGATGGTTCTGCCTTTCATTTATTTGTTGGCGTACAAACAGCAAGAAGCCTTCTAATTCTTGGTAGTCTTCGTTGAGCCCTTCGTCGCATCATCTTGGAACTCCATTCTGTTCTGATCAACCCAAACGGTCTCTTCATCTGGCCTGATCTGGCCGAAGATCGGCTGCCGCCTCGATTGCTTAGGCTGCAATGGATCGGATTGGCTTTCTTCCCCTGTCGGCGAGCCGACATTCCTCGCGAAACAACAAAGCCACTCTTTTCCATCCTCCGCTGCGCTTCGGTCGCAAGGATGCGGCGGCAATCGTTTTAGGCCCTTTGATCGCCATCGAGACCGCATGGTGCGGGATCGGAAACAAATTGGAGATTTAAAATGGCTACCATCGGCACCTTCAAGAAGAACGGCACCAACGAATACACCGGCGAAATCATCACTCTCAGCGTCCAGGCAAAAGGCGTCCGCATCATCCCCGATACTCGCGCCACGGGTGACAATGCTCCAAGCCACCGGGTCCTTGTTGGCCGCGCAGAAATCGGTGCTGCCTGGTCTAAACGTTCCAGCGAAGGCCGTGACTATCTTGGCCTCAAACTGGATGACCCCAGCTTCACAGCTCCCATCTATGCCAACCTGTTTGATGACGAAGACGGCGAGAGCTACATCCTGATCTGGTCTCGTCCCAATGGACTCCGAGGCGAATGAAACCGCGAAGGCTCCGGCAAATGCCGGAGCCGATCTCTTTTTGTCTTGAGCCAGCTTTAATCTGAAGTCTTCACTTGGGAGATAAGTGTTGTGATATGTCCGATTAACCGCCGCCTTTACTCCAGATTTCGATGGAGAAGAACTGCTCCTTGCACCTTGGGCTCTTGTGGGTCTGGATAGAGCAAAATGGAAATAAGCCACCTAGGAAAGGTTCTGTCTCATGGTTCAATCAGATCGAATTATCCGCCTTAAAACTGTGCTCACAAGAAGCGGACTATCTCGCTCAACACTTTATCGCAAAATAGGAGAGGGCACATTTCCTGCCCAGATACGGATAAGTGTGCGTGGAGCTGGATGGCGGGAATCCGAGGTCAATCGCTGGATTGCCAATCCAGTGAACTGGAGGCCTGAGAGTGGTAGTTAGTTCTAAGATGATAAGTGGACTGAGGCTAGCCAGGCAGAGTTGCTGAACTTAGGTGTCCTCGACTTGCGCTTCGGGCAGCATCTCTCCTGTAAGAAACTGCTCCCAGTCTCTCAACACCTGTCGTCGCCTTTCAAGCATGTCTGAACGGCGATAGGCGCGTTCCACGTCGGATCCGACCTTGTGGGCTAGAGAGATCTCCGCAAGGTCTCGCTCATATCCACGCTCTGCAGTCCAGTCCCGAAAGCTTGATCTCAGACCGTGAGGAACCGCAGGGCGTTTTGAGCGAGGGTCAAGCCACCCCCGATTGCCAGCCTTCATTTCGCTTTCTTGCATCCGGCGCATCACCGAAGAGAGGGACATGTCAGAGAGCTTTCCCCCTTTGATAGAGAAGAAAACATAAGGGCAGTCTTCGTGTTCCGGAATGGACTTCAGTAATTCCTCTGCAACCTCAGACAGTGGCACACGATGTTCATTACCAGCCTTCATTCGTCCCGCAGGAATGGTCCACAAGGGGCCATCCGGAGCTTTCAGGTCCAGTTCATCCCAAGTTAGACCTCGAACTTCACCTGAGCGGGCGAGGGTCAGAGCCAGAAACTGCAGGGCCTTCGCCGCCATTCCATCTCTTTGAGACAAATTTCCCCACCAATCAGGAAGTTCTCCGAGGGCAACCGCCGGGTGGTTCTCGACCTTGGTGATTTTGGTGGGTTTTGGAAGAAGCTCTGCGAGATTGCCCTTCCATCGAGCAGGATTATCTCCTTCGCGATAGCCCGACACTGTCGCCCAAGACAGGACGCTCTCGATGCGACCTCGTAATCTGGTTGCTGTCTCTGTCTTGGTTTGCCAAATTGGTTCGAGTACTCGCAGGATGTCGCGCATGCCTATGGTCTGGACCTGCTTGTTCCCAAGAACCGGGATCGCGTAGGTCTCAAGGGTTGTGCGCCACTGCTTGCGATGCTTGTCGTTGGAGAATTCCTTTTCCTTGTGCTTGAGGTATCGGTTGACCGCTTGCTTGAAGGTGAGCGTCGCTTTGCGGGCCTGTTTGGCTGCAAGGGGATTGTCTCCTCTCAGCACAGCACGCTTATGCTCATAGGCCTTGTCTCTGGCTTCAGCGAGTTTGACAAAACTAGAGCTTCCCAATCCAAGTTCATGTTTGCGGCCATCGATTGTAAGGCGCTGGATCCAGAATTTACTACCACCAGGATCAACTCGCAAAAACAGTCCAAACCCGGATCGGTCATGATACTTGCCCGGTTCCTTAACACTGCGAACAAACGCTGTGGTCAGTCTGCCATGTGCCATTCTTTTCCCCCTAAAATTCCCCCCAGGAAACTCGGATTCAGTGGGATTTTGTGAAATTATATCAGAAAGAAAAAGAAAAATAAATAAGTTAAAACAATGAGATATGAGCTTGTGTGGGACGTGGTGGCATGCCTATAACTCGGCCTGTCTCTCCGCCATTTTCCAAGCGATAAATTGGAATTTATATAGTAAATTCAATCGCTTGATGCGAGGTTTCCCGCAAGATCCGCCAAATTTGCTACACAAACCTATGCAAAGGTCTATGGCCCTTTACACGGTTTTCTTCAATTTTTTCATGTTGAGTGGAGCTGACAGAACGCTTCAATCTGCAAAGGATGCATTCAAACCAAGTAGCTCGGCGTTGGTCGATTTACGCGAATTGCAACGAGCGATTTTGTGCCTGCTTCACGCAGGTCTGTTGCGGGCGGTGAGCCGCCATTTCCAGTAGGCGCGAGATCTCCGGTGCCGCAGGCTAAAGCAGACATTGAAGACAATCCTATTCAACAGGGAAGAAGCAGCCTTCAGGCTCGCGCTTACTGAGATGCTCAAGGTAAGATGAAATTCATAAATGAATTCAGAGCATAAAGGTATGCTCTTTTTATTGCCTAATCATTTTAATGCAAAGCTCTAGATTATGGGATGACGGCGCTCACGGTACGCATTTTCTGGCCATCCAACTGAATCTCAACTTGGAATTGATCCTTGCGAGGATGAACAGCAAGTTTGACTTTTCGGTGTTTCTGTGTGCGGAGAGTGCCCCCCAATTTGTCAACGCTTGCCTGGCTTGGCAATTTCCCGATGGAGAAAATAAAGTGACCAACAACAAAAACGAAGCTGGTATCTTTGAACGTGGGCCTGAAAACACTGCCTATGCGCAGTATTTCGTGGGGCAGAGCTATTTGAATATCCTATCCAAGGAAGGGGTGTTCATCGGCAATGTCACCTTTGAACCGGGATGCCGCAACAATTGGCACATTCATAAGGCCGATAAGGGCGGCGGTCAGATCCTTTTGTGCACCTCCGGCGGGGGCTGGTATCAGGAAGCAGGCAAGCCCGCCCAAGCCTTGAAAGCCGGTGATGTGGTCAAAATCCCTGCGGGTGTCAAGCACTGGCACGGTGCAGCGAAAGACAGCTGGTTTGCTCATCTCGCTATTGAAGTGCCCGGCGAAAACACCTCCAACGAATGGTTGGAGCCCGTTTCCGATGAAGACTATCTTGCACTGGACTGAGAGCTGTGCAGGCCAGCGAGCTGGCCAAATGGATTTCATTTCTCAAAATTAGGACTATCGACATGAAAGACGTAACCGTAGTTGTCGGTGCCGGAGGCATCGGCCAAGCTATTGCGCGTCGTGTCAGTCACGACCGCCAGATTTTGGTGGCGAACCATACACAAAAATCCGCTGATGCTGCTGCCAAGGTTCTTGAGTTTGCTGGGTTTGATGTGACGGTCATGGAGGCCGACATCTCGGACCGAGTGGCGGTTCAGGCTGTTGTCGCAAAAGCGCAGGAACTGGGATCGATCAAGGCCCTGGTTCAAGCGGCTGGCGTGTCGCCATCGCAAGCGCCCATTGAGCAGATTCTCAAAGTTGACCTATATGGCACGGCAATCCTGCTGGAAGAATTCGGCAAGGTGATCGCACCGGGCGGGGCTGGTGTCGTGATCTCTTCCCAGTCGGGTTATCGCATGCCAGCATTGACCGCGGAACAGGATGCTCTTTTGGCGACAGCTCCCGCTGAAGACCTTCTGGAGCTGGATTTCGTCAAGGGCGTCAAGGACACACTGCACGCCTATCAAATGTCCAAACGTTGCAATTCTCTGCGGGTCAGGGGCGAGGCCATCAACTGGGCAAAACGGAACGCACGGGTGAATGCCATCAGTTCGGGCATCATCGTCACGCCGCTGGCTCATGATGAGCATTACGGTGAGCGCGCTGATTTCTACCAGTCCATGCTGAAGAAGATGCCAGCCGGTCGGGCCGGAACGCCCGATGAAGTAGCGGCGCTGGCTGCTCACATCATGGGCCCAGAAGCTGGTTTCATCACAGGCAGTGACTTCCTGATCGATGGTGGTGCGACAGCCAACTTCTTCTACGGGCCCGATTCGTAGTCGCTTTGCAGTCAGCATTCATGAATGTGAAATATAGGACCTTGCGATTTTAGGTCGCTAATGCCTCGGTGATCCACCTATATACTGCCCCCTCCACAATACAATGAACAGCAATTCAAACCGGGTGGATCACTGAGATCCACTCGTTTTCTAAGGAGACAGCCAATGCTAGGAACAATGCTCTACGGACCCGGCGATGTTCGCTATGAAGAGGTGCCTGAGCCTCAAATCGTTCATCCGACCGATGCCATCATTCGTCTCGCGGCAACCTGCGT
The DNA here is from genome assembly GCF_963662805.1 of uncultured Cohaesibacter sp. NCBI lineage: Bacteria > Pseudomonadati > Pseudomonadota > Alphaproteobacteria > Hyphomicrobiales > Cohaesibacteraceae > Cohaesibacter > uncultured Cohaesibacter sp. Next base: position 148,390 of record NZ_OY759854.1, read on the forward strand.
ATGCGGGTCTGATCTGTGGCCCTATCGTGGCCTGAATGACGTCACCGCCCCGATGGCGATGGGCCATGAATATTGCGGTGTCGTCGAAGCGGTCGGCGACGCCGTTTCCACAGTCAAGCCGGGTGACTTTGTTGTGGGGTCATTCTGCCTGTCCGATAACACCTGCCCGCATTGCGGCCACGGTTTTCATTCCTCCTGCGAACAGCGTGAATTCATGACTGGCGCACAGGCGCCAATGGCTCGCGTGGCTTTGGCTGATGGCACTCTGGTCAAGACCGCCGGACAGCCATCCGAAGACCTCATCCCGCATCTTCTGGCCGCCTCTGACGTGCTCGGCACTGGTTGGTACGCAGCCGATGCAGCACGGGTGCAACCTGGCTCCACCGTTGTCGTGGTGGGGGATGGTGCAGTTGGTCTGATGGGGGTCATGTCCGCCAAACAGATGGGTGCTGGACGGATCATCGCGATGAGCCGTCACAAATCCCGTCAGGATCTTGCTCTGGAATTTGGTGCAACCGACATCGTTGCTGAGCGTGGGGATGAAGGCATCGCCAAGATCCGGGAACTCACCGCCAAAATCGGCGCGGATTCCGTGCTGGAATGTGTCGGCACCGAGCAATCCATGAAGCAGGCGATTGCCTGTGCGCGTCCCGGATCTACGGTTGGTTTTGTCGGTGTGCCTCATGGCGTCAAGATTGACGGTCAGGACCTGTTCTTCGCTCAGGTTGGCCTGATGGGCGGACCGGCTCCGGTGCGCCGCTTCCTGCCTGATCTGATGCAACTGGTTATCGATCGCAAGATCGAACCGGGCAAGGTCTTTGATCTTCAAATCCCGATTGAAGACGTCGCCGAAGGCTACAAAGCCATGGATGAGCGACGCGCGATCAAAACGCTTCTGCGCGTTTAGGATCACAGCACCACGTCAGAAACGCGAAAAGGCAGGGCTTGGCGCGCAAGTCCTGCCTTTTTATATCCGGAGGGTCTTAATCTTGTTGGCGGGGTTTGAACAGAACCGTTGCCATGCAGGCAAAGGTGAACAGGGTCATGATCCAGGCCATGGGCCAAGGCGTGCCGTCACGAAAGACGGTGAGCAGAAGCGACGAAATGATGCCGCTGCCATATTGAAGAGAACCGATCAGAGCCGATGCCGAGCCTGCTGTTTTCAACTCGTCCAGCGCAGCGGCCGTTGCCGTCGCCGCAATGATCCCGTTGAGCGAGAAGAAAACAAACACCGTGACGATGACGAATATCAAGCTGGCAGCACCAGAGTAGACGGCAAGGCTCAGTGCCACTGTGGCGAGAAAGGCTGCTGCGGTCGAAAGTTTGAGAAGCAAATCCATGGAATAGCGCGACAGAAGGAAACGGTTGAAGTAGCTGACAACCATCACGCCGACGACGTTCAAGCCGAACAGATAGCCGTAATATTGATAGTTCACGCCGAAAAAATTGATATAGACAAAGGGAGAGCCGATGATGAAGCCATAGGCGGCGACATAATAGAAGGTGACGCAAAGGGTGTAGCGCATGAATTCCCGGTTCTTCATCAGGGTCGCATAGTTGCGCAAGGCCGAGAGAAGGGAAGAGGATGCAGCATTCTCTTTTGACAGGGTTTCCGGCAATTTGAAGATCGACAGGAACATGAGCAATCCAATGCCGGCAAGCAGCCAGAAAATAGCGTGCCACGTGCTGAAGTGAATGATCTGCCCACCCAGAAGCGGCCCGATGATGGGAGCAACCGCCATTACCATGACAAGCGTTGAAAGCATTTGCGCCGCTTGTGTGCGTGAATAAAGATCGCGGATCATGGCTCTGGACAGCATCGGTCCGGTGCAGGCTCCGAAGGCCTGAAAGACCCGCCAGAAGATGATTTGCTCCATGGACTGCGCCAAAGCGCAGCCAACTGAGCCAACCACAAAGACCAGCATGCCAATGAATAGCGGCTTTCTGCGTCCGATCGAGTCACTGATAGGGCCCCAAACGAGTTGCGCTATCGCGAAACCAATGAGAAAGCCGGTAACGGTCAGTTCTGCGTTGCCGTTCAGCTCTTTCGCCATTATCGGCATGGCGGGCAGATAAATATCCGTCGACAGCGAAGTGAATGCCATCAACGCACTTAGAATGATGATGAAGACGATATGCGCATATGTCGAATGGGTTCGATCTTGTTGATTGGTGTCTATGGTCATGGACTTTCATTATTTGGCTGGATTGCGGGCGGAGGGCCAGATTGCTGGAGGAACTCCTGTCGCGGCCAATATGAGGAAAAATGCTGAGCATGATAAGCTGCACAATATGACTTGCGCTTATACTCAAATTTCATGAATGGTTTTATGACCGCCATTCGACGTTCTCCTGAATTCATTAGTTTCCGATATAAGTTCAATCCACATTCAGCGCCTAATCAATGGAATAAAAAGCGCCTATCTTTGCGTCAAGGGGAGCGCAAGCCGCTCCCACAAGGCAACCCGACGCGTTTGCCTCACCTTTTCAAGGATAGGTTTCATGACAAAAATTCTCATTCTCGGCGCTGCGGGACAGATCGCTCGTGTGACCACAGGTCTGTTTCTGGAGACGACCAATCTGGAACTCGTGCTTTTCGCTCGCAACGCTCGTCGTCTTGATGGGCTTGCAAATAATGACCGTGTCACCATCATCGATGGGGATGTTATGGATGGCGTCAAGCTGGAAGCGGCCATGGCTGGAGTTGATGTGGTTTATGCCAATCTGTCCGGCAACATGGCCGCACAGGCCAGAACCATCATCACGGCCATGCACAATGCCAGGCTCAAACGTCTGATCTTTGTCAGTTCCATGGGCATCTATGGCGAAGTGCCCGGGCAGAGTTATTCCAGCGTGCTCGACCCCTATCGAGACTCCGCTCTCGCCATTGAGGCGTCCAATCTCGACTACACGATCATTCGTCCCGAATGGCTCAACAACCAAGATGAAATCGCCTATGGCACCACGGTCAAGGGCGAGCCTTTCAAGAATCCTGAAGCCTATGTCTCTCGCAAGAGCGTCGGCGATCTGATCGTTAAATGCGCAACTGTTCCGGGCTTCGGCTCGCATGAGAGCTTTGGCGTGCACAAGGACTGATTGCATCAATTTTCGAATGAATCTCAAAAGCAGGAGACAACCATGCAAGGTTTCAATCCTACCATTACCCTCAACAACGGCGTCTCAATGCCTGCCGTTGGCCTTGGCGTCTATCGCTCCAGCCCCGAAGATACTGGTGGTGCAGTGAAAGCGGCTCTTGACGCTGGCTATCGCATGATCGACACGGCTGCTGCCTATGGTAACGAAGCTGAAGTTGGTCACGCCATTCGCGAGAGCGATGTTGCGCGCGATGATGTCTTCATCCAGACCAAGCTCTGGGTCAGCGACTATAGCTATGATGGCGCGGTGCACGGCTTCGAGCGTTCGATGAAGAAACTCGGCTTCGATCAACTCGATCTTTATCTTCTGCACCAGCCTGCACCGGCCGAATTCGAGCGTACCGTTGGTGCTTATAAGGCCGCAGAGAAACTCATGACCGATGGCCGCATCCGCGCCATTGGCGTCAGCAACTTCAGCCCGGCCCATATCGAGCGGCTGATGGCAGAGACCGACATAGTGCCCGCTGTCAATCAGGTCGAGCTGCATCCCTTTTTCACGCAGAAAGCGCTGATCGACTTCCACAAGAAACACAATATTTTCACACAAGCCTGGTCACCCATTGGCGGCGTGCACCGCTATTGGCGCGAGGATGCCAAGCCCGAGGAAGACCCGCTCACCCATCCAGCCATTGCGGCGCTGGCGCAAAAATACGGCAAGAGCCCGGCCCAGATCATCCTGCGTTGGCATCTGGAGCTTGGCATTTCGATCATCCCGAAATCGGTCAAGATGGCTCGCATCATCGAGAATTTCGACATTTTCGACTTCACACTGACGGCGGAAGAAGTCGCCTCTATCGATGCCCTCGACACGGGCAAGCGCGGTGGCCCGGATCCGGAACATTCTGATCGCAAGGCCTTCCCCTTCGTCATCGAAGACTGATCGCAACTACAAACCATTTCAAAGAGAACCAATATGCCCACACACATCAAAGCTGTCGGTACGACAGAAGCCAAGAAACCTTTGGAAGTAATGGATATTGTCCGGCGCGATCTACAGCCGGACGACGTTCAGTTTCAAGTCCTTTACTGCGGCATCTGCCATTCAGACCTGCATCAGATTCACAATGACTTCGGTGCGGGGCATTTCCCAATGGTGCCAGGCCATGAAATCGTCGGCCGCGTGACCGCTGTCGGCAGTGACGTCAAGAGTTTCAAGGTCGGTGATCTTGCCGCTGTTGGCTGTATCGTTGATTCCTGCGGCCATTGCCCGGCCTGCCGTCATGATCTGGAGCAGTTCTGCGAAGGGGAAGAGGGGACGACCCTGTCCTTCAACACGCCGGACAAATATATGGGCGGGATGACCTATGGCGGTTTCTCCCAGACCTATGTCTGCAAGGAGCAATATACCCTGCATGTTCCAGAAAGCCTTGATCTCGCCGCCGCAGCTCCGCTGCTTTGTGCAGGTATCACGGTCTACTCTCCACTCAAGCATTGGGGCGCCGGTGCAGGCAAAACTGTTGGTATCGTTGGCATCGGGGGTCTGGGCCATGTCGCCATCAAGATCGCCAAGGCCATGGGTGCTCACGTGGTGGTCTTTACCACCTCGGCTGCCAAGGTGGATGACGCCAAACGCCTCGGAGCTCATGAGGCCGTGTTGTCGACCGATCCGGAGCAGATGAAGGCCTTTGTCTCCAAAGTCGATATCATCATCGACACGGTCTCTGCCAAGCATGAGATCAATGCGTATCTGAACTTGCTGGCAATCGACGGCTCTCTGGTGCTGGTAGGACTTCCTGCTGCGCCACTGGAAGTGGGAGCCTTCAATGTTGTGAAAGGCCGCCGCAGCTTCTCCGGCTCTAACATCGGCGGCATTGCGGAGACGCAGGAAATGCTCGACTTCTGTGCCGAGCATGACATCGTCGCCGACATCGAACTGATCAAGACTGATCAGATCAATGAAGCTTTCGAGCGTCTTGAAAAGAATGACGTTCGCTACCGCTTCGTGATCGACATGTCGACGCTCAGATGAACGTGGAAACAAGAAAGGCTGGATCTGGTTTCAGATCTAGCCTTTTTGGTTTTCTGGCAAAGCAGGGTTAACGAGCCCGCCAGCGCAGGGCGTCCAATACAATAGCAAAGGCTGAAGAGGCCTGTCGTCGTGACGGATAATAGAGATAGTAGCCGGGAAACGGCGGGCTCCAGTCTTCCAGCGTTGCAACAAGCTCGCCGCTTTTTAGATAGGGCTCGACATGTTGATCAGTCAGGCAGCATAGCCCATGGCCATCGCGGCAGGCCTGAATGATCATGTCCGGATCATCGGATGTGAATTGCCCCTCGACGCGCACATTGAGCGGCTTGCCGTCTTTTTCGAACTCCCATGGGTAAAGCCCGCCCAGCGTCGGCAGGCGCAAATTGATGCATGTATGTTCCGTCAGATCATGGGGTGTTTTCGGGTGTCCGTGTTTTGCGAAATAGTCTGGCGTGCCAACCACCAGCATACGCAGTTCCGGGCCGATTCGGACTGCGATCATATCCTTCTCCACGCTCTCGCCCAGTCTTACCCCGGCATCGAAGCGTTGTTCCACGATGTCCGTCCATTTCGCATCAATCGAAATCTCGATGCGGATATCGGGATATTCCTTCATGATCGGGGCGAGCTTGGGATAGAGAATATCGATGGCTGCCTTACGAGAACTGTTGATGCGAACAAGTCCGGCAGGGCGCGAGCGAAAAACGCTGAGACCGCGCAGCTCATTCTCGATGCTGTCGAGCGAGGGGCGCAGGGTGGCTGCCAGCTTTTCGCCCACCTCAGTAGGCGAGACATTGCGTGTGGTGCGGGTCAGAAGGCGCAGGTCCAGCCGCTCTTCCAGACGCTTGACCGTATGGCTGAGCGATGACTGCGATGTGCCAAGGCGTGCAGCAGCCTTGGTGAAGCTTCTTTCTTCGCAAACGGCCAGAAAGGCGATGAGATCTCCCAGTTCATCTCTCTTCATTCATGAATTTCCAATATCAGCAAAAACGGAAAAATATCTCTAGTTAATTGAAATGGGGCACGACGGGCAGCTTGTCAATGGTGCCAAAGGGTCTCAATTCATGAGCAGTGAATATAGACCCTTGCCAAAATCATCGCCTAATCAAATCAATCGAGAAGACATAAGTTTGCATCATCAATAACAAGACGGGCCAATCTGGCCGAAGGGGTTTTATGATGAAACAGCGTAAACTTGGAAAGTTGGGTCCGGACATTTCTGCCATTGGTCTTGGTTGCATGGGCATGAGTTTCTCTTATGGAGAAATCCCACCGGTCAAAGACATGATCAAGCTCATCCATCAAGCCCATGACCTGGGGGTGACCTTCTTTGATACGGCAGAGATTTATGGCCCCTACACCAACGAATTGCTGGTCGGCGAGGCGTTGGAGCCAATCCGGGACACAGTCGTCCTTGCTACCAAGTTCGGCTTTGAAATCAAGGAGGATGGCGGTTGGCGTGGCACCAATAGCCGACCCGAAAACATCCGTGCGGCGTGCGAAGGTTCTCTCAAGCGCCTGCGCACCGATGTCATTGATCTGTTCTATCAGCACCGTGTTGACCCCAATGTGCCGATCGAAGATGTAGCGGGAACTGTCAAAGACCTGATCACCGAGGGAAAGGTGCGCCATTTCGGTCTATCGGAGGCTGGCGCGGATACCATCCGTCGCGCTCATGCGGTGCAGCCTGTCACGGCATTGCAGAGTGAATATTCGCTTTGGACCCGCCAGCACGAGGCAAATATCATGCCCGTGGTGGAAGAGCTGGGGATTGGCTGGGTAGCCTATAGCCCGCTCGGCAAGGGCTTTCTGACCGGAGCGATCAAGTCTGCTTCCGAAATAAAGGATGGCGACTTCCGCAAAGCCCTGCCGCGCTATCAGCCAGAAGCAATGAAGAATAATCAGGCTGTGGTCGATCTCCTTAGCGAGATTGGCAGCGACAAGGGGGCAACACCGGCACAGATCGCCCTTGCCTGGGTCCTAGCCCGCAAGCCGTGGATCGTTCCAATTCCTGGTACGACGAAATTGCATCGCCTTGAAGAAAACCTGAAAGCCGCCGATATCGATCTCACCGAGGGTGATATGGAACGGATCAATTCTGCTGCTGCCATGGTTCAAGGCGGGCGCTACACAGACGCCATAGAAGCAACAACGGGCCTGTAAGCGCAAAAATGAAAGGAACCCGATCGCGTATATCGGTGATCGGGTCTTCCCCCCCTCTCGAGCGGATAAGGATGCCGTCATGACCCACAATGCCAGCAGACGCAGTTTTCTCGCGGCCGCAGCGTCCATCGGCCTTTCCGTGCCATTTCTTGTTGCCAATGCAAGAGCCCAACAAAGAGGGGAGCATAGTCGGATGCTTGTGGCTTGCTTCTCCCGCACAGGCAACACACGCACTGTTGCCGAACAGGTTCAACTGCTGACAGGCGCAGATCTTTTCGCGCTCAAGACCACCCATTCATACCCCGCAGAATACCGCGCTACCACCGATCAGGCCAAACGAGAACAACAAGAAGGCTTCCGCCCGCAGCTGACAGAACAGGTTGATAATATGGCGGACTACGACGTGGTCTTTGTCGGCTATCCCAACTGGTGGGGAACGATGCCGATGGCCTTCTTCTCCTTTCTTGAAGCTTATGATTTCGCAGGCAAGACCATCGTGCCGTTCTGCACCCATGAGGGTAGCCGATTGGGCCGCAGTGTGAGGGACATAGAAGCAATTTGCCCACAGTCCACGATTTTGGAAGGCCTATCCTTACGGGGAGCAAGCGACGGCTCGATTAGGACAGCTTCGGCCTCTGCACAGGAAGCCGTGCGGGATTGGGTCGCCGGTGTTGGAATTCAAGGCAAGCCAAGAGCGGGAGCTATGTCTCAGTGAACAGGCAATTGCTGCTTCGCCTCACTTTGGATTTCATCGCGACTGCGCTGTTCATACTGGCCCTTGCGTTTGAATGGTTTGGGTCCTTTGTTCACGAAATAATTGGCACGGTCTTTTTCGGATTGTTGGTTGCCCATATCACCTTCAACCGGCGTTGGTTTGCATCGCTCTCCAAAGCCACGCAGAATCGGCGTCGCTTCATTTCGACCGTAGTCAATCTGAGCCTTGCTGTGGCTGGCTCCGCTCTGTTGATCACGAGCCTTATGATCTCGCGAGATCTTTTCTGGTTTCTTGGGCTGAGCGGAGATTTTTTCGCCCGTCAAATCCATACACTCTGCGCTTACTGGGTGCTGGTCATCATTGGCGTGCATCTCGGCCTGCATTGGGTGATGATCATGGGTTTTGCAAGAAGCCTGTTTGGTATCTCGACACACAATGGGGCGAGAGCATTGCTGCTCAGGGCGTTCACTATTCTCGTTGCTATGTATGGTGTTTTTGCTTCCCTTGAAATGAATATCGGCTCCAAACTCGCTCTGATTTTCACTTTCAGCTACTGGGATTTTGATGCTAATTGGCTACGGTTTTTGGTCAACTACGGAACCATCATCACGCTGTACGCTGCGATGGGGCACTATGGGAACAAGACGTTCATTGGAAACAAGTCGAGGAAGCAAACTCGGCGCAATGAACCGCGTAGAATCTCAGGGGGGACAAGCTCCTGTATGGATTGATGTAACCGGAGACCGAGTTTCGCAATTCAGCACTTCGTTCGAATGGCCGCAATCGGAAAACTGGTTTCTTGGAAGTAGCCTCTGGCGAACGGCCGGATTGGGCCGAGAATTCCGAACATGGCCTTTGATGATTGCGGCTGGGGGATAATAGGCTGCGCCAAGCCAGTAAATGTCCTAACCTAATGTCAGCCTAACCATCGTCTTTCGTATTCTGCTGCACCACAGAAAGTGCTTGAGTGCAGAAAGATAGAACCACCTTTCTTGATGCAACTTCCATTTTCGAGTTCCGCTGTTCATCCCATGAACTTGGAGACGCTCGAGACAAGCGCGTCGATCACCGCGCGGGTCCTAAGCGGAAGAAATTTGCTCTTTGGCCAAATGGCCCGGATATCGATTGGCTGGACCTGGTCGCTATCCAAGACAAGCTGAAGAGCACCAGTGGTCAAGTGCGGTGCACCGAGCCAACGTGGAAGCCATGCCACGCCTCCACCTTCGATGGTGGCATCCAGAACCACTTCCAGATCGTCGTATCTCTGACGGCTGCGCATCTGGATATCATGGCTGGTTCCATTTGCGTCGCGGATACGCCACCTTCTGCCGGATGCAGATTTACCGTAGAGAACTCCAGAGTGTAAACGGAGGTCCTCGATATTTGTCGGGACACCGTGTTGGGCGAGGTACTCGGGAGATGCGAATATCGCCATATCCTGCGCGCCGATCTTGCGTGTCATTAGCTCGGCGGCATCGCCGCCAGTTGACCCAATCCGCACAACAAGGTCGTACCCGTCACTCAATACATCCACCAATGAATCGGAAAACTCCGCGTCGATATCCAGCTTTGGATGCCGCCGCAGGAGATCGCGCAGCACTGGCGCGACGCAGCGCCGACCGAAGAGCACCGGAGCACTGATCCGAACCCGACCGATCGGCTCCGTTCGACCCTCGTGAAGTTGCGCCCCGGCATCACGCAGATCGCGGATCAAGTGGCTGCAATCTTCGTAATAGCGCGCGCCCTCGTCAGTCAGGAGCAATTGGCGCGTGGTGCGGTTGAATAGCTGGATGTCCAGATGTGTTTCCAGCCGCGCCACAGATTTGGCGACTGCAGATCGCGTGAGGTGGAGGCGATTTGCGGCAGCTGAAAAACTACCCGCTTCGACCACGGTGAGAAAAGTCGGGAGCTCTTTCAATATTTCAGCGGACATTTCACCTCCATTAAAACTCTAAAATTGGATACCTTAAGGATACAATGGTGAGATTAATCTTCGCAACTGGTTCTAAAAATTATCCCTATATTGAATTTCACAGCAAGGATCGACGGCAGGAGGCGACCAAAATGCACCAGATAGACAAACCACGTATCTTCATCACGGGCGGGACAGGCTACATCGGCGGCAGCTTTCTGCACCTCATGCTGAGCCGTGACTACCTCCACCGCTATGACATTGCGGTGCTTGTACGCCGAAGCCGGGACGCAGAACTTCTGAGCGCCATGGGTGTGACCCCTGTGGTCGGAACTCTTGATGACGACCACCTGCTCAACTCGCAGGCAGCGCAGGCCGATATTGTATTCAATACCGCCAACTGCGATCACCGCGACAGCACTGCGGCAATTGTCTCCGGTCTAGCCTTGCGCAAGTCCCAGACAGGCAACTGCTCGATTCTGATCCATACTTCGGGCGCCGGCGTCCTGTCCGACACCTCGAATGGCATGGGCGTTGCGTTGGCTCACGACACAAAGGCGGTGATCTGGGATGATGCTGACGCCGAAGCCCATGCGAAGATTCCGTACCATGCTCCTCATCGTGAAGTGGACCTCGAAGTCTTCGCGGCAAGTCGCAAAGGAACGGCTAAAACCTATCTTGTGGTGCCCCCGACCGTCTTCGGGGTGGGCCTCGGCCCATTTGCCGAACAGCGTATGTCGATCCAAATTCCCCGCCTGATATACCAGAGTCTACTGATCCGGCGTGCAGCCCATGTCGGCACTGGAGAAAATGTTTGGGCGAATGTCCATGTGGCTGATCTCGCAGAACTCTACCTTCTGATCCTTGACGCTGCCCTCGCAGGTCGAGCACCTGAGGGAGCCGCCGGGCTATTCTATCCTGTCACAGAGCATTTCACCTGGCTCGATGTGGCGAAACGCATCGGTCAGGAACTGTATGAACAAGAACTGATCGCGAGCGCCGAACCCGTTACCGGCCTTCCGCAGGGCTGGTTTTGGGGCAGTAATGTGCGCCTGCGCAGCTCCAATGGGTCTGCCCTGGGCTGGCAGCCGAAGTCAGGAGGCACCGAGACGATGCTGAAGTCTATCCCCCAGGATCTTGCGTTGGTTCTGAATATGGCCCGTCAGGCCCGTTCGGCCTGAACTCGCAACTCAACCCTAAAAGTATGAAAAGGAATGAAACATGAGTGCCTATGTCGTTGTCGAGCTGACGGTTAAAGATGCCGCAGCTAAGGAACGGTATTCCGCAGCAGCCGGCCCCATCATCAAGGAGTTCGGCGGCGAATTCATCGTGGGCGGAACCTGGGAAGCCCTTGCCGGTGAACCCGGCCTGTCCCACGGCGCCATCATCCGATTTCCGGATCGGGCGAGTGTAATGAACTGGTACCACTCGGAAACCTACCAAGCAACGTTGACCGACCGGGAAGCGAGCATGGCCTGCACGTTCCGCCTGATCGGCGCTTGATTCCTAATCCGCCTCCCCAACCCAATGAGGATGAAATGACTCTTTCCCGTAGACAACTGTTCTCCGGTGCAGCAGCGTCAGCCCTGTCGCTTCCACGCATCGCGGTGGCGAAGGCCCCATTGGCCTCTATTTCCTTGCCGGGCGTTGTACGCCGCCGGATAGGGTCGGTCGAGGTAACCGCGCTGCTCGACGGCTACATGGAAATGCCGGCGGAGCTGTTTTCGGCGCCGAGCGCTGTAGCTGAGAAGCTTTCGGTTCAGGCTTTCAAGGAGGGCCAACCTAACCTTAGCCCGGTAAACTCCTTTCTGCTAAACTTGGGTGATCGCCTCATACTGGTCGATGCTGGTGCCGCCAACTCTTTCGGCCCGACGCTTGGCAAATTGCCCCAGGCCCTCGAGGCCAATGGCGTGAGCGCCGACCAGATCGACGCGATCCTCGTGACGCACATGCACCCGGATCATATCTCGGAAACGATCGATGCAAATGGCAACGCGGTGTTCCCGAATGCTGAACTGATCGTGCCTGAACTCGACTTTAGCTACTGGCATGATGACGCTGCGATGGCCGCGGCTCCGAACGCGTTAAAGCCGTTTTTTACAGGTGCACGTCTTGCCGCTAAAGCATACGCAAAGCGGACAACCCAAATTAGCGGTGAAGCGGAAGTTCTGCCGGGCGTACGGTCGATGCCGCTTCCGGGTCATACGCCAGATCATACTGGGTACATCGTGACCTCTGGGGACGCGTCGTTGTTCATCTGGGCTGACATAATCCACAACGCGACACTCCAGCTGGCGCATCCCGAATGGGGACCGGCCTTCGATGTAGACCCGGCACAGGCAGTCGGGACGCGCCAGCGTGCGTTGGACATGGCTGCCTCCAATCGGTTGCTGGTTGCTGGTATGCACATGCCGTTTCCCACAGTTGGCCATATCGTCACCCGCACTGAAGGCTTTGGCTATGTCCCTGCGGAATGGCCCTATCACCTTTAAGGGTTACTTATGTACCTACAAACAAGGCCATCGCGGCGACGCGGTGGCCTTTTACCTAATGTCTGAGCGAGGTAGATTTTAGCGCTTGCAGAAAAAGTCAGGAAAGACAGCTGACCCTTCACCGACTATCTGAAAATGCTGCGAACCGAACGAATGGTAGCAATGGAAGAATAGTTCCGTAGCGTTTGCTCACTATCCAATGACAGTTTAGGGCCGCTGTTGCAAATCACGGCCTTTGATGATTGGGATCGAGCGATGATGCAGCGCATCAGGCCGCTTGGAGCCCAAACACGACATTGAAAATAGCGGGGTCTTTTGCATGCGCGAAAGGGGGGGCGGAAACAACCGCCCTTTGAAGACCTTCGGCAGGGACATCTTCCAAGAAGTCAGCTTTCCCATTCCTGACATTCGATTGACGTGCAGTATTTGAGCTGATCGAGAGCTGGTTTACCGGCTCTACGGGGAAATGGGCTGTAGAGTATCGATTTCGCACCATCGAATTTCCGTTAGGTAATTACTGAGCAAAAGGCGAAAATTTGCCGTGGATGTGAGATCTATGACGCTACTGGTGAAAGACATACAAAGAGATTTCAATTCAAGTGAACTGTCACAGCGCTGCACTGCCTGATCCTGACAATGCGACCAGTGCCTTTTCAAGGAAAGCTTCGCTGACCAAACGATCTTTCACGAACAAGTGACCCTGGTGCACGGTCCGGCCCAAGGTGGAAAAGGCCGGACCGGCGACAACCCCGTTAACATCCAGTGCATTTGCAAGGGCTTCCGCAACCGGACCGATGTTGCCTTTCGGGGGTGGAGTCAAATGTGGAGCAGTATTTGAAAACGATCTGCTGGCATCCCTGTGCTTGCAACCAGTTGAGGGCTGACAAGGATGGATCGATTGCAGTTTCTACCGGAAGTGTGCGGGTCTTGAGTGATATCACGACCGCTTCAATATCATCAATCGCTGGTCCTCAGGAACGCCCATATATTGAAGTGCCTTCAGGCCACCCTCTCCGGGTAGCCCTTTGGCAAGCGTATTGGCGACATCCCCGGCACCAGTGAAATCGTCAGCGATCACTCCGATCAGCATTAGGGGCCTTTCTATATCAATGGTGCACAGTCAGGAAGGTTCAATCCGTCTGGCCAGTGACCAGTTCTTTCATTAGTAGAACCGCAGCGTCCGGAGCAGAGAAGACCGGGCAGGAAACGGTCGCTCGAACCGCAGCCATTGCATTGGAGGTCGAGAAATGGGCCAGCATGATCGCATCCTTGTTCGCAAAGCGGGGCGCGGCTTCGGCGACAAGCCTGTTGTGAGTGTCGATATCGCCTGCCTTGATCAGATCAATGGCTCGCGGCACGACAAATGTTTCCAGTTGAGCTGCAGTGCCTTTGGAGAATTCGCTGAACTCGTCAACCATGGTGGAGACAGCGGGAGCAAATGTTGCCAGCATGCCGATGTTGTCTCCCGACGCGATTGCTGCCCGGAACATGGCTTCGTTTGGACGAAGAACGGGAACGTCAACACAATCTTCCAATGCGTCGACGGCCGGTCCGAAAGCTGAACAGGTAACGAGAATGCCGTCTGCGCCTGACTTGAGGCCATAAAGACCCAGATCAACGAAGCGTTGCATGAGCGTCTCCGACAGCCCCCCTTCTTCTTGTGCTCTATCGAGGCTGAGGCCGTCATCCAGAAGATTGATCACCTGAGCTTGAGACCAGAGTCGTTTCATCGCGTCGGCAATTGGTTGCATGGCTACAGGGGTTGCGTGCAGCAGAACGATCCGTGGTGCTGTCGTGTTCATTGGTTTCCTCCACTATGTTCTGATTTTTCTGCTCTGTTTCGGGGCAGGGTCAGTATGTCATTGCGATCTCGGCAGCAGCCTGCTTCAACATGCGCAGGCCGTTGGCGATGGAGATTTCAGGATCACCGCCAGCTGGTGTCTTCATTTCAACGCTGATGACAGCTCGACCTGTGGGCAGGGGACGATGCGCGAAGCCGTTGTCATCGAGCGCGGTCAGAAACTCGATTACATCTGCTTTTGTTACCGCTCCACCAAGGGCTCCAAAGCGACAATGACTATCCCCAAACATTGCCGGATAGTCCGGATTGAGACCGCAGTTGGCGACATGAGCATGGATCAACAGATCTCCAATGGTTGCGATCGATTTGGAAATACTTTCCTTCAGCTGCACGAGATGGCTGAGATCGGCAAGGATACCGATATTTTCAACATCTTTGCGAAGGGTGCGGATGAAATCGACGGTTTCAACCGTTGGGCCAAACAGGCGCTTTTGGTCCAATGTGCGATCAAAATGCTCGAAGGATATCCAGAGCGGATCATCGGGTCGCAGGTCCTGCGCGTACTGACAAAGAGTCCTGAGCACATCGGCCAAATAGCCTTTTGCCTTGTCCCGATCTTCGGGCTTGGTGTCCGGACCGGAGCAAAGCACCAGAAGTCTTGCTCCCATGTCACTGGCGGATGAGACAATGACCTTGAGCCAGTCTAGGGCCTGCTTGCGCTCGGTAGGGTCAGCGGCGTTCGGGTTGATCCCCTTTTGCCGCATCTGCCCGCCCGCGGCATGAATTGGCAGAACGCCTGCGTCAACAGTCACTTCCTTGAGAGGTTGTCGAGAGTCAGCGTCGAGGGGCCAGGCTGCCTCAATGACATCCAGCTCGGGCCTCAAGGCCAGAGCTCGAATGGTTGCGCAGGTGTCGTGCTGGATCCCGCCATAGGCCGCGTTGTGAACCACGCCTGTTGCAAACAGGCTGTTGCCGATGCGGATCATGCTGCCTGCTCCTGACGTCGCTTGGCCTTGGAGGCAGCAATGATCGAAAGCTGCATGTTGGTCGCATCCGCGATACCCTTGCCGGCAATATCGAAAGCCGTACCATGAGACACCGTGAAGACGGGGATGGGAAGGCCTCCGATGAAATTGACCAGATGCCCGAATTCCAGCAGCTTGATCGCGGTGTTGCCATGGTCGTGATACATCGAGAGCACGATGTCGAAGCCATATTTGTTATAGTCGACAAAGACTGTGTCTCCCGGAATGGGCCCGAGAACATTGTGACCCCGAGCCCGAGCGTCTTCGCAGGCAGGTTCGATATCGGTCATGTCCTCGGAGCCCATCAGACCACGCTCACCATTATGGGGGTTGACGCCTGACACGCCGATGCAGGGTTTTGCGAAGCCCACCATCTGCAAACTGTCAATCAACACTTCAATTTGATTAGCAACGCGTTCACGCGTGCACATCTCGGCGACACGCGCCAAGGGGACGTGGTTCGTCACTCGGGCCATGTTATATTTACGGCCCATGAGGATTTGGATGGAACGCTCTGCACCGGTATAATGACGCGTGATTTCTTCAAAGCCGGTGTGTTCGTGCCCGCCATCTTTCATGGCTCGTTTGTTGTTGGGGGAGACGACAACAGATTGCGCTTCACCGGCCATGCCCAACGCAATGGCGCGGGCGATTGAGGCTCCCGAATAGCGCCCACCTTCAGCCGAGACTGTTCCTCGGGGACAAGCTGACAAGTCGAGTTGGTCAAAAGGGAGGATTTCGACGGTGCCAGGTTCTCCGGTCGCGTCTTTCAGGGCGCCTATTTCTTTCAGCGTAAAAGGAAGCCCGAATTGTTGGATTTCACGAGCGTAAAGCTCGGGGCTGCCAATGATGACCGGTGCAGCACTGGTTCGAAGATCTTCGCTCAATAATGCCTTAAGCGTGATTTCGGGGCCAATGCCAGCCGGGTCTCCGTTGGAAATGGCGACAATTGCTTTGCCATTTTCGAGATACATGCGGGGTTCCTCCAAAGATTGACTAATTTATTTGTGGCTTGTGGCGGGAGGCGACATGCGGCCGGATTTCGAGATCCGCTCAGGCATGGTGCGCATGAGACGGTTGAAACCTGCCAGGCTGTGGTCGCGGAAAATGTTGGCGCAGACTGTGGGGTTTGCGCCTCGAAGGGCGTCCAGGATCAGATGATGTTCCTTGAGCGAATTGGTCACGTTGCTGTCGAGGATGAGCGCTCTCTTGCGCCAGATATGCAGTTCCCGATCCAGTGCCTCATAGATGTTGGTCATACGTTTGTTGCCAACGAAGGAAATGGTGAGGGCGTGAAATTCCCTGTTGTGCAGGTAGACGGTGTCCGCATCGCCTTTATCGTGAGCGGCTTCCATCAATTCCTGCAGATGGGCAAGGTCATCGATCTGCTCTTGCGTTATACATTCCGCCAGTCTGCGCCCGGCATCAGCAAAAAGAGCGGCGCGCACCTCGTAGATCTCGAGCACATCCTCAATCTCGATGATGCGAACAAAGAATCCACGATTGACCTTGAATTCAATCAATCCTGCTTGTTGCAGCAGCCGGCAGGCTTCCCTGACCGGGCCGCGGCTTATGCCACGTGCTTCTGCTATCGCATTTTCATTGATCCGATCACCAGCATCCAGATCGCCCTCGACAATTTCGCGCTCCAATTCGGCATAGATCGCATTTGCAATCGACTCACGAGACATGGCAGCAGATTTGTCTTTCTGATCACTTGGTTCTGGAACAGCCATCAATTCCTCCCTGCGTTGCTCAATTGTTGAATTGCCAACAGTTTGTCTTAATTGTCGACAATAATAGCATCAAAGTTGCTCTTGGGAAGATGATATTTTCGCAATGTGGGCAGAAAATTCGATCCGCAAGTTTTGAAATTGGAAATAATATCTTAAAAACAATAATTTAATGATGTTATGCAGGTGGATGAAGTCGGATCCAGAGGAGGATTCTCTGGTCCTGAGAGGAAATAATTGTTGACAATTGGGAGCGATAGAGGTTCTTTTTAGGGCAGAAGATACACAAGGAGGAACAAATTTTGTGTATCCCAATTGCAATTTTGAGTGAAATAGGCTCGAAATTCTAAGAGGAGGACTAATTTTGTCGACAATTCGAAAACAAGTTGCTGCACTTGCCCTTGCAGCCATCGCCATCCCGGCGATCTGTCTTGTACCGCAATCCGGGATTGCCAAGGATTTTGAGCCCGGAAGCAGTGTAACTGTGATTGTGACGTCTTCGCCTGGCGGTGGCAGCGATACGGTAACGCGGACCTTGACGGATATCATTCGTGAAGAAGGCATCAGCGACGCCAATTTCCTGATCGAAAACCGGACTGGAGGCAGCGGGGCCATCGGTTATGCCTATGTGGCACATCGCATGGGTGACGAGAATATGTGGGCCAACATCGGTGTGAGCTTCTTCACGACACCGTTGCTGGGCAATTCACCGGTCACTTACAAGGACTTCACTCCGCTGGCTGCGATCGCCGAGGACGCTTATGTCATGGCGGTCGCTCGTGATTCCAAGATCACTGGTCTTAAATCAATCAAGGATGCGGGCCACATGCTGTCCGGAACCACAGGGATTGTTGCCGATCCGGCTCTGATCGCCCATCGTCTGGAAGAGGCCATGGGGATTGAGGTCGATATTGTGCCCTTCGAAGGTGATGGTGAAGTGACCGCAGCCCTTTTGGGTGGCCATATCGATGTGCAGTTTGGCAACCCATCCGAGATCCTGCCTCTCATCAAGAATGGCGAAATGCGTGCAATCGCTGTGAGTGGCGACCGGCGGCTTGAAGCCTTGCCCGATGTTCCGACTATGCAGGAGCAGGGAGTTGATGTTGTTTTGACCCAATTGCGCGGGTTTGTGATGCCTCCTGAAGTGTCTGAGGAGGCTGCGGCTCACTGGGCCAGTGTTATTGAGAAAGCCCTGGCAACCAAGGCTTGGAAGGAAAGATACATCGATCGCTTCAACGTCATGCCCAAATTTCTGGCCGGCAAAGAGTTTGCTGCTGAAATGGACCGTCGCAACGACGACTACACAGACTTGATGCGTCAGCTCGGGCTTCTGAAATAGGTTTGGTTCCCGCAATATCCAGCAGGCGCCCCGTCTGGAGCGCTTGCATTCCAAACAGAACAATCAGCAAGGTGTCGACATGCACGTAACGCTAGTAGACAGGGCCTTTGCCACACTCCTCTGTGTCCTTGGGCTCTATGTCGTGGTGGCAGGAGTTGAATACGGTCTCTGGGTCAGAGGCGTCCCTGGTCCGGGCTTCTTTCCGGTTCTCGCCGGAGCAATGATGTTCATTCTTTCCGGCGTAAACCTTTCGCGCAGTTTTGGATTAGCGGGAGCCGCAACAGATCTGAGTGGCATAGTGGTTTCCGGGCGTACAATGAGCGCTATTTTGGGAGTGGTTGCTGCACTGGTCGCCTTCATTTGGCTCTCTCCCTATCTGGGTATGACGCTGGCGGGCTTCCTTCTCATCTTCGCCATCGGTTTTCTCACTCAACCAGAAGAGCTCAGAGATCGCGCTTTCTTCGTCAAACTCACAGCAGTGTCTTTCGGCACGATCATCGTCTGCAACGTCCTGTTTCGGATTGCGCTTGGAGTGCCCGTGCTTGTTGGCCCGTTCGGTATTTAGACAACATTTGGTCCGCCAAACCAGACCGGACTGCGCGATCAAGCCTCTCGCGCAAAAAGAAACGAGGTTTCAGGGAGTAGAAAATGGAAACCCTTTCGCTGTTGTTTGACGGGATCACGACTGCGGCAACAACCCCAACCCTCCTGTTGGCCGTGACTATGGGCGCCGTGCTGGGGTTGCTGGTTGGCGCCCTTCCCGGACTGGGGCCTTCTGCTGGGGTTGCTATCATGCTACCGGTTGCGGTCGGTTTTGAACCAACAGTCACACTTGCCTTGTTGGCCGGCGTCTATTACGGGGCAATGTTCGGTGGTGCAGTCACCGCCATTCTTCTTGGCATCCCTGGCGATGCCCCTGCCGTCATGACGGTGCTCGACGGCCATCCGCTTGCCAAGAAAGGCGAAGCGGGACGCGCCCTTGGCGTCGCAATTTATTCGTCCTTCTTTGGCGGCCTCGTTGGATTGATTGGCCTGACTTTGCTGGCGCAGATCATAGCGCGTTATGCTCTGATGTTCGGCCCTGCCGAAATGACAGCATTGATGGCACTGTCACTGTCATTGGTCTCTATCCTCGGAACAAAAGACAAGATCCGAAGCTTCACCGCATTGGCTCTTGGTCTCTGGCTAGGCACGATCGGGCTAGATCAGATCCGTGGTGGTCCACGCTTCACCTTCGGCGAGATGGAGCTGTTCTCAGGACTTGATTTTGCTGTTGTCGCCGTTGGTATGTTTGGTCTGGGGCAGATGCTGCAAGCCCTGGGATCGGCTCCGACCTCGCGTTCGCAGGCGGCAAGCTATTCCTACCGCTCCATGATGCCCCGATTGTCCGATCTCTGGGTGTGCCGGAAGGTCATGGCCATGGGATCAATTCTGGGCTTTATCATTGGGGTGCTGCCAGGCGTTGGTGCAACTGCCTCCACTATGATGAGCTATGCTGCGGCCAAAAAGATCTCCAAGAATTCAGAGATGTTCGGTCATGGTGCAATCGAGGGCGTTGCTGCTCCCGAAACCGCCAACAATTCTGCCTCTTACGGTGCAATGGTGACCTTGTTCACGCTCGGTATTCCGGCATCGGCCACAACTGCTGTGCTATTCGCAGGGCTTCTTATGGCCGGATTGCAGCCGGGACCACGACTGTTTCAAGAGCAGTCCGAATTTGTCTGGTCCCTGTTCGGCACCTTCTATGTCGGCAACTTCGTCCTCGTTTTCATCACCCTGTTTCTGACCCCGGTTCTCGCAGCCGCCATCTTTGTCTCTCGGGGGCTGCTCTTCTCCGCAGTGATCGGGATTGTCGTTTACGGTATGTATTCAATCGAGTATTCCATGTGGGCTGTCGTGGTGATGCTGGCGTCCGGCATTCTGGGTTATCTCATGAACCTGCTGAAATACCCTGCCGTACCACTCATTCTGGGACTGGTTCTTGGGCCGCTCTTCGAGTTGGGCATTCGTCGCACATTGATTGCATCACGGGGTGATTTCGGCATTTTCCTCGATCATCCCATCGCGCTCGTCGTCTTTGGTGCAACTGCTGTCGTCATTTTGGCCCCCGCTCTTGTTCGCGTCTTCAAACTATCCGGGCAGGATGAGGCTGTGAGTTCGGAAGGCTGAGAATGGGCCGGTTCAAACCAATGACCCAACAGGTGAGCGGGCTTGCTATTGCTTTAGCGGGCACCGCTCTCTTTGTGTCAGTGGGGTTGCCGCTTCCCTTTCTGTTTGGTTCTCTCTTTGCCTGTCTTATGGCGGCGCTTTTGCGGGTTCCGTTCAAGGGAGTCGGCGTTCTTTCGAAGACCGCCCGAACCGTTCTCGGTGTTGCTGCAGGAGCCTCGATAACGCCCGACGTGGTTCATGCCTTGCCAAACATGGCTGTCACCATCGCGCTCATTCCGCTTTTTATCGGCCTCATCGCTGTTGTCGGCTTGCCCTTCTTTCTCCATTTCGGCTACGACCGGGTGACGGCTTGGTATGCCGCCATGCCTGGTGGATTACAGGACATGGTCATTTTCGGGCAGGAAGCGGGTGGCGATGCCCGTGCCTTATCACTTATTCATGCGACGCGCGTCCTCGTTATCATCACCTTGGCTCCATTCATCGCGACCCATTTCTATGGAGTCGGTTTTGACCATCCCATCGGTGCATCGACGAGGGATCTCCCGGCGGTTGAGCTCGTCCTAATGATTGTTGCAGCGCTGGGAGGATGGTTTCTAGCCGTTCGCCTGAAATTGTTTGGGGCGGCCGTTCTCGGGCCGATGATTTTGGCGGCCTGTCTCACCCAGCTTGATCTGCTACATGCCAGACCCCCCGCGTGAAGCCATCTTGGCCGCTCAGCTTCTTATTGGCCTCAGCATCGGTGCCTACTATATCGGAGTCACTTTGCGAGAACTTGGCCGTTTCGTCTTGTCTGCAGTTTTGTTCGTCCTGATCCTTGCTGCCATGTCAGCGTTGTTCACCGAAGTGATCAACCTGCTCGAGCTTGCTCCGCCGCTGGACGCGTTTCTTGCCTTCTCGCCCGGAGGTCAGGCAGAAATGGCCTTATTGGCGATGCTCTTGGGAGCTGATATGGGGTTTGTCGTGGTGCATCACGTCTTTCGAGTGATCATCGTCATCACCGGAGCACCAATCGCTGCCCGTTTGCTACGAAAGCTGGCGAAATAAGAGGAGTTGAACCTGATCTTACCCTTTTTGAATTGGTCTATCTCTATAGTTAGAAAATCGGATCAAAGGGGTTACCCCAGATTTTGGTCAGGGTTTATGCGACTTTTCGGGTTTGGATTAATTAAGTCTAGCGCGGCGCGCAATCAATCGAAGACGATGCGCCAGACTTGTAAGTAGTCTTTGAGCCCATTGCGGACAAAGTGAGCTTTCGCTTCAGATGCACTAATGTCTGGTTCGGCGAAAATCCTCCTTTTAAAAAAGGCTGCTTTAGCATGCCGGTAAGCACCAAGCGACATATAGGCAAAACTTGGGACGCGGAGCCCGATACCTTTTGCTGCGGATTTGGTCAATCTCGGCGCACTGATGGCGACGCTTCAGCCCCTGACCGCTGTGGCCTTACTTGACCTCGCGTTGACAACGACTTGCGCCCGCTTCACAGCGTCGCGGAACCGCCATTCGCCCGGATTGCCGGTGATTGCATCTTCGAGATGCAAAAACGGTTTGTTTTCAGTTTTGAGCCGGTTCACTTCCTTACGGAAGGTTCGCTCAAAGGCCGGTTTGATCTGACCCGCGGGCCAGAGCACACTGTCGGCATTCTTGGAGTTGTCAAACCAAAGCGCCGCAATCAGTGTGTTGATCGCTCCAGTCAAGACCTTTGAAAAGGTCTCGTACTCGTCTGTCACTTCCTGTTGCGACAGCATCCAGCGCGGCAGGTTATCAATCAGTTCTTGCAGATTGAGGCCCAGCCATGTGGCCAGCGCCGTGGTCAGGGCAATCAGGCCAACAGGAAGCATGACCCCACCCTGCCATATGCGCACCGCAGCAACTGGGCTATTTTCCAGCCGCGCGTCAGCCGCCTTTGAAAACAACCAACCGAGAAAAACCAGACCCGCGCAGATGAAAAAGACTACGTCGCCGCGGAGGCTTGAGAACAGTAGTCCGAGGCCAAGCACAACCCCGACAAAAACCGGACCAGACTCCGCGAGGGCTTTCATCGCGGGCCTCATACGTTGATTTCGAATTCGTGCGCGGGCGAATGCTTGCAGCGGAAGACCACCTTACCGTCGCGATAGCGCGGTTCCATGGGGCTGGGCGGATCGATGTCGCTGTCGTCACACATCATCCCACTTTGCATCATCACGCTGGCCAGCCCCATCATCGCCTGTGCGGCAGCCAAGGTCACGACCTCGCTTGACGATAATTTGGCGACCGCTGCAATGGCGTTGATCATGAGTTCAGTGGAGTAGTCGTTGTCTGGCTCACTCTTGGGAAATCGGAAGGTTTCTGCGATTTTGTCGAGGGCAATAGACTTAACATTGAATGTGTCGGCCATGGGCGTGCCTCTTGAAAATATACCACTAAAAGTGGAATAAAGATTACGCAACCTGTGATTTGTGTCAAGGTACTAGATGGCCACTTGACGAGCTGGAAAATAAGTTTATGGGCCATCCATTGAGCCCATGCGTTTGAAACTTATGACAAAATTGCCCAGATTTTATGACCGTCGCATTTCATGCTGCCCTTGAGCACTTGATGTGCCCCCTGAAAATTCCCTCGATCAGGGATCAGAGTTTGTTTCGCGCGATATGGACTTGTGGGCCTATCAGAACGGTGTCACACTTGACTTCTCTCGTCTTGGTAAGCCGACAGGCAACGCATTCATTGTATCGTTCAGCGGTCGGTTTCGGGCAGAGTGCCTGAACGGGCATTGGTTTTTGAGCCTGTCTGACGCTGCCGAGAAGCGAGAGGTGTGGCGTAAGGACTACAATGAGCAAAGGCCACATGGGGCCATCGGTAACAAGGTGCCGATTGAGCTGATGAAATCGGAATACGCATCCAGCCCGTTTTCCTGATTTGATCCAGAAATCTCTACCTCCCGACCGAGAGAAACTTGGGGAGCATGTCATAACCACATCTCCCCAATTCTCATATTCTATGTTGGGAGACATGTGGAGCGCAGGTCAAGTCCTCACATTCTCGAGGAATTCATGCATCTGGGTCTTGAGTTTGGTCGCCTGTGAAGACAGGCTCTGGGAGGCCGCAAACACTTGGCTTGCGCTTGCGCCCGTTCCCTGTGCGGATGTCGCTACATCCTGAATGCTCTCTGTGACACGCTGTGTGCCGGTGGACGCGTTGACCACGGCTTCAGCGATTTCAGCCGTTGCCTGTCCCTGTTCTTCGATCGCAGTGGTAATGCTGTTTGAAGATGAACTGATCTCGCCAATGATTTCGGCGATACTGCTGATCGCGTCGACTGCCTGATCGGTAGTGTGCTGAATGCTACTGATTTGCTGGCCAATTTCCTCGGTTGCCTTGGAGGTCTGGTTTGCCAGTTCTTTCACTTCCGCAGCAACTACGGAAAAGCCCTTTCCGGCCTCTCCGGCGCGAGCTGCTTCGATCGTTGCGTTCAGAGCGAGAAGATTGGTTTGCTCGGCAATGCCGGAGATCAGCGCAACGATATCTCCGATGCGGACGGCTGCCTGCTGCAATTCACCGACAATGCCTTTTGTCGTTTCGGCCTTCGATGATCCAGTGCGGCTCTGAGCCGCAGAGCTGTCTACAAGATGTTTGATATTCAGGATGGATGCTTCAAGCTCTTCGGCGGCTCCTGCCACTGAAGAGACATTTGCACCCGCTTCCTCTGCGGACGAAGCTACAGAATTGGCTTGTTCCGAAACTTGCGCAGCCGAGCCTTGCAATTGGGAGGAGGTCTGCTGCAATTGACCTGCCGCACTGGACACTTCATTGACGATGGAGCCGACGCTGTGTTCGAAGCGATCTGCCAGCTCGGTCATCATTTTCTTTCGTTCCGTACTTGCGGCCATGTCTCGGTCCTTCGCCTCTTGCTCGAGCTTGCGGCGTTCTTTCAAACCTTCGCGCAACCGCTCGGCGGACCGTGCCATTTCTCCAATCACATCGCCACGCGTCGCATAACTGATTTGAATGTCGAGGTCGTCTTCGGTGAGGCGTTTCAAGACGATTTCGCTTTCGGCAATCAAATGAGTGATTGCCTTGAGGCCCAGAATGCCGATGGTGATAGTTGCCGCTATGACGGCAAAGGTGATTAAACCGTAGAATGTGAATGAGTTCCAGGCTTCTTCCAGTTTTTGATCAGATACGGCTTTGCTGAAATCCAAAATGCTATCAACAAGCTTCTGCGTGATCGCATCATGGGCTTGATTGATGCGATTCCAGCGGCTGGAAATGTCGGCGGGCAGCGGTTCGGTCCCGCTTGCCTGAATCATGTCTACCAGCTCATTGAATTGCTCTTCATCCTTGCCAGCCTTAAATGCGGCATAAGATTGCACAGCTTGTTCCGGCCCATTGGCCAAGAAAATGGGTGAGAAGTGATTTTCAAGGAGGCGGCTGCGATTGACGATCGAGATTTGGTCAACTGTTGCTATTTTCGCCTCTAGAATGGGATCGATCACGCTATTGATCATATTGTGGCTGTCGCGGATTTGTAACGCCGCATAGTAGGCGAACAAGCTGCCTGAGAGATCTTCATCCGGTGCCAGGGACGCGGCGCGGTTCATCAACTCGTTTGCGAGAGCGGTGATCGGTTGAAGATACTTTACCGCCATACTCCCAGACCGGTTACCTTTGTCGACTTCTGAGCGGAAAGCAGAAATATTCGATTGCGCCTTGCCGAGAGCCGTTTCGATTTTATTGAGCGCGACATCCTCGATCTTAACGGATTTGAATTCTGCCAGCAGCTTTTGATACAGGTGGTCAGTCTGCTGTCGCCTTTCTGTGAGGTTGCCTTGATTTGCGAAAACTTCTTCAGGCAACGCCAGCCCCAGTCGGCCTCCGCTATCACCCAAAGACATCAATCTGGCGGCTTCTTCCACCTGATGATAGCTCTGATAGGATTTAACTGTAAAAAAGCCACCCAGAAGTGCAACGGCCAGAACCGGTAGAGATACGATGAGGCCAAGAATCCGATTCAAGAGAAGATGACGCATTTTGTTTTCCCGCAATCGATTGATTTTGGGAAAATATACCTTTTTTATGCTTAACAAGTTTTAAACGAATACGACTAACGTACTATTGGTTGAGAAAGTGTATCTTTCGCTGCAAAGCCAATGGGGAAGATTGATATAACAGCTCCGGTAGAGCAGTAGTTTGCCGAAGGCTCAGGAAGACAGAATTCCCACGGACCATTGAATTCTTACTGTTCAACATTTCGAGACTGCTGCTTGCTTTATGCGTGTCTTTCCTTATATAGGAGTGTGAAGACAATTAATTCGTAAGCGTTAACGTCAATCAACGCAGCACACATGAGTAGTCAGCTCATGCGAGTGCTGCGACATGTTCTTTCGCAGCATTTGCTCTGCTGATTCTCAATCGAAGGACATGTTGAAGTGAAGACGCTCTCTGAGAAAATCCTCTCCATAGAAAGTGCAGACGCACTTATCCAATCAGCCGATCATTCAGCTACGACAAAGCAGCTCAAATTGTGTTTCGCCGTATGCGATGCGGCTGGACATCTGCGTGCATTTCGCCGAATGGACTCCGCTGGGCCCATATCGATCAACGTTGCCATCGGCAAGGCCCGAACCGCGGCGCTCTTTGGCAAGCCAACCCAGTTCTTGGAAAAAATGATCGACAGCGGCAAGGCGTCCATGACAACCGTGCCCGATATGGTTCCAATTGCCGGTGGTGTTCCGGTTTTGGATAGCGACTTCTGCGTCGGTGCTCTTGGTGTCAGTGGGGCATCAAGCGAAGTCGACAATCAAGTTGCCATGATGGCGATCAATACTTTTGTTGGAAAACGATCATGACCAACCAGCTTGAAAGCAAACTTATCCTTATCATTGGTGGCACCTCAGGTTTTGGCCTTGAGGTTGCAAAAGCGGCCGTTTTGAGTGAAGCCCGCCTCGTGCTGATCGGGCGTGATCCGAAGAAGGCCGAGGCGGTTGCAGGATCCCTTAAAGACGCTGGTCATCAGGTCGACGGCTTCGCTATCGACGCGACGGACGCAGACGCCCTTGGTGGCATCCTCAAACAGGTTGGTCCCGTAGATCATATGGTTTCCACGGTTGGCGGGGCGATGGGTGGCGGGTTTCTTGAAGCCGACCTTGGGGTCATTCGCGATACGGTCAAAGGCAAGTTCGATGACAATCTGGTCATAGCTCGTACCGTTGCGCCTTTCCTGGCTGAAGGTGGCAGCATGACTTTTACTGCCGGTAGTGGGGGGCGCCCGGACAATGCCTCAGGAGCGATCATCGGTAATCAGGCGATTGCAGGGCTGGTCAAGGGACTTGCGGTGGAGTTGGCGCCAAGGAGGCGAGCCAATGCAGTTGCTCCGACCTGGACGCCAACGCCGCTATGGCGGAATGTTCCTTCCGATCAGGTTGAGGCCACCAGAGCGCAGTTTGCAGAGCAGATTCCTCTGGGTCGCACCGGCGAGCCTGCCGAAATCGCCGAAGCATTTCTCTTTTTGATGAGCTGCAATTTCATCACCGGACAGACGCTCACCGTGGACGGAGGCTACTCCCTCATTGGTTGACCGACCATCATGGATTTCTGTTCGCTGACAGGCAGGGTTGAACCCTGATCGTCACAACACTCGGTAACACAAGCCATCGTCACGATGACACATTTTGAAGAGTTCCGACGCCTCAAATTGGATCGGGACGCAAGACAAGGAAGATAGAATGTCAAATTATGTAATCCGTCAGCGGTATGAATCCGCCCGGCGCCGTACTCTGGTTGTTTCGGAGATTAAACGCCTGACGCCACATATGCTGCGCATTGAACTGGAAGGGGATATGGAAGACTTCGCCTCTGGTGCACCCGACGACCACATCAAGCTCTTTTTCGAGGGCAGCGGGCCCAAACCGGACATGCGCGATTATACTCCTCGCGCCTTTGACGTGCCTGCAGGACGCTTGACTGTTGATTTTGCCATTCACGAGGCCGGGCCAGCCACGGACTGGGCCATCAACGCCAAAGTGGGCGATACACTAGATGTCGGTGGGCCTCGTGGTTCGGCCGTGATTAACCCGGTCTTCGATTGGTGGTTGTTGATCGGGGATGAAACTGCCTTGCCGGCAATTGGTCGCAGGGTGGAAGAGTCGAAAGCAGGCACGAAGCTCATCGTTGTGGCCGCAATTCCCTCAGAAGATGACAAACAGAGTTTTGAGACCGAAGCCGACCTGACCTGTCACTGGGTGACCCGTCCTCTTGAAAAGGCAGCTGAAGTTGCCCCGATGCTTGACGCGTTGAAGGATATAAAACTGCCGCAAGGCAAGGGCTTCATTTGGATTGCGGCCGAAGCGTCGGTCGCCAAGGCACTGCGTGATTACGTATTGACCACATACAATCACCCTCTGGAATGCCTCAAGGCGTCAGGGTACTGGACCAAGGGTCTGGCAGATAAACCGCAAAAGTCGCTGGCATGAGGCGGTCGGCTTCAGTCGATACACTGAAGCCTTTCATATCCAGTTCAGGGCCGTGTGACAGCGTTGGCGAAACTAAGAGCCCAATCCGGCAAGCAATTTGAAGTGGATGCGAGAGGCCAGCTCTGTCAGGCAGTTTTCAATCGTTCACTCGGCTCCTTCAAATCGGCTGACTTCAATGCCCGATCCTACCGGGAGCAACACGCTCGAGATGCCCATTTTTCGACGCACTGCCTGAGAATAGGGGTGGATCTGGTGATCGTGCCGACGCATCATGTTGTCGGCGACGATGATCGCGCCGGGATTGAGTTTGTCGTAGAAGGCTTCGAGGCAGGCGAGATAAAGATCGTTCCACAAATCCAGTAGAATGAAGTCGACTTTGCCAGGCAGATTCTGGATCAACTCGATTGCGTCCCCGACTTGAAAATTGACAAAATCGGAGAGTCCGGCTCTTTCGGACATCTCTCGCGCATAGGCCGATTTGTAATCCTGTAACTCCATGGTAATCAGGTGCCCGCCGGATTTGCGAGCGGCATCTGCGAGCCAAATACCCGAATACCCATACGAGGTTCCGATTTCCAGTATTGTGGGAGCTTCAAGGCTGCTTGCGAGGATGTTGACGAGTTGGCCTGTCTCCGGTCCGATTGCGAGCAAGCGTTGATCAAGGCCGCTACGGGATGCCCGGTCTCTGGGCTGTTGTTTCTCCTTAGCCAATCTTTCATGGTAGACGGCCAAGACTGAGTTCATTGCTTCATTCACGAGGTAACCTTTCAATTGGTCGACACTTTAACAGTGCATTTGCGTGTCAGGGCTCCATCATACTGACGAACAGTCGGTCGTAGACGCTATTTGCCTGCCTGTTGCTCAAACAGCCATTCCCGCCCGCCTTCGATTGTGTAGGCAATCGACCAGGTGTTCATGTGGCCGGCCGCACCGCCGGTGTCCGCACCCTCGAGAATGACGGTTCTTTGCTTCAGGACCACATAGTTGATTTGCGCATTTTCAGCGCGCAATGCCTTGCAGGCACGGTCAAATTCAGTTGCAGACCAACGACCGTTCCAAATTGCACGATCGACAGCATGCCGCCGCCGGATTGGCCCGTGGTGTAAAGGCGGGTCATATCGATGTTGTAGGTCGAGGCTAGAGGCTCGATCAGTCGCTTGACCGTGTCCATATGGCTCGTCGACTTTGACTCATCGTCTAAGACCAGCACATCAAATTGCGGTGCAAGGAAAAAGCACGGGCGTTTCTGCTGTTCTTCAGGGCGTGCCCAGACAACAGCCCCGCGCCCATGAATCAGCGTTCGGTCATGGTCGGTGGACGTGACCGAGGCATCGTGCATGAAGTTGACAAGAGGGTAGGACTGGGTCGGATCATAATTCCTGGGAACAAAAAGGTTGTACATCATTTCGATACCATTTTGATCGGCTGAAAAGGTCAGCTGCTCAAATTCGTCGACAATCATGCGGTTGACCTCTGTTGTGGCGATCTCCTGCCTATTCATCACGAGGATATGTGACCCTAATCAAAGAATTGATAGGCACCGAACATGTCCTTGCCGGGCCACTCACGAACCTTGATAATTTCTGCGGCATTACCCTTGATCCAATTGGCTGAGTCCGTGTAGTCGCCTGAGCCATTGAATTTGGCGGTATAGGGGTATGGATAAACGGGACGAGACATGTCGGGCAGTTTCGCGACACCTAGATCGAGTTTCTCTGGACGCCGGTGTTTTTCTCCGCCGTCATCGAAATCAGGTTGCCCGAAGGACGAGGCCTCCGCAGTAGATGACGTCAGAATTGCATCCGGAGCCTGCCCGTCCTCGACCCAGTCGACAATTGCCGAGAGAAGGTCAATGTTGCTCGGCCCCTGTCCTCCAGAACAATGTCCGACGCCGGGAAGGAAATACAGCCGTTCGAACATGTCAACCGCTTCAGTGCCCATGAAATCGCGCATTGCATTGTGGAGGGACAAGGTGTTGGCGGGTGAGATATGCGGGTCGGCTAGGCCGTGCCACAGGATCAGTTTGCCACCTTTGTCCTTGTAAGAATTCAAGTCGGCATTCGTGGCATCAAAGAACGGATGCGTCTTGCGCAATGCTGCCAATTTTTCTTCAGTGAAGCTGAGATCGGACAATTGAATATCGGGATCTTTTTCTTCGAAGGCGAGATTGCCCCAAACCGGCAAGGCTGCTCCAGTACTCATCAAGCTGTCAGTGTCCCTGTCAGAGACATAGACACCCTGCCATTCGAGTTCAGATCCATAAAGTGGTTGACCAGCCGTCAGAGGAGCGCCTGTTTTGGCGTCGCGTGGACCATCGTAGAATTTTCGGGCAACTGCAGCTTCTGTTGCCGTCAGGCACGCACTTGTGTCTGATACACCGTCTTGGCATGTGATGGACGCCAGGTCGAAGTTACAAAGCGCTGGCTGAGAAATCAGCCCGTCTTTCAGACCGTCATCGGCATCGCAAGCGTCAACAACTGCCTTGTGAAGAATGGGCAGTCTGTCGCTGGTCAGGATGATCTTGCCATCGGTGCCAGTGTTTGAAACGGCTTGCCAGCCATGGTAGAGCGTGTTCTGGACCGTGAACAGCATCGCGGGGGCGCCAGCGATCACGCCGTTGAAATCATCGGGGAAGCGTTCTGCTTCCATCAGTGCTTCGCGACCACCATCCGAGCAACCGTTGAAATAGGCAAACGCCTGCTCTTGCCCGTAGAAGCCCTTGATCAGGGCCTTGACCGCAAGGGACGTGACATGTTGCGCCCGATAGGCGAAATCGATCTGCTTTTGCGGATCATTCGCCCACTCAATTGAATTGCCTGAGTGGCCCATGTCGGTTGCTGCCATGACAAATTCACCGCCCGTGAGCAGTGGACAGCCTGAAGAGGCACCTGATAGCAACATGATGTTCCCGCACAAGCCACCGCAGCCTACCTGAAGATACCGCTGCGTCCAGGTCTCCGTAGGCAGGAGAGCCTGAAAGGAAATGCTCGGAGAAAGTTGGCCATACACCGCACATACAGGAATGCCATCGCTCGTGGTTTCAATGGCTTTGGTGATCTTGCTACCTTCTCCACCGATTTTCTCGAGATTGACAGCGGACAGGTCTTCGCAGGCGATCACGGGGCGAACGACCCCGAGATCGCTTTTTGCCTCAGACGGGCTGACGAAGCACAAGCAAATGAAGACGGCGCATCCCAATAGGATGAGGAATGCCTGCGGTTTAGTCCCGACGAGGTCGTTCGTCATCGTTGTTTCTCCAGGTGCAAATCAAGTCTACGGCGTTTTGAATTAGCAATGCCGTGTAGGATAATGCGTCAGAAACCAACATCAGCGTTCTTTCTTCATTTCGAGCATGGTGCCGTCGTGGCGGAATTCTGCCTTGAACTCCCGTATCCCAGGGGCGTAGCCTTCCATTTCGAGTTTGTACCCGTCCTTTAGCTCAAGCTTGTGGAAATGGGCACCTTCAGGGTAGGAAGGGTTGTTGATCACAGCTTCGGGCAACAGGGGACGCACGGACTGTTCCGGAAAGCCTGCTTTTCTGAGACCCTGGATTTCCGTGATCCTACCATCGAGATCGAGATCGATTTCAACACCGGTCGTTCCCGCCAATGTTGCGCGAATGCTTTGCCCGTAGGAGTCCCGATAGTGAACGCGAATGTCGGTGAGGTGCAGCTTATTGGTTGTGGCCTCTATCGCTTCATCAGGTGCCATGGCCTGAGCTGCAAATATGCTAGTAAGAAAGGCGATGCCTGAAAGGCCAAGTGCAATAGTGGTTTTTCTCGTTGTTGACACTTTTTTTCTCTTTGTGTTTCGGTGTACTGGTTTGGGCGCACTGCTCATTGAAGATTGCCCCTTGAGAGATTGGATTATTCAGGTACTAATATAGTACCTGAATTATGACAAAAATATGCACGCGTCAAACGGAGCCTGAAGTTATGGATAATTCGAAAAAGACGCGAGGGCGCCCGAAAAAAATCGAAACTGAGGACTTGCGTCGTCGGATCATTGATGCTGCCCACGTTTGTTTTGTCGAGAATGGTTTTGGTAAGACGACGACAGCAATGGTTGCAAGCAGAGCTAGAATCTCCAAGCGGGACATGTACCGCTCGTTTTCGTCAAAAGCAGAGCTATTCGGAGAGGTCATTCGCAATCGCCGCCAAGCGATCCTGAGTCTTCCGAGACCCCCAGGAGAGGAGCTTGGCACGCTAGATACACTCTGCAAGATTTTTCGTCTGGATCTCGATGATCGGGCTGCAGCAGAGCGGGATGCCATGCTCAATCTCGTCGCGAGGGAAAGCCTTCAATTTCCGGAGTTGTCCGATCTCATCTACGACACCGGCATTATCAAGTCTCGCGAAGAGTTGATCGAATGGTTGGAGGAGCAGCGTCGGGCAGGTCGAATAACGATTGACGATACGACCGATTGCGCAGGATTGATGATGGACGTGGTATTCGGCGCCTTGTTGCCGCGACGGCGTTTCAAGGACTTTGTTGATCGAGAATGGCAAAGCCGAATGATCAGAGGGCGACTTGAGATCATTCTCAAGGGTCTGGGATCACCCGCGGACGTCGGCCAGTGAACCATCCCTTAATTGGATAGAGCATCCGCAGGATTGGAAATGTCCATCACATCTTCACTATAGGTTCGATGATATCGGCCTATATGGAATTCCAGCACGGAAATGCACTTGTCCAGATCCCCCTTTTCAAGGGCAATCACCATCTCGTGGTGTTCTTCC
This sequence comes from uncultured Cohaesibacter sp., assembly GCF_963662805.1. Taxonomy (NCBI): domain Bacteria; kingdom Pseudomonadati; phylum Pseudomonadota; class Alphaproteobacteria; order Hyphomicrobiales; family Cohaesibacteraceae; genus Cohaesibacter; species uncultured Cohaesibacter sp. Next base: position 181,053 of record NZ_OY759854.1, read on the forward strand.
AGAGACTTGTCTGTCTGAATCACGTCTCTGCCCAGATGGGTTCGGATCGCAGAAATTTTTGCTTCGATCAGACTGTAACTTTCCGCCAGATAGGAATTGTCCGCAAACTGGAAGAAGCATCGATGAAACTCGATATCCATCTCAAGATACTTCTGGATACTGCTGGACTTCTTCGCCTGCAGCATTTTTTCCCAAATGCCCTTGAGGCGGGATACAAGGGCATCAAGGTTGCGTTCAAATGCAAGTTCCAGTGCCGCCGTCTCGAGAATGACCCGATGTTCAGAAAAGCGGACCAGATCCATCCCGCTCAGGGTGAAGACGAATGATCCCTTCTGCGGAAACACCTCCACGAGGCCTTCGACGCGCATCTGTGCCAAGGCATGCCTAATAGGGGTCTTGCTGATATTGAGGCGGTCGGCCAGCTTCTTTTCCGAGAGAGCCTCTCCCAGCTTGAACTCACCATTCATGATGGCAATTCGCAGCTTTTCCGTCGCGATGTCTGACAAAGAGGGTGGGCGGGTGATTTCCTGCATGGCTTGCTAGATACCAGAACTGATCGCTCGAGGGAGCCGAGTCGACTACAACTGACATGAACTATAGCACAGTTATGCCTAACGCAAGTCAACGCACAAGCGATCAGTCGCATATACCTCCAACTCAAGCCATCAGTTTGGATATTGCCTCCCTGAATGCGAGAGCAGACCTAGTAACATCACCAACGCTTTGCCCGGGTTTGTAAAGGCTGGAGCCCAGTCCGAAGCCCGTTGCGCCGGCCTTCCAATAGGCACCCATGGCGTCAGGGGTGATGCCGCCAACTGGGAAGAGCGGGACATGCTTTGGTAGAACAGCCGTCATGGCCTTCAAGATCGCAGGCGAGATCATTTCGGCAGGGAAGAATTTCAGACCTGCTGCACCGAGTTCGATCGCCCTGAATGCTTCGCTGGGCGTGACGACGCCCGGCAAATAGGTCATCTGTTGCGTAGCCGCTTCCCTGGCTACCTCCTCATTGAGGTTGGGCGAGACGATGAGCGAACCGCCAGCGACTTTCACGGCTTTCACGTCCTGCGGGGTCAGCACCGTGCCCGCTCCGAAGCAGGCACGGTCAGAGTAGGTGCGTGAGAGCTTATCGATGCTCACCAGCGCATCCGGAGAGTTAAGAGGCACTTCGATGAGGGTGAAGCCCGCCTCGATCAGGGCCTTGACGATGGCTATACTTTCATCCGGTTGGATACCCCGCAGAATGGCGACCAGTGGAAGCTGTGCTTTTGCTGTTGCAAAATCCATCATGATAGCAAGCCTCCTTCTTTTGCGATTTCAAACTGGCCGCGAACGGCACTTCCTGGCTTTGCCATTTCGACGGGGTGCCCGAGCGCGGCATAGGCCGTCGCGTAGAGTTCTGCCAGATCGCCGCGACCGATGATGCAAATGCGGCTGGATGACTGGCCGGTGAGTACGGTTTTGACTTCCTCTCCAATCAGCAAACCCGACAGGTAGGAGGCGACGGATGTCTGTTCCATCTTTTCAAACAGGGGAAGCGTTCGGGCGGAGAACAATTCGTGCAGTAGTGTGTCGGAGGAGGAGCTCCTTGTTCTCACTCCTTGAAGAAAGGCATTCCGGTCCGGTTCGGAACCGTTCATCAGTTTGCCCAGAATAGTGTGTTCCTTGAGCGCTGAGAAAATCTCTCCGGTCATGAAGGTCTGAAATCCGGTGATGGAGCCATCCGAGATTGTGACGCGCTTGGAGTGTGTGCCCGGCATGATATAGAGATCAAAGGGTTGGCTCTGGGTCGCCAGCTGCCCGATCAACTCCGTTTCCTCTCCGCGCATTACGTCAGGAATTCCGTTGTTTTCGACGGTCAGTCCTGTGATGAAATGGATGGTCTGCCCGTTTGACATCGTGTGTTGATGCAGTGCCTTGGCAAATTGGCTGATGCCTGAAGGAGCCAGAAGATAGGGCGTTTCCACCCATCCGTTCCTGCTGGTGATCATGCCGGATGCGACCAGCGGCAACAGCCCATACTGGCTGTTCCAGTCGGCGATATAGCCAAGCAGGCAGTCTTCGAAATTGTTGTTCTCTACGGCAAGAATCCCATTTGGGCCGGATGTTCGGTCGAGTGCATCTCCGGTTTCAGACAACAGGGTCGCACGGAAGGATGTCGTGCCCCAATCGATGCCGATCAATACAGGGGTCATTTCAGTCTCGATTTTCAGATGGAGAAGGAGGGTGGGGAGGGCCAAGCCTCCCCGGCAGGTTCAGTCTGAAGCATCGGAGCATCTCAGATGCGTCCGAATTCCTTGAGCAGATCTTCGACGGTCTTGCCCTGAGCGACCCACTTGCGGGTTTCTTCTTCACGCTCAGCCTGTTCCTTGGCTTCCTTGATTACTTGTTCGGCCTTCTCGAGGGGGATCACGGTAACGCCCATCAGATCGGCGACGATGAAGTCACCGGGATTGACCACCACACCACCACACTGGATCGGGACGTTGATGGAAAGCTCTTCCTTGCGACCGGAAAACATGGTGTGAGTCCCGCGTGGTGTGATGGCGCGGGTCCAGATCGGCCAGTTGATATCTTCCAACTCGTCGGTGTCGCGACCGGCGCCATCTACGATCATCGCCCGAATGCCGCGGTTCTTTGCAAGGCCACCCATGAGGCCACCGCAAACCGAGGTGTTCTTATCACCACCGGCGTCAACGACGATCACGTCGCCGGGCTGCCCCATTTCCAGTGCTTTGAGGGGGTCGACCAGATCACCTTTTGACAGCTGTACGGTGATTGCCTGACCGCAAACCTTGGCGCGGAAGGCAGGCTTGATGCCACTGTCCATCACGCCCGTGCGATATTGCACGTCAGCGAAGACGGCCGTTGCAGAGTAGCATTTGATGACTTCGTCGAACTGGGCGAGAAGGTCAGGGTTCCGTTCAAACTCGTTGAATACTTTGAGCATGGTGTTTTCTTTCGTTTCAGGATGCTGATTTGATGTTTTGGAGGTTGAGCGGGTAGTCCGGTTTTTTTCCTGTGAGGACAAGGGCTACCTGGCGAGCCGCCGTTTCCCTTGCCTGCAGGATGGATTCTTCGGAATAGTAGGCTGCATGGGGGGTGACGATGACATTGGGTAGTGTGAAGAGCGGATTGTCAGCCGGGTTCCACTCTGCCTTCTTGGCTGGCTCTTCTTCCGGATCATCAAGCCCCGCTCCGGCGAGGGTGCCCTCGGTCAGGGCTCGGTAGAGTGCCTTGTTGTCGATGGTCGGTCCTCTGCCGGTGTTGATGACAAACGCTCCCGGCTTCATCTGGGCGAATTCCGCATCGGACAGGAAATGGCGCGTGTCCGGCAGCATCGGCACCTGCATGCACAGATAGTCCGAGCGGCTCAGGATCTCTTCTTTGGAGACCCGTTCGACCCCGTGCTTGAGGAGCACATCCTCCGAGACATAGGGATCATGGACGATCACCTTGACCCCGAATGCCTTGGCCCGGTCACCTATGGCCTGACCAATCTTGCCAAAAGAGACGATACCGAAGGTCTTGTCGCGCAGGCGATAGATCGGGGCTCCGGATTGCCAGCGCCAGATGCCCTTGTGGGTGGCCTCGTTGAAGGCCTGGATTTTGCGGGCAAGGGTCAGCCACAAGGTAATGGCATGGTCGGCGACTTCCTCGGTGCAATAGTCCTGCACGTTGGTCACCAGAATGCCCTTGCGGGTGGCGGCCTCGACATCGACGATATCGACGCCGACGCCGTAGCGCGCGATCACCTTGCATTGTTGCATATGCTCGATCGTTCGTGCGCCGACCCGGGCATACTGGTTCATGATTGCCGCGCAATCTTTGACTTCTTCAAACAGGTCTTCCTCGCACTTGGCCTGGAGCGCGACAACGCGCGCTCCTGCTTCCTCGAGAATGGCCCGTTCAACTTCATAATCTCCATAGTCATAGTCGGAGATGATGACTTTCGGGCGATCAACCATGATCGACTTCCTTTCTCGGTCCAAATCAGACGTAAGCTCCGGAGGAGTAGGTCAGTTCGTAGGAATGGCTGTAAAGCTCGATGATGTTGCCGAACGGATCTTCGCAATAGACCATGCGGTAGGGCTTTTCTCCGGGATAGTAGTGGCGCACCTGCTCCATGCGCTGGCGACCGCCAAGGCTCTCGATTATCTTGATGCGCTCTTCGAGGTTTTCGTCCTGGAAGCAGAAATGGAACAGGCCCGGTCGCCAGTATTCGAATTTGTTCTCTTCCGGCTCGGTCTTCGGAAATTCGAACATTTCGACACCGATGCCATCGGTGGTGGAGAGATGGGCGATGCGGAATGATCCCCAACCCTTGCCAAATACATCATCGCACATCTGGCCGATTGCGCTGTCGTCCTGCAAAATTTCGGCAGGCCCCATGATGTGATACATGCCGAAGGCCTTGGTGTAGAATTCGACGGCCTTTTCCAAATCGGGAACGGTTATGCCAATGTGAGAGAAAGTTGCTCCAGCCATTGTGACCTCCTGGTTGTAGATGCTGAATATTCAAGAGTTTTTCGAAAGCGTGGGACGCGATTGGCCATTTAGGGACTGGTTCTTTCGCGATGAAATTGTGAAGAGTGATCCGATCTTTCCCGATAGCTCGCCACGCCACATGTCAATACCGACGGCAATCAGGATGATGGCGCCAAGAACGATGTTCTGGACCGAAGTCGGCACGGCATTGAGGTTGAGTGCGTTCTGAACCACCACGATGGTCAGGGAACCGATCAGCGTGGAGAGGATGTTGCCCCTGCCACCCGCGAGGCTGGCACCGCCGACGACACCGGCTGCGATAGCCTGCAACTCCAGTGCCTGACCATAGTTTGGCGATCCCGAGTTCAGGCGTGCGGACATCAGTACAGCACCCACAGCGGTCATCAGGCCTGCCATGGCGAACGCAAAGGTCTGGATCCTCTTGACATTGATGCCCGACAGGCTTGCCGCAGAAGGATTGCCTCCTACAGCGTAGATCTCGCGTCCGATACGGGTGTCCTTCATGAGGATCGCAGCGGCGGCGTAGAACAGAATCAGATAGTAGAAGGGCAGTGGAATGCCGATGAAACTGCCGTAGAAGAGTTTTTCAAGCATCGGGTGGATCGAGAATGACGGCGAACCGTTGTTGAACAGCAACGCGAGCCCCCGGAATGAAATCAGGCCAGCCAAGGTGGTGATGAAAGAGGGGATTCTGAGATATGCGGTCAACACGCCATTGAAGACACCAAGCATCAGACCACAGAAGAGAACCGCGAGGATCGCGAGCGGCAAGGGCAGACCGAAGTTCTTGACGAATTCCGCCAGCAGCATGGTGAGAAGGGCCACCATCGACCCTGAAGAGAGGTCAATACCGGCAGTGATGATGACCATGGTCGAGCCAATCGCAACGAGAGCTATGATGCAAACCTGCAAAGACAGGTTCGAGAGGTTGCCGAAATCGAGAAACCGGTCGGTGGTGAGGGATGCAATGGCGATGATGATGGCCAATGCTGCCGCTGGGCCGAGCAATTGAGCGTCGACGAAACGTCTCATGCTACGCTCTCCTTGATGTGTGCTGTTGACGTGTTTTGCGGATTGCCTGTGGCTGCCTTGACCAGATCCGAATGGGTCAGATCGGTCGCTGCAGAGATCCGAGCGATGGTGCTGTTCTGCACAATCGCGATGCGGTCGCTGAGGGCCAGCAGTTCATCATGATCCGAGCTGATCAGAATGATGGACTTGCCTTCCCTGGTAATCCTGTTCATCAGATTGTAGACGGCGAGCTTGGCTCCCACGTCGATGCCCTGGGTGGGCTCGTCAAAGATGTATAGATCGGCGTCGGAGAAGAGCCAGCGAGCAAGGATCACTTTTTGCTGGTTGCCGCCTGAGAGCAGGCCGACTGATTTTTCATTTGCCTGACGCGAGATCTCCAACTCTTCAATGAATTGTTCCGTGACTTTCTGTTCCTGATTGAGATCAAGGAAGCCATAGTTTGTGATCTTGTCGTAACTGGCGGATGTGATGTTGCCGTTGGCTGCGAAATTGTTGAACAGGCCATCAAACTTGCGGTTTTCTGATACCAGCGCCAGACCCTGCCTGATGGCATCCTTGGGGCTGCTGATCCTTAACGGTTTGCCCTTGAGCAGTATCTCGCCACGTCGCGGCTTGTGAACGCCGAAGAGGGCGAGGGCAATTTCCGTTCGCCCAGACCCCAAGACGCCGCCAAGGCCGAATATTTCACCCCGATTGACGCTGAAGGACACATCGTGAATGCCGGAATCTGCGGCAAGATCCCTGACCTCGAACAAAGGTTCAGGTCTTGCGTTTTGCTGTTTGGGATAGTGGTCGGTCACCGCTCCACCGATCATTGCCGCGACAATCTGTTCGACATTGACTTCGGTCTCTCCACTTTTGCGGATGACCTTGCCATTGCGCAGAATGGTCACTTCATCAACGATGCGTTCGACTTCATCGAGGCGGTGGGAAATGTAGAGAATGGCGCAGCCGTTGGCCTTCATGCGTCGCAAGAGCTTGTGCAATTGCTCAATCTCGTCGATCCCGAGGGCCGCTGTCGGCTCATCAAGGATGACCATGCTTGCGTTGGCTGCAACTGCCTTGGCGATTTCGACCAATTGCTGTTCGGCAACTGACAGATCGCCGGTGATGGCCATCGGATCGAGATCGACTTCCATTTCCTTCAAGACAGATTTGGCATTGGAGGCGAGGATATCCCAGTCGACAAAACCGCGCCGGGTCTTTGGCAGGCGCCCGAGGTAGATGTTTTCGGCGACCGACAGGGTTGGAACGATGGAGAATTCCTGAAAAACGGTGGCGATGCCTTTTGCCCTTGCATCCTGAGGGTCGTGAAAGACCACGGGAAGACCGTTGTTGATGATCAAGCCGTAATCCGGGCGCTGAACGCCGGACACCATCTTGATGAAGGTGGATTTGCCGCAGCCATTTTCACCCAGCAAGCCATGTATCGTTCCTGCATAGAGCTTGAGGCTGACATTGTCGTTGGCCAACACGCCCGGGTAGGCCTTGACCAGATTGACCATCTCCCACATGGGAGTATCCCGACCATCTGTATTGACCGTTCCGATCGTCCGATCCGTTTCAGTACTGCTTTGGTCTGTCATGGCGTGATCCTGACTGGAGGCTTCGGGGTGGAGGTCCGCAGGTCGTGCGACCCGCGGACCGTCCGGTTTCGCTCAGTACTTTTTGGAGGGAGCCGGGTAGAGTTCGGCAGGCGTCTGCAGGATCGTCAGAACGTTGTCCTTGGTCACCACTTCGGTCGGGATTTCATACCAACCACCTTTGGCGGTGCCTTTAAGCGCTTCGAGGGTAACGTTCATCGCAACCTTGCCCATGTAGAAGGGGCGGGTGTTGACGGAAGCGGTGATGTTTCCCGCGAAGATTTCTTCAAGACCGGTGGTGTCGCCGTCGTTGCCGAGGATCATGACATCCTTGCGGCCAAGCGCCTTTGTGGCATAGGACGCACCGATTGCTTCATAGTCGTTGGCTGCGAAGAGCATGTTGACTTCCGGATGCGACTGCAGGATGTCCATGGCGGCGGTGTTGCCCCCTTCGACGTTCCATTTGCCGTTCACCGTGGCTACGACTTCGACATTCGATGCTTCTTTCACACCGTCAACGAAGCCTCCGACCCGTTCAGTCGAGTGCCAACCCGGTTGTCCTTCGAGAACGCCCAGTTTGATATCCATGTCCTTTACGGTTGGCAGAACCTGCTCGGCGAGCTTGCGCGTTGCATTGCGCTGGCTATAGCCGACAACGGCGTGAATCGGGGTCGGAAACTTCGGAATGTCCGAGTTGACCATGACCACGGCGATACCCTGCTCAACAGCCCGTTTGACCAGCGGGGCGGCGGCAAATTCGTCATGAGTAGAGAAAATGACCGCGTCCACTTTCTGGGTCAGCACGTCCTGCAACATGCCCATCTGGCCGTTGATGTCGGCGCCGGACTGGGGGGCCAGCATGAAGACTTCGACACCGGCTTCCTTGGCAACGCTCTTGATGCCTTCGCCAATGGCCAGATAATAGTTGAATTCGGTCGCAGGTGGCATGTAGGCGATCCGGTATTTCCCATCCGGGGCCGCCTTGATCGTGTCCATGGTGGCTTGAGCACCCTCTTCGAGTGGCAGCGGGTTTGGCAAGTCGCTTGCCAAGGCTCCCAAAGTGGTCGAGGCGAGCAACAGCGCACCTCCGGCCATGGCGATAGTGGTATTGATCAGAGACTTCATGTCTTCCTCCCATCGTAACTGATCTATTGGAAATTCTCAGCCGGCAAAGGGGGTATCAACGACCCCGCGCACCCCCGGCTTGACGGCGAACAGTCCTCCTGACTGAGGTTCGCGGTCAAGGATCTCCCGAGATGATGCAAGCTGAGATGTGGTAATATAGAGCGTGTCCAGATCAGGCCCGCCGAAGGTGCAGCAGGTCGGTTTCCAGACAGGGACTTCGATAATGCGATCAATCGTGCCGTCCGGGGCGATTCGTACGACACGGCGTCCCTCCCATTCGGCATTCCAGAGATATCCCTCTTCATCCACGCAGGATCCGTCCGGCAGGCCGGGTTCGTCAGACATGTCGGCTAGATACCGCATCGATATCAACGAGCCGGTGTCCTGATCATAGGAATAGGCCCGGATGGTCTTCTCGGGTGTGTCCGTGAAATACATCACGTCGCCCACGGGGCTGAAACAAGTCGAGTTGGAGCAGGACACATCGAAGATAAGTTCATGAACGGATAAATCCGCATCGACCCTTAAAACCGACGTGTCCGCAGCTCCTGACGCCTCGTTCATTCCGCCGATGATCAGGCGCCCTTTTCGGTCCGTACGACCATCGTTGAAGCGGGAACCGCGATTGTTCGGCTCATAGGTGTGGATCACGGTGAAGTCACCACTCTCGAGATCGTCGGTCAGGACGAGATTTTGTTCGAATGCGATAATCCATCCCTTGTCCTGACGGGGGACTGCGCAACAGATTCGCTCGGGCATGGAATGGCTCCGGCTTTTCTTGCTCACCGGATCATAACTCCATAGCGCCTTGCCATTGATGTCCACCCACCAGAGCAGTCCTTTTTCGTGTTGCCAGATGGCACCTTCACCATGCAGATTCTTGCAATCTACGATCAATTCTGCCTGCATGATATTGGACCTCCCAACCCGTTATCCGGCTTCCGTAAATTTAGTCATTGACATCTGGTATAGCAGATCTCATATTTCTTTCAAGAGGAAAATGGGAGGACAGCGGTATGGACGAAATAAAACGTCCCAAACTTCTTGCCGAAACTGTGCTTAACCACTTGAGAGAACTCATTGTTCAGGGAGATCTCAAATTGGGGCAGGTGATTTCGGAGAGGCAGTTGGCAGACCGGTTGAAGGTTTCGAAAACACCTGTTCGCGAGGCGATGGCGCAACTTAGAGTCGAAGGCTTGGTAAAGATTGAGCCGCAAAAAGGGGCTTCCGTCTTCACGCTCGGTGCCAACGAAGTCACAGAAATTTGCGACTTCCGCCAGATTATCGAAATACAGGCCCTTTCGATGTCTCTCGACAGAGCTCGGCAAGCTTTGGTTGATGAGATTTCCATTGTTGTTGACCGGATGTATGAGGCGTTGGCATTGGAAGACACCCGGCAATATCTGGCGCTTGACACCCGGTTCCATCGGGCACTCTTCAAACATTGCGACAACAGCTATTTGCTGGAGACCTATATGCGCTATGCCGGCAAAATTGCGGCGCTGCGCACGCATGTTGCGACAAAACCCCGTCACACCAGCCTGTCGATGCGCGAGCATGAAGATCTGTTAGCAGCTCTCAAGGATGGATCACGGCAGGACGCGATCAACATACTGAAGGCACACATCGATCGCACTCGTGGAACCTATGCAGCCGAGATAACCGACATAGCTCTGGCGGATGCCTCCTTTCCAGAAGGGGCGCGGCCATGATTGAAACAACACCGCATTTGCTGACCCTCGATGCCGTTTGCAAACAATTCGGAAACAATGACGTCATCCGAGGGGTCGACTTTGATCTGCAGCCCGGAGAAATTCATGCGCTTGTGGGTGAAAACGGGGCCGGCAAGTCAACCTGCCTTGGCATGATGTACGGGCTGCACCAACCCAATTCAGGGACGGTGCGCCTCAATGGCGAGCCCATCGTGATCAACAATCCTGCACACGCTCAGTCACTGGGTATCGGTTGCGTCTTTCAGGAAATGAGTCTCGCGGGAGCTTTGTCCGTTGCCGAAAATATCTATGCAGGCCGGGTGCCGACCAAGATGGGCATGGTTGACTGGAAGCTGCTGAGACACAACACCAACGACCTGCTCAAGCAGTTTGATATTGAAATAGATGTTTCCCAGCCCGTTGACAGTCTGTCAATCAGCACACGACAGATCGTGGAAATCGCTAAGGCCCTGTCGATGAATTCGCGGATTCTGCTGCTTGATGAACCAACTTCGGCCCTGACGCCGGATGAAGTGGCGTCACTGTTTGTCATCCTGCGCAAGCTTGTCGCCAACGGCATCGGCATCATCTATGTCAGCCATCATATGTCCGAGATTTTCGATATTTCGGATCGCATCACTGTGCTGCGTGATGGCCGCAAAGTCGGTACGCATCTGACCTCTGAAACCGATGAAAGCCAAGTCGTGACCGAAATGATTGGTGGCCAACCCCTCTCGTCCAGCCATCAGAGGGAGAAGGGGATTGGCCCGGCCGTGCTAGAAGCGCAGGGTCTGTCGCGTCTTGGCATGTTCAACGAAATTTCACTTACCTTGCACAAGGGTGAGATTGTCGGACTCGCGGGGCTCATGGGATCGCGTCGGGGCATCATCGCAAAGGCGCTGGTGGGGCTCATGTCTTTTTCGAGAGGCACGTTGAAGGTTCATGGCAAACCAGTTCGGTTCCGGTCCCTTTCCGATGCGATGACGGAAGGCCTCGTTTATGTGCCAGAGGAGCGCAAGACGGACGGACTGTTCCTTGATTTTTCCGTGAGGGAAAATTTGATTGCCTCAAGCCTAGAGAAGCATACCCGATCCGGCTTCATCAGCAAGCACTCGGCGAGCAATGCGACTCGGCAAGCCACGGAGCGTTTTTCGATCAAGGCGGAAAGTCAGGAGATCGCGGTCGGGTCCTTGTCCGGTGGCAACCAACAAAAGGTGCTGCTGGCCAAGTGGCTAGAACGGAATCCTGACATTCTCGTCATTGATGAACCGACCAAAGGCGTCGATATCGGTGCCAAACGTCAGATCCATGACGAACTGATCAAACGAGCTTCGGAAGGCATGTCCATTCTTGTTGTCTCTTCGGACTTTCCCGAGCTGACGGAAATAGCCGATCGCATTCTGGTGGTGCGGAACGGAGAAATCACTGGAGAAATCGCCGCAGGTGAGGCGACGGATGAGGCCATTCTGTCCCTTGCGGCGGGCATCAGCGAGGCAACTCTTTCTGCCAGTCAAGCAGGGAACGCAGCGGACGGGAGGCCGCAATCATGAGTCTTGATGTATCCAACCATTGTCAGGAGGAGTCTCTGGCAAAGCCTGAAGCGATATCTCCGTTCAAGCGCTTCATACGCGCCAGTCTACGGACACGGGAATTGATGCTGATTGTCATGATTCTGGCGATCATTGTCACCATGTCGCTGATCACTCCCTACTTTCTGAGCTTGAGCAACTTTCGTGCAGTGGCAGTGGGAATGACCCCTACGGCCATAATCGCCATCGGTATGGCCATCCTTCTGGCTTCGGGCGGGTTTGACCTTTCAGTCGGTTCTGTCATGGCGCTTTCCAGTACAGTTGTCACCCTGTTGCTCATCGCTGGCTTGTCCATTCCGATGGCAGTCGTCGCGGGATTGTTGCTTGGGGCTTCGGCGGGGCTCGTCAACGGTTGTCTGATTGCTTTCGTCGGCATCAATCCACTTGTCGCGACGCTGGGTACGATGTCCGTTGCAAGGGGGGTCGCGCTTGTTCTTACCGAAGGTTTTTCCATCAGCAACCTGCCTGCCTCGTTTGCTTGGGTCGGCAAGACCAGTCTTGCCGGTATTCCGATGCTGGTGCTCCTGACTGTGGTTCTGGTGGCCCTATTCGACGTGTTGGTGCGCCACACGAGATTTTTCCGACAGGTCTATTTCATTGGTGCCAACGAAAGAGCGGCGCTGTTGTCCGGGATTGCGGTCAACCGGGTGCGGATCATCGCCTATGTGCTCACCGGCACTTTTGCCGCGTTGGCGGGTATTCTGCTCGCTTCGCGGCTGATGAGTGGAACGCCCACGGCGGGCAATGCTCTCGAATTGCAGGTTCTTGCTGCTGCCGTGATTGGCGGTGCATCCCTCAGAGGAGGGGAAGGCACCATTCTCGGAGCATTTCTTGGCGTTATCTTTGTCGCTCTCATCAACAACGCCATGACGATGCTGGCCATCTCGATCTACTGGCAGATGATCGTGACGGGCACCGTTCTGGTCGTTGCCGTGGCGCTCGACATGCTTGTCCGACGCAGAACCAATTGAGCGCACAACTCTTCATTCCGTAACTGGTCAATTCATTGGGAGGAAACCATGACCAATTTCAACATCAATCGCAGATCCCTGCTCACAGCGGCTGGCGGTCTGGGGCTTGCGGGCCTCGCGCTGCCACAGGCCTCGAAAGAGGCGTTGGCTGCGGGGGAAGGACTGGAATATGTCTTCCTGTCCATCGTCACCCAGGTTCCCTTCTGGGCCGACCACAGAGCCGCGTTGAAAGATCTTGAAGCGCAACTAAATATCAAGACGACCTTTACGGGCCCGCTTGACTTTGACACGGCGGCTCAGGCGCGTCAGCTCGATGAACTGGTGGCACGCCGGCCTGCAGGTATCATGATTTTTCCCGGCGATCCGGCCACTCTCGCTCCGGGCGTTGCTCGAGCAGTTGAAGCGGGGATCCCCGTTACCACATGCATCGGGGACATTCCCGACAGTCCACGTTCAACTTTCCTTGGAATCAATGGCTTTGAAGCTGGCAAGGTTGGTGGCGAATTGTTGGCACAGGCGATCGGCGGCAAGGGCAAGGTTCTGATGGGCACGTTCCCGGCACCTGCCACATTGCAGCGGGTCGAGGGCTATAAGGCGACCTTCAAGGAAAAATATCCCGAGATCGAAGTCGTTGATGTGGTCAATGACCGGGCTGATCCATCCTTTGCCCCAACGGCCTATCTTCAGGCTCTACAGGCTCATCCGGATGTTGTAGGCATCGGCGGTACCGGCGGTGACAGTGGTAAGGGGGCTGCGATCGCCGTGCAGGAATTTGGTAAGGCCGGCGAGATCAAGATCGTTGCGATGGATCGCAATGACGACATGTTGCCTTACATCGAAGACGGAACCATTTACGGTGCGATTGCACAGAAATCCTATCTTGAGATGTTTCTGGCCGTGCATCTGATGCACTGGCAGAATATCAATGCCCTGAAGGTCTTGCCGGACTGGCAGAATGCAGGTGTTGAATTGCTGCCGGAACGTGTTGAAACCGGGGTGATGACGATCACACAGGAGAACGTGGCTCAGTTCAAACACTGAGACTAGATCCAGTCATGTTTGTCAGGTCCGACTTCGTTGAGAAGGTCGGGCCTGATTTTGAGAAAAGTAATTTCAATCAACACATTGGAAATGCTAGTGCATTGACAATGTCGAAGTCGGTGACATCCTGTATGCTGTCGGGCGTACTTGCTCTTGTCTTCGATGTTTAATTCCCCATCACCGAAGTCTGGGCACAGCTCCAAAGGGGCAGTTGCCATTCAGTTTTACCTTGTGAGTTTGTGATGTCCCTCGGACTATCGGCCAGCATCGCCGGTGCCTTCTTTCAAGCCCTGAACTACACCGCCACACAGCGGTGTCAGGAAAAGGCCCACTACTCGGCAACGCAAATGCTTCTGGCAACTCAAGTTGCCATGGGCGTCATTGTTGCCTTTCCTTCCCTGCTTCTGGGTGTCTGGGACTATCTGACACCTGAAGACCTGATGGCACTCGTACGGATCAATGCCCCTTATGCTGTAGCGCAATATCTGATCATCATTGCGATCAGAAAAAGTGATGCGTCGATTGTCTCTCCCATGTTGACCCTCAAGATTCCCACCTTGGCGGTGATTGCGATCGTCATGGGGCAGGGATATCCGTCGTCACATGAGTTTGTAGCGATCGCAATCATCCTGCTCATCGCCTATCTCCTGTCGCGGCGTGCCGGGACGCTTGATCTATGGCCTGCGGTGCTGATTGTTGTTGCCTGCATCGGATATGCGTTCTCCGACATGGAAATCACCAAACTCTCCAAGCGATTTGCGGATCTCCCGCTTCTGCATCAAGTCATGGTGACGGTCTGCGTGAATTATGTCTTTTGCGCGATTGTTTCCCTGCCTGTGCTGATCGTGATGAAGGCACCTATGCGCGTCATCTATGATGCCCGCTGGATCGGGGTCACGTGGGTCGTTGCCGTCTTTTTTCTGCTGATCGGCTTCAATGTGGCAGGGGTTCTCGAAGCCAATGTCGCCCAGTCCCTGCGAGGGGTTTTTACCATCTTGATTTCGTTGGTGCTGGTCCGCAGGCTGAAGGTGTCCGGCGGTGATGGCGCCTTCAAGATCCTGTTGTCGATTGGTATGACAGCAGCAGTGTTTCTGTATTTCTCGTAACAGAAGATCTGGTCGACTAGCTCGAGAAGATCTCCTGCCCCTCGCTGGCCTTGATCGTTGCCATCTTCCAGTAAGAGCCCTCGATGCGATCGATGTGCATGCTCAGAATATTGAGTGCGAGCTCGACGTCTCGTTTCTTCACGGCGTCGACCATCTCGCAATGTTCTCTGAAGGACTTGTTCATGTGTTCGGGATGTCTGCCCAGTCGGTTTCGAATGGCGGCCATTTTCTTTGAAATGGCCTGATAGGCGTCGTTCAGAAAGTGGTTTTTTGAACAGTCAAAGAGACATTGGTGAAAGACGGTGTCCAGAGACAGATACAGATTGTCGTCACCGGCTTCTCGGGCTTCGGTCATCCTTTGGACCACATCGGTGAGCTGGGCGTGCAACTCTTCTGGGTTGTTGGCAATTGCGGTCTGGAAAGCCGTTTTTTCGAGACACACCCGGGCGTCGCACAATTGCACAAGCTCTTCAGCCGAAAGGGAAAAGACAAAGGTTCCCTTTTGCGGAGAGAGTTTGAGCAGACCTTCCATCTCGAGCCTGTTGAAGGCTTCGCGTACGGGCGTTCGGCTGACGTCGAAGTCCTTGGCAATCCTCGCTTCGGAAACCTGTGCGCCCAGCTCCAGACTGCCATTCACGATCATGTCCATGAGCTTTTCGGCGACCAGTTCGGTCAGCGATTTTGGTCGCACAATTGTTTCCATGTTGCCTGATTCCATTCTGCCTCTCCAATTTCGGGATCATAGCTCAACCGTCTCTAGCATACAATACACCACTTATTTCCTGGCATACGATATACTGCCTTGACAGCTAGCATACTGTATGCCAGATTTTGTTCAAGACCAATGCGACACTTTGGGAGGAGTGCGTGAAACAGCTAGAAACAGCCTTCGTCGCCATCAACCGTGCTTTTGTTGCGGCCACCCTGGCCCTGGTTTTCATGATAGTCTTCATGAATGTGGTTGGTCGTTATGGCTTCGGCACCAGCTTTGCCTGGGTGGAGGAGACCGCCCGACATCTTATGATCCTGTCCGCTTTTGCGGGGGCCGGGTTGGCCCTTAGAGAAGGGCGGCTTGTTGCGATCACGCTTGTCACCGACATGCTCCCCGCCAGATATGCCCACATCGTTCGATGGATGATCGTGGTCGTTCTTTTCGTCTTTATGGCCGTGATGACCTGGCTCGGCATGAAGTTCGTCCAGTTCGGCTGGAGCAAGGAGACCATGTCTACGGGCATCCCGAAGGGCATTCCCTATCTCTCCATTCCCATCGGTTGCACGTTGTTCGTCATCCATCTCGTGCTGTTCGCGAAGCGGTTCGTCCATTTCTACGATCCAGATCAAGCCGATTTCCGCGGCGAGATTGAAGGGTAATTTCCATGGCCAGCGCACTCATCATTCTCTTCTTTGCGACTCTGTTTGTCGGGGTTCCCGTCGCCTTCACCATGGGCATCGCCGGACTGACGACCGTCTTCATCAGTGGATCGCTCAACCCTCTTGTTGCGGCCCAGCGCATGTTTGGTGGGATTGACAGCTTTCCCTTGATGGCGGTGCCGTTCTTCATTCTCGCCTCCGAGCTGATGACGGCCTGCGGGTTGACGAACTCCCTGTTGCGCTTTGCCAATTCGCTGGTTGGTCACGTTCGCGGCGGTATGGGGCACGTCAACGTGCTGGTCTCGATGCTGTTTGCCGGCATCAGCGGCTCAGCGCTCGCCGATGCGGCGGGGCCATCCGCAATCGTCATGCGCATGATGCGTGAGGCGGGATATGAGAAGAATTATGCCGGTGCCCTGTCGGCTGCGACAGCAACCATCGGGCCCATCATTCCGCCGTCCATTCTGGCAGTGATTTTTGCGATTTCGACCAAGGGCGTCACTGTGGCCGGGCTGTTTCTGGCGGGTGTGGTGCCGGGTGTGCTGCTCGGATTGGCGCTTGCCATTTCAAACCATTTCGTTTCGGTCAAACATGGCTACCGTGGTCGCGAGGAGAGCGCCACCTGCAGGGAAGTCTGGGAGAGCACTCTGTCCGCTCTGCCAGCCCTCGCCATGCCTCTGATCATTCTTGGCGGCATCCTGTTTGGCGTCTTCACGCCCACCGAAGCAGGGGCAATTGCCTCGGCCTACGCCTTGCTTCTTGGGCTTGCGATGCGGTCCTTTACCGTCTCCGCCCTCTATCAGGCTTTCGCCCGGGCGGCGGTCATCACCTCGTCAGTCTTCCTGATTGTTGCGATGGCGTCGATCTTTGCCTGGCTGCTGACCTATCTGCAGATCCCGCAGGAGCTGGCGCGGATGATCGGGCTGATCACGGACAGCCGAACCGGTATTCTCATCGTGCTGGCCCTGTTTGCCCTGATCTGCGGCTTTTTCATCGATACGCTACCGGCCCTCATCATTCTGACGCCAATCCTCGGCCCGATCGCCTATAGCGCGGGGATCGATCCGCTGCAGTTCGGCATGATGCTGGTGCTCAATCTTACCATTGGCATGATCACGCCCCCGGTTGGTCCGGTGCTGTTCGTCATCGCGACCGTCGGCAAACTGCGCGTTGAAGGCCTGTTCAAAGCCGTCATGCCCCTACTTTTCGCGGAACTGGTTGTTCTTGCACTCGTCATCTTCGTGCCGGGTATCAGCACTTTCGTTCCGCATCTCTTCGGCTTTGCCAATTGACATGAACCAAGGGAGGAAACCTATGAAATCCATGTCGAAATATCTCGTTACTACAGCGGCTGTCATGATCGCGATATCCGCACAAGCCGCCTCGGTCAAGCAACTGAAATATGCTCATTTCCAATCAGCTGATCTGAGTTCTCCGAAACAGGCCGCCGCTCTTGCCTTTGAAAGCTGCGTCGAAGGCAAAACCGCCGGTTCCATTGATGTGCAGGTCTATCCCGC
Source organism: uncultured Cohaesibacter sp. (assembly GCF_963662805.1). Classification (NCBI taxonomy): domain Bacteria; kingdom Pseudomonadati; phylum Pseudomonadota; class Alphaproteobacteria; order Hyphomicrobiales; family Cohaesibacteraceae; genus Cohaesibacter; species uncultured Cohaesibacter sp. Next base: position 198,606 of record NZ_OY759854.1, read on the forward strand.
AAGTCAGTTGGGCACCGGACCGGAAGTGCTCGAAGGTCTCCAGCTTGGTGCCATCCAGATGGCCGCCATTCATGATGGTCCGATTTCAGCTTTCTACAAACCCTTCTCGGCGCTCGCCATGCCCTACATCTTCGATGATCAGGCCATGGCATGGGCCATCATGGACGGCGAGTTCGGCAAGGCCATGTTTGAAGACATGCGGCAGAAAACCGGCGTGAGAGGTTTCGGTGTCGCGGACAATGGCGTGCGCAACTTCACCAACAACGTGCGTCCGGTCGCCGAGCCGAAAGATATGGAAGGTCTGAAGATGCGCGTTCAGACGGCCCCAGTCTGGGTCAAGCTGGTCGAGAGCCTTGGCGCTTCTGCGACGCCGGTTCCGTGGCCGGAACTTCCCGGTGCTTTGCAGCAGGGCGTGGTTGACGGTCAGGAGAACGGCGTCACCAACATCGTTGATGCATCTCTGTACCAGAGCCAGAAATATGTCAGCCTCGACGGCCATGTCTTCTCGTGGCACGCCTATCTGATGTCTGACAGCTTCTATGAAAGCCTGACCAAGCCGGAACAGAATGCCGTCAACCAGTGCTTCGAGATCGCCAAGGTCATTCACCGCGGCATGACAGCCGCTCAGGACGCGAACGCCGCTGCGATCCTGAAGGAAAAGGGCATGACGGTTGTGCCTGTCACCCCAGAAAACAAAGCAGCCTTCCGCGAAGCTGCCCTGCCGGCGGTGCGCGACTATATCGTCAGCGAGATCGGGGCTGAATGGCCGGATCGTCTCGATGCTGCCATCGAGGCCTATCGCAACACCTACAAATAAGCGCAAGAGATCGCGTCATGAAAACGAATACTGTCGCTGTCCTGGAACCAGGATATTCAAACTACAAGATCGAAACGGCGGTGCTGGAGCATCACAATGCGAATATCGCCATTGTGACCGAACAGGAAGACGCGGTCTCTTCTCTCTCAAGGCTCGATCCGGTGGCGGTCATGGTGCGCGAGCGCACTGTGTCTGCGGCCGAAATGGATAGCTGCCCCAATCTGCGTGTCATCGTTCGCTATGGTGTTGGCGTTGACAATATCGATCTCGATCTGGCGCGCAGCCGGGGCATATATGTTGCCAACGTTCCCGACTATGGTGCCGAGGTGGAAGTCAGCGAGCATGCCATTGCTCTTTATCTGGCTGTCCAGCGCCGTATCGTGGAACGCGATGCCGAGGTCCGACAGGGCAAGTGGGGCATTGGCGAGGCAGCCACCATCTACGGGCGGAACAATGCTGTGCTTGGTCTGATCGGCTGCGGCCGCATCGGTCTTCAGGCAGCCCGCAAGTTCAAGGCGCTCGGCTTTGCCCATCTGCTGGCGGCCGATCCTTTTCTGGATCGGGACATCGCCGAGGCCGAAGGGATCGAGATCGTTGATATCGACACCGTCTGCATGCAGGCCGACGTAATCAGCCTGCACGCGCCACTGACACCAAAAACCCGTCACATGATCAACGCCGACCGGATTGCGCTGTTCAAGGAGACTGCCATTCTCGTCAACGTCTCGAGGGGTGGTCTGGTCGACGAAGTCGCACTTGCTAAAGCACTGAGCGAAGGTCGATTGTTCGGTGCAGGCATTGATGTGTTCGAACAGGAGCCGATCCACAAGGACAACCCTCTGCTCACCTGCCCCCGAACCGTTATTTCAGATCATACGGCCTGGTATTCCGAGCGCTCGCTGGGGATTCTGAAACAGAATGCCGCGCTCGAGATCGACCGCGTCCTTAGGGATGATCCCCCGAAGAATTGGGTGAACAAATGGTAGATCACCCCATCGTTCAAAGGTTGCAGTCTGCAAGGCTCGTGACCGTCATCGGTCGGTGTTCGTCCGCAACGACCACCATGGCGCTGGATCTGTTGCTCGCGCAGGGCGTGAGAGCCTTCGAAATCTGTGGCGCGGTGCCGGAGGCCAGTCAGATTGTCCATACGCTCAAGGCCAAAGATAGATCGCTCGTTGTGGGGGCTGGATCCATTGTCACTGCCGAGCAAGCCAATATTGTTATGGCGGCTGGTGTGGACTATCTCGCCTCACCTTGCTGGATCGATGAGGTCGCGGAGCAGGCTGCAAAGGCGGAGTGTCCTTATCTCGTCGGAGCCATGACCATAGGTGAAGCTCTCCATCACCATCAGGCCGGTGCCGCTCTGGTCCGACTGAGCATGGCAGGACCAGTGAGCGGACTCGCTCTCTGCAAGGCCTTGCAGCGGGACTTCCCGTCCATCGCACTGATGCCTTGTGGCGAAATCATTCCCTCCGATATCGAAGCCTATTTGCAGGCAGGGGCGGCCTGTATCGGACTTGAAGGAAACCTCATTCCCGAGGCTGCATTGGCCGCTGGTGACATTGAAGCGGCCATCGTACAGGTCCGCGAAGTCGTGCGGCTCTTGCCATTTTTTGACAAGCAATAGAACCAAGGAGCATTGATATGACCCTAGATGAACTCGTGGCAGGCTTCCGCAAGGTCGCAACTGCCTCGGTTGCCGACGCCGTGGATCAGGTTGCCGGGAAAACCGGCTTCCTCGATCAGGCGATCAAACCCCGGATCAACGAGAAGAAGATCTGCGGCCCGGCCGTGACAATCCTTGAAGGGCCGACGCAGGAGTTTGTGCCGCCGCAACATGCCCTCGACGCGATCGATGAAGCCGATGCCGGATCCGTCATCGTGATCTCCGTTGCCGATGGCTCCGATGTCGCGGTCTGGGGTGGCCTGATGACCGCCGGTGCGGTGGCCAACAAACATGAGGCGGCGGTGCTGAATGGTGGCGTTCGCGACATCGTCGAGATCAAGCGCGACTACGACTTCCCCGTCTATTCCCGAACGGTCAGCCCCGGAACAACGCTCGGGCGCATCAAGACCATCGCTGCCAATGTCGAGCTGCCAATCGGGGATGTGATCATCAATCCGGGCGATATCATTGTTGGGGATGTCGATGGCGTTGTCGTCGTGCCACGGCAACATGCCGAAGAAATCCTCGCCATGTCGCAGGAAATCGATGTGCGGGAAGCGGAACAGGCAAAGCTCATCATCGAAAGCGGCTCGCTTCGCGAAGGTTTGGCCAAATACGGTCGGATCTAACTGAAGACGCGCTCGCAAACTGCTGCAACAGTTCGCGAGCGCTCCAATACTCAACATGGGAGGATACAATGTTGAAGAAAGTGCTACTCACTGCATCCATGACTGCGGTACTGGCCACTTCAGCCGTCGCAATGGACGGGCTCGAAGTGGTCGCAGAATGGAACAGTTTGCCGTATGCGGTCAAGGACGCAAAGATCAAAGAAAACTGGGAAAAAAGTGATCTTTACGGCAAAGCCCTCATCATGGGCGCAAAGGTCGATAGCGATGGCTCGATCTATGTTTCGACCGCGCGTTGGGGTGGTCCGTCCATTCCTTCGACCCTGTCCAAACTTGTCAAGAACGGGGACGTATGGGAGCTAGAGGCCTATCCGTCCGAGGAAATGAACGACATCGCGAATGCGAGCGGCCTCAAGGCAGTTCTTGGTTTCGAGATTGACCGCAACGACGTGATGTGGATCCTTGATCAGGGTCATGTCGCTGGCGGAGAAAACAAGCCTGGTGACGCCAAGCTTGTCCTTTGGGACATCAAACAGAACAAAGAGATCCAGAGATACGATTTCCCTGCCGATCAGGCGGATCCGAAATGCTCATTCCTGAATGATCTGGCGGTCGACAACGACACCGGATTTGCCTACATCGCAGACAGCGGGATCTTCTGTGATCCTCTGCACGGTGGGTTGCTGGTTTATGACAGCAAGGCCAACAAGGCTCGCCGGATTCTGGACCAGAGCAAATTCACAAACGACGAACCCAACTTCTTCTTCAACATCGGTGACCGCAAGGTGCTCAAGAATGGTGGCATGCGCACCGGAGCCGACGGTATTGCCTTGTCAGCGGACAAAGACAAGCTTTACTGGACGAACTTGACCGGCAACCACCTCTATCGTCTTGATACCGATTTACTGCGCAATTTCGACACCAGCGAAACCGTGATCGAGCATGGCGTGGACATGGTCACCACGCTTCCCTCCAACACCGATGGCATGACGGCCGACGACAAGGGGAATATCTACCTGACGGCACTGTCGCTGGATGGTGTGATGAAGCTTGACGGGGAAACGGGCCAGCTTTCCCGTTTCATTTTTGATCCGGAAATGAAATGGCCGGACACCCTCGCATGGGGCCCGGACGAGTCTCTCTATATTGTCTCCAACCATCTCCACCTGTGGGTGGATGGCGACATGAACTTCAAGGATCCGGATGTTCCGAATTTCCGGATCTGGAAAAAGTCCGGTGTAGGCAAAAGCTACACCACCAAATAGCACGATACCTCTCACCAACCTGCCACGCCTCGTTCAACGAGGCGTGGCTCTATCCAATTGGACCTGATCATGCCTGATATTCTTTGTCTCGGAGAACCGATGCTCGAATTCAACCAGCAACCGGACGGCAATTATCTGCCCGGTCATGGTGGAGATACTTCCAACTGCGCGATTGCGGCAGCCCGGCAGGGTGCCAGCGTCGGCTATGTGACGCATATCGGAGCGGATGCCTTTGGCGACAGTTTCATGAGGCTGTGGGCCGACGAGAAGATCGACACAAGATACGTAAAGCAGGTCGATACGGCCCACACTGGCATCTATTTTGTCACCCACAATGAAACGGGCCATCACTTCAGCTATTTCCGCGACGGCTCGGCCAGCAGCCGGATGAAGCCGGAAGACCTGCCGGTGGAAGCACTGACCTCGGCCAAGATCCTGCATGTCTCGGGCATCAGTCAGGCCATTTCAAACAGCGCTGCCGATACGGTCTTTGCCGCGATTGCGGTGGCCAAAGAAAATGGTGTGCAGGTTTCCTACGATACCAACCTGAGGCTCAAGCTTTGGTCGGTCGAGCGCGCCCGTGCGATCATTCATGCGGGTATGGCCCAGTGTGACATCGCACTGCCGGGGCTTGATGATGCCCGCAACCTGACTGGCCTTGAAGAACCTGACGCCATCGTCGATTTCTATCTTACACTCGGGGCGAAGATTGTCGCTCTGACCCTCGGGGCGGATGGCACTTTGGTTGCTACGCCGGACGAACGGCGGCAGATCAAGGGGCGTCGTGTCGAAGCCGTTGATGCGACGGCGGCGGGTGACACCTACGACGGGGCGTTTCTTGCCCGGATTGTCACCGGAGACAGCCCCTTTGAAGCCGCGCGTTATGCCAATGCGGCAGCGGCTCTCTCAACACAGAATTATGGTGCGGTTGCGGCCATGCCGCACAAGGCGGATGTCGAGGCGTTTCTCACCAACGGCTGAAACGCCTCTAGCGCAGGGTTCCTTCAGACAGACGTCAACATCAGGATGCTGATTTGATGTTTTGGAGGTTGAGCGGGTAGTCCGGTTTTTTTCCTGTCAGGACAAGGGCTACCTGGCGAGCCGCCGTTTCCCTTGCCTGCAGGATGGATTCTTCGGAATAGTAGGCTGCATGGGGGGTGACGATAACATTGGGTAGTGTGAAGAGGGGATTGTCAGCCGGGTTCCACTCTGCCTTCTTGGCGGGCTCTTCTTCCGGATCATCAAGCCCCGCTCCGGCGAGGGTGCCCTCGGTCAGGGCTCGGTAGAGTGCCTTGTTGTCGATGGTCGGTCCTCTGCCGGTGTTGATGACAAACGCTCCCGGCTTCATCTGGGCGAATTCCGCATCGGACAGGAAATGGCGCGTGTCCGGCAGCATCGGCACCTGCATGCACAGATAGTCCGAGCGGCTCAGGATCTCTTCTTTGGAGACCCGTTCGACCCCGTGCTTGAGGAGCACATCCTCCGAGACATAGGGATCATGGACGATCACCTTGACCCCGAATGCCTTGGCCCGGTCACCTATGGCCTGACCGATCTTGCCAAAAGAGACGATACCGAAGGTCTTGTCGCGCAGGCGATAGATCGGGGCTCCGGATTGCCAGCGCCAGATGCCCTTGTGGGTGGCCTCGTTGAAGGCCTGGATTTTGCGGGCAAGGGTCAGCCACAAGGTAATGGCATGGTCGGCGACTTCCTCGGTGCAATAGTCCTGCACGTTGGTCACCAGAATGCCCTTGCGGGTGGCGGCCTCGACATCGACGATATCGACGCCGACGCCGTAGCGCGCGATCACCTTGCATTGTTGCATATGCTCGATCGTTCGTGCGCCGACCCGGGCATACTGGTTCATGATTGCCGCGCAATCCTTGACTTCTTCAAACAGGTCTTCCTCGCACTTGGCCTGGAGCGCGACAACGCGCGCTCCTGCTTCCTCGAGAATGGCCCGTTCAACTTCATAATCTCCATAGTCATAGTCGGAGATGATGACTTTCGGTGCATGTTTCATCTTGGTCTTTCATTCATTACCACAAAGAGGGAAGAGTCAGCGAGATCGCCGGGATGTAGGTCACAAGGATCAGCAGAACGATCATGCCGGCAAAGAAGGGCAGAACCGCGCGACTGAGCTTTTCGATCGAGACCTTCGAGATCGTGCTGGCGACGAAGAGGTTGACCCCGAGGGGCGGCGTGCAAAAGCCGATTGCAAGATTGACGGTCAGGATCACGCCAAACATGATCGGATCGACACCGAGGGCTGTGACCACGGGCAAGAGGATCGGCGTCATGATGATGATTGAGGAGATGGTCTCCATGAACATCCCGATGATCAGCAGCACGATGTTGATGAGCAACAGGATGATGATCGGATTTTGTGAAAACTCGGTCAGAGCCGCTGCCAGATTGGCCGGAACCTGCGCGATGGTGATCAGTCGTCCGAAAGCCGTTGCCATGATGACAAGTATGAGGATCGTGCCACTAGTCTTTGCGCTTTCCGCGAGGATGCCGAACAGGTCTGAAAAGCCAATGTCCCGATAGACGAAGATGCCGACAACACAGGCATAGACAACCGCAACAGCCCCGGCTTCAGTGGGGGTGAATACACCACTGTAGATGCCCCCCAAAATGATCACCGGAACCATCAGAGACCAGAAGGCTTCCCGGAAACTCGAGAGGATGCCTCCAACAGTGAACTCGGTGGTTGAGGCTGCAATCGTGTCATCCTTGCGAAGCAGAAGGCGAGAGATCAACATGAAGGTGATGGCGAACAGGATTCCAGGAACGACGCCTGCAAGAAACAACTTGCCAATGGAAACCTCGGCAGTCACGCCATAGATGATGAAGGGAATGCTCGGTGGGATCAAAACCCCTATCATACCGGCCGAGGCCGTCAGTGCACCACTGAAGGAGCGTTTGTAGCCGACCTTTTCCATCTCGGGGATGAGGTTGGAGCCAATGGCTGCCACAGTGGCGGGAGCAGAACCTGAAATTGCAGCGAAGAAGACGCATGCCAGGACATTTACATAGGCCAGCCCTGCACGGATGTGTCCGACGAGCGAATTGGAAAAGGCAACGATGCGTCGCGACATGCCGCCATGCTGCATCAGATCACCTGCCAGAATGAACAGAGGTACAGCAATCAAGGGAAATGAATCGGCTCCAGTCACTACCGAGCGAGACAGAAGAGCCATAGGCGGTGCGCCGTCGACCAACATCATAACAAGCATGGTGGACAGACCCAGACAAATGCCAATTGGGACACTGAGGAACAGGAGAACCAGAAGGCAAGCAAAAAGGATCGTTGAGATCATGTTCAGGCCTCCTTGCCAGGCGCAGCCTTCAGCTCTCTGATCGTACGCAGCATGTGCTGCACGATCCGGAAGGAAGACAAAACCGCACCTACGGGTGCTGACGAATAGAGAATTGGGATGGGCAATCCCAGAACGACTGATTTCTGGGACATCACGAAAGGAGCCCTGATCAGTTCGATGCACTGGTCTGCCAGAATGATGAAAAAGATCAGGACTGCCAGATCGACCAGAATGTCGAGATACAATCCAAGTCGTTCGCCCAGTAGGTCTTTGACAATCGTGATGCGGACATGATCCCTTCGATAGAAGGCGTAGCTTACCGAAAGCCAGATGAACCAGACAAAGATCCAGAGGGTGAGCTCTTCACCCCAGGAAAGAGACGCATTCATGATGTAGCGCATGAACACATTGACTGAAATGAGCAGGACCATCCCCGCAAGAAGGAGTGCTATGAGACCCCGCTCCAGATTGGCGTTGAGCCAGCTGAAGAGTTTCATTTGACGTATCAATCAGGTTGGAGGAGGGGTGCCTTGAGAGAGCACCCCTTCAAAGTCAGGATGACAGACTATTCGGCGCTTGCAGCCTTGACAGCAGCAACCCAATCGTCGAAGACATCGGCTCCGATGCTGTCCCGGAACTTGGCGCGAATGCTTTCAGTTGCGTCACTGAACAGCTGACGCTGCTCACTCGTCAATTCGGAGATCTCCACCCCTTCCTTGGCGATGAGTTCCAACTGTTCGGTCTCTTCCTTGGAGATGATCTGCTGTTGGAACTCGGAAGCTTCATCCATGGATTTGCGGATCAGCTCCTGCTGCTCGGCGGGCAGGTTGGAGAAGAACTGCTGGGAGATCACCGGAATGTACACTGTGAAGACATGCCCGGTGAGAGAAAGATACTTTTGCACCTCGTAGAAGCGCTGGGACGCAATGATGGAGATCGGGTTTTCCTGACCATCAATGACACCCTGTTGCATCGCTGAGTAGACTTCACCAAAGTTCATCGGTGTCGGGTTTGCACCAAGTGCCTTGAAGGTGTCGACATGGGCGGGCACTTTCATCGTCCGCAGTTTCACGCCTTCAAGATCTTCTGGCTTGTTGATGGCACGCACATTGTTCGTGATTTGGCGCTGGCCGCTTTCCAGATAACCAAGTCCGATCAGACCCTGATTTTCAAGTCGGTCGAGTAGCTTCTGCCCCGCTTCGCCATGCATGACCTTGAGGGCAATTGCCTTGCTTGGATACATGTAGGGCAGTTCGATAACCGAAAATGCCGGATCCCAACCAGAGTAAAGAGCGGATGGGGAAACTGCCATTTCAAGAATACCGCTCTGAACACTTTCGATCATTTCGCGGTCTGGGCCGAGCTGCGAGTTCGGGAAAATATGAACTTCAAGCTCGCCGTTGGAACCGGTTTCCACCAGTTCCTTGAACTTCACCATTGCCCGATGCATGTGGAACTGTTCGTTGGTTCCGTGCCCCAGTTTGATGATGGTTTTGGCTTGGGATGCTGAGGCCATGGCCAAGGCCACGGCAAGTGCGAGGACTGCTGCTGATTTTTTAAACACTTTTCCCTCCCTTGAGAATTGTGGATCTGTGACGAGTGTCTCAACTGGTATAGCAGATATTAGATTCCAATCAAGATGGATTTTTCATTAGCACACCCAAAGGCCCAGATTTCCGCAACTTGCAGCGGATTTTTCGCAGCAAATCCACCCTGACACTGAAGGCTTTCACAATCAGGATGGCTTGAGATAGGAAAATCAGCCTGGTTGCGACAGGAAAGAAAATCGAGAAGAAGCAAAGCCGGGCATCCAGAACAGTTCTGACTATTCAAACAAAGTCAGCCGAGCCAACAGGCTTAATCCTGTTCTGACTCGGCTGTGCGTGTTGAGCGTCAAGGCAGGTGTGGTGCCCCTCTTCAAAGCCTAAACCGTTTTTTCGACAATCCCAGGACCAGTCATAGACTGCTCCATTGATTTCCTTTTGCGCTTTGGTTGGATCGACTGGCCCAGCAGAATGAGGATCAATACGCTGCCGTGAATGATTTCTCTCAGCGCTGGAGGCATTTGAATGGTGGCCAGCGTACTCTGGATCAGAACCACAACCATAACGCCGATCAGCATGGCCAGCGGGTGACCGCGTCCGCCTGCGATGTTGGACCCTCCGAGAACAACAGCTGCGATCGCAGGCATCAGATACGGATTGCCCATGCCCTGAAATGCTTTACCAGAGAATCCGGTTAGCAGGATGGTGCCCACCCCGTAGCAGAAACCGGCAGCAACGAAGATGCCGACGATTACCAATGGTGTCCGGATCCCCGAGAGATAGGCGGCGCCTTCGGAAAAACCGATAGCCGAGATCTCTCGTCCCAAACGAGAGCGTTTGAGCAGGAACCACATGAGGAAGAAGAATGCCAGAATGAGCAGGGCGGCATTGGGGATCGGCGAGATGAGGCGCCCCGATCCGAGAGAGGTCATCAACTCGGTTGCTTGTGAGCTCGGTGCAAATCCACCCGTGATGATCGAGATCATGCCGAGCAACACGGAATTAACGCCGAGCGTGAAGATGATTGACGGGACCCTCAGATAGGCGACACCGACTCCATTCACTAAACCGATCAGGATGCCCACCAGCAGGATTGTTGGAATCGTCAAAACTGGCGTATTCATGGTACCGATCATGGCACAGGCCGTGATAGCACCTGGCATGGACAGATCGATCTGGCCAATCTTGATGACCAGAAATGCCCCTAGCGAAAAGGCCCCGAGAAAGGCTGCATTCTGGATCTGCAGGATGAGGAAGTTGAACGACAGGAAGGGCAATGTATCTCCGTTTGCCAACAGAATGGCGGAGGCCGCAATGATCAGTACCAAAGTAACCAAGAGACCCAATATCAAAGGCTTGAAGATCGACTGGTCTTCCCGGCTCCGATAGGCCTGCCCTAACAGAAGCAGGCGGTTCTTTTCCCGCAAGGCAGCTGCTGCGCCGAGCGAGATTGCGAACAACAGGATCAGGCCTTCGAAAAGGGGCTGAATGATCGGGCTCGCGTCGAAAACCCACAGAATCTTGTCAGAAGCGCGAATGATCGGTCCAATCATGCTAAGTGTGTAGGCCCCGAAGATTGGTCCCAATACACCGCCAATACCACCGGCAAGAGACGTCCCGCCAATGACCGAAGCGGCCAATGTGTTGAGAGTGTAGAAGCCAGTCTGTACACCGTTGGCATCTCCTGTCAGGGTGAGGGCCGACATGAAAATCCCACCGCATGCAGCAAAGAATCCACCGATCATGTAGGATACGATTTTGGCTCGCTGGACCGGCAGGCCGGACATTTTGGCAGCCTGCGGATTGGAGCCAGTAGCAATCAGAGCGCGACCGATCAGTGTCCGGCGCAGGGGAAGCCAGACAAGGGCTGTCATCAGGATGATTGCGATAATCGCGCTCGGAATGCGGCCAAGAATGGTCGTGCCGAGGAAATCCGGCAGCCAAATATTGCTTTCATAAGTGAGGAAATCGCCCAGAATGAGTGACACCTTGCCGCCGGGAGTTGGGCGCAGCCACAAAGCAAAACCATAGAAGACGAGACCGCTGGCGAGCGTTGCAATGACGGGTTGAATGCGTCCATAGACAATAATGGCACCGTTGATCCAGCCGGCGAGCGTCCCTGTGGCGAGGCAGGCCAGAAGCCCCAGAAGAATACCGAATGTCGAGCCATCGAGCATATGGGAGGCAACGGAGCGGACCAGCACAAGAATGCTGCCGATCGAGAGATCGATCCCGCCTGCAAGCAGAACTATTGACTGACCGACTGTGGCAAGTGCAAGAGCGGCACCCTGGTTGGAATTGGTCGTGATCGTCGTGGTGCCGAAGCCATTCGGATGCAAATGGGCGAAGATACCATAGGCCACCATGAACAGAATGATGGCCATCGTTCCGCGTCTGGATGAGCGCATCAAGTTTTTGGCAGTGATGAGCAGAGAAGTCATGAAGAGGAGTCCTCAGGATTTGGAGCGAGACGCAGTGCTGGGCTCGGGTCGTTTCGCCAGGTTAAAGGCGGCGTTGACGAGGTTTTCTTCCGTCAGTTCATCGCCCTCCAGAGAGCGAACCACGTGGCCTTCATATAGAACAATGACCCGGTGGCAGGCCTGACACAGCTCTTTCTGATCGGAAGAGTAGAGCAGGACTGCGCATCCCTCAGATGCCAGTTGGTGCAGAAGTTGGAAGATTTCCTTTTTCGTTCCAATATCGATACCGCGGGTGGGATCATCGAGCAGGAAGATGTCCGGATGGCATTCGAGCCATTTGGCCAAGACAATCTTCTGTTGATTGCCGCCTGACAATTCATGGGCCGGCTGGGCAGGTGAACTGACACGGATCTTCAGCCGTTCGATTGCCCGGGCTATGCGATCACGGTTTGCGACACGGGGTCTTGTCAAATCTTTCAGGTAGGCATCCGTATCGCAAAGCAGGATATTGTCTTCAACAGGCATTGACTGGACCAGACCATGGGAGCCACGGTCTTCCGGTACATAGGCCATGCGTGGGGTCATTGCCATCCGCTTTGAAGGCTGAGCATTGATGGTCGGTCTGCCGTCCAGTTCCATCTTTTCCGGCCATGCCCTTCAAGGCTCCGAAGACCGCGAGCAGGATCTCATGCTGACCCTGGCCATCCAGACCGCCGATGCCAAGGACTTCACCCCGACGCAGCTCAAGATCGATGGAATTGAGGGCAGGGGCCCACGTTAGACCCTTCAATTGCAGAATGCTTGGCAGATCTTTGGCGAGGGGAGCTGGTCTGGGCAGGGAGGCGTCAATGGCTCGACCCATCATCATCCTGACCATGTCGTCAGCTGTCTTGGTCTCGAAAACGAAGCTGTCCACTTTGCTGCCGTCTCGGAAGATCGAGCAATCATCTGCCAGTTGTTCGATTTCTGCCATCCTGTGCGACACATAGAGAATGGCCAGCCCATCGTCAGCCAGTTGTCGCGCTAGGGACAAAATGTGCTGACTGTCCTGTTCGGTGAGTGCGGATGTACTTTCATCGAGAATGAGCAATCGGGGATTCGATGCCAGTCCTTTGGCTATTTCTACGAGCTGGCGTCGGGAGAGCGGAAGGTCTCGAACCAGTTTGTTCGGCGAGACATCCTCGGCACCGACCAGCTTTAACAGCTCTTCTGCTCGCCGACGCTCGGCCTGTCGGTCGATCAGGCCCATTTTCCGAGGTGGTGAAGCGAGCTGGATATTTTCAGCGACGCTGAGATCCTGAATCAATGACATTTCCTGAAACACGCAGGAAATGCCACACGCGCGTGCGGCGCCCGGATCTGATAAGGCTACGACATCGCCATTGACTTCAATAGTTCCTTCGCTCGCCGGCAGCGTACCGGCAAGGCATTTGAGAAGGGTCGACTTGCCTGCGCCGTTTTCGCCCAAAACGGCATGAATACGACCAGCAACTACGTCAAGATCGACGGTGTTCAAGGCACGCACTGTCCCATAGTCGACACACAGGCCGCGAACGCGCAAATAGGGGTTGCCCCCTACTTGCGCCTTCGGTCCCGGCGGGTGCTTCGCCGGGACCTGGGATCTTTGCCAGCATGGGTTACTTCAGCTCTTGCGACATGATCCTGCTGCGCAGTGAAGTTCACGTTGCAGGGAGGGAACTCATTGGGCGTGAAGAAATTGTCGTCGAGATCCGACCAGAAGTTCTTCCCGTCGACTAGTTCGTCCGAAGTTGCTACAGGCAGAGGGATGGCCATCAGTCGGGGAAGGGCATGACCTTCGAGGGCTGCCACTGCTGCCTTGACCGCGATTGCGCCAAGTGCAGGTGAATAGCCGACGGAGAGGGGCTTCGAGACCCTCGGCCTTCTTCTCGGCCATGATCTTGCGATAGCCATTCTCTGCTTCACCTGCGACCGGGATCAACGGGTGTTTGGCATCGAGCAGGGCTCGCATGGCGCCGGTGGTACCTGCCTGAACGGACATGCCATCGAATTTGCCGTGGGTTGCAATGGCATCAGCGACGACTTTCTGGCCAGTGCCATCGTCCCAGTTGCCCCAGACCTCCACGACTTCGATATCACCATACTGCTTGATAACTTTGGTCAGGCCGTTGTGACGATCTTCTTCGACGGATGAACCGGCAAGACCACGGACCTCCAGTAGTTTGCCCTTGCCGTTCATGTGCTTGGCGAGGAACTCACCCTGCAAGCGACCGGACTCGACATTGTCAGAGCTCAGCTGCAGGATATTTTCGTTGTTGAGGACATTGTCGAAGGTCATGACGATCGTGCCAGTACGGTCTGCTGCGCGAATGACGCGATCAAAGCCTTCGGTCGAGATGGCGTCGGCCAGAACGGCGTCATAACCCTGATTGATGAAATCTTCCATTGCGGCAATCTGAGCGGCAACATCGGTGCCGGTTGAGATGACCTTTAGCTCGGTGAGCTTGGATTTCATTTCCGGGGTTTCGGCATAGGCGAGAAGCGTTTTCAGCATCTGAATGCGCCAGGTGTTGCCGGTAAAGCTGTTCACGACAGCAATCCTGTATGGGCCTTGTTTAGCAGATGTCTGCCAGACATTGGTTTCGCCCCATGGACGGAAACAACTGGATTCGTAGGACCCGCCCGTCACATTCTTGTTCCATTCAGCCGAAAGAGCTGGTGGTGCTGGCGAGAGCGCCGACCGCAAACGCACAAAGCGCAAATTTGAGTGTGTTCATAACTTTCCTCCCTAATGAGTTGACAATGAGTTTGAAACTCGAGATTTGAGCGGCTTGCCTTTGGCAAGTCATTCAAAGTGCAGTCAAACCGGCGTCGAGCTTCAAGGCATGCCTTAAATATCGAGAGCCGATCTGTTGTTTCTGGAAGGGAAGGGGTTCATCCAAGAGCATCTGTTACGGATATCGTACACCAGCGGCACGGGGCTGCGTGGTCTAGTCTCCGAGGCACTATCTCTTTGTTGCTTCATTCAGGCAGGCCACAAAGGGCCGTCGATTGTCCGAAAGAAACAAGAGATATTCATGCTTGATGAAATCTCTTCCCTTTGGACTCTCCTCGCGAGGAACACTGATATCTTAGATATCAAATGTCAATATTGTTTCTCTGCGTCATATTTGAAATTGGATTCTAGTGGGTGCCTCATGAGGGTTAAGCTGTTGTAATTTATTGTATCAACCTTAGATCTCGCATTTTGGATAACATCGATGATTGACGGGTATTGTCATGTCTAGCATTCACCCGTTTCGTCGCTCAACGCCCCGCTGAGCTGCGGCGAGCTCCTTTCAACTTGACAAGAATATTAGATCTGCTATACCAGATTCCAACTATTTGTGATGCACTTCATTTTGGGAGGAAAGTCAGACACAAACCATCAACGACGAAATTGCAGTTAGATTTGTTACAGCACACCGTGCGTCCCCAAAATGCAGGTCGATTGCAAACGATAGAGAAATGCTACAGCTGCGAGAGTAAACGCGCAGCCGAAATTGCAAGCCAGCTCCGGACTCTCCTCGCAAAGAAGGGGCGTATGCAATTCAGAAATAGAAATGAATTCTGTCGGGAGCTATTTCCGACGGCAAAACGGTTCAGGCAATTGAAAGACCTGCCACATCCAGCTTCATCGACCGTTGTGGTAGGCGAGCTTCAAAGATAGACTCGGTGTGCTTGGGGAAACAGCTATCTATCACATCCCTGATCTCACACTCTGTCGTCGGATCAGCAGATCAATTCTCTCCGGTATTCTTCTAGCATCAATGGGCCATGAAGACGGGAATTCGGGATGTCTTCAGGATCTCCGATGTCACGCCGCCGAAAATGTCTTGAGAGAATTTCGAATGTTCAAAAGCCCCCATGACGATGAGCGATGCTTCGATCTCTTCTGCCACTTCTTCTAGTGTTGAGGCAATCGACTGCCCTGATGCAGCCCTGTGAAGGTACTCGCTCTTGATCCCGTGCCGCTTGAGAAGTGCCATAACACCACCGCCGGGGTTCGGGTCTATCAGGCCTGCGTTGCCGATGGTAATGACGCTCACTTGGTGGAGATTGCCGAGAATGTGAATGGCATCTCCAAGCGCCCGTGCCGCGGCACGTTTCCCATCCCAAGCCACCAGAGCATGATGGGTCGAGGCGGGTGCTTCATATCCATCCGGAATGACAAGGACCGGCCTCCCGCTTTGCAAAGCCAACAGATCCGGGTGGGCGGCCAGATACTCGTCGTCTTCATCCGTTGAATGATGCCCGGTAACAATGAGGTCATAGGTCCGGGCAAGATCTGAAAGGGTCAGTCCGGATTGGGGCAACAGGTCAACATAATCCGCACGGCTCTGAAGGTCCGCTATTCTCTGTTGCCTGACGGAAGCGGCGGATGATTTCTGCTTGCCCTATCGTCTTCGGCTTGTTCCAGGGCGCGGTGAACGTCTTCCGAGACAACGGTTTTCAATCTGCGCGACATGCCGGACCTGCCGTGGCGCATGGTTCCTGTGATCCATGCGTCGTGCTGTTTCGCCAACTGAAACCGCATAGTGCAAGCCGCTTCCCTTGGCCTGCTCGCCGCTATAGGCACAAAGTATGCTTTTGATGCTCATGTTCTGACACCCCTGTGTTTACTGAGCCATCTGGGCTGGAAGGAAGAGGGCGAGCTGCGGAATTGCCACCAACAGCAACAGGCAGACCGCCATGGCAATCCAGAAGGGAAAGACGCCCCGGAAAATCGTTGCCATTGGCACTTTTTCCGCCACGGCCTTTACCACGAAGACATTCAACCCCACCGGAGGTGTAATCAGGCCCATTTCAATCACGATCACCGCGATCACCCCGAACCAGATCGGGTCAAACCCGAGGGTCGTGATGATGGGGAAGACGATTGGCAGGGTCACCACCAGCATGGCGAGGCCATCAAAGAACATGCCCAGAATGATATAGCCGATCAGAATGAGAAACAGGGTGGAGTAGGGACCAAGGCCCGTGCCCTCAAGGGCGGTGCCCAACGTTTCAGGAATATGCGTCAAGGCCAGAAACGGCCCAAAGACATGGGCGCCGATGACGATGAGATAGAGCATCGCGGTCATCGATACCGTCTCACCCAGAATGGGGCCGAAATCTTTCCATGTGATTGACCGGCTGACAAGCGCCATCACCGCGACCATGAAGGAGCCGACGCCCGCCGCCTCCACTGGAGTGAAGACACCGAGATAGATGCCTCCTATCGAGACCAGAATGACGGAAACGAGAGGCATGGCATTGAAGGATGCACCAGCCTTCTGCTTCCAGTTTGTTCTGGGGCCGGCAGGGCCTTCGCTCGGCTTGAGCGAAGTGGTGATGAAAATCACCGCGATGAACAGCAGCGTGAGCAGGAGGCCCGGTATGATGCCCGCAATGAAGAGCTTGCCGATGGATTCCTCAGTCAGGATGGCGTAGAGCACGAAACCCGTTGAGGGAGGGATGAGAATGCCGAGGGTTCCTCCGGCGGCAACCGAACCGGTCGCCAGACCGTCGGCATAGCCGAAGCGTTTCATTTCCGGCAAGGCGACCTTGCCGATGGTCACCGCCGTTGCAACCGAAGATCCGGACACCGCCGCAAAGGCCGCACAGCCGACAATCGTTGCCGACGACAGTCCGCCTCGCAAATGACCGATCCAGTTGTGAGCCGCATCATAGAGCCGTTGGGAATATCCCGCTGCCCCTGCGATGTTACCCATCAGGACGAACAAAGGGATCACCGACATCGAATAGGAAGACACCGAACTGTAGGTCTCTGACGACAGGGTGGCGATGGCACTGCGCGAGTCGTCGATCACCCATATCCCGCCAAATCCGACCAGCAGCAGGGACATACCGACTGGGATACGCAGCGCGAGGCAGACAAACAGAACGACAATGCCCCACACACCAATGATGGTTTCACTCACGATATTCTCTCCAATTGCCGAACTGGCTGATCAGTTGCAGCAGCAACACGCCGGCATAAAGTGCCATGCCTGCCGATATGGACGCATAGGCAACCCAGACCGGTAGCTCGAGCATGTTGGTCACATCTTCATATTCAAGCGCATCGAGCATCTTTGCCCAGCTCTTGACCACCAGAATGCTCAGCACCGCCATCCCCAGAAGCCGGGCGAGCATGTCTGTGAGAAAGCAGCCAATGGATCCAAGCACTCTGTCGAGAATGTCGACACGAATATGTAAGGAGCGATAGGCGGTATTGGGCATGGCCAGCATGACCATTACAACCATGCCCAGCTGGACCAGCTCCTGCGATCCCAGTATAGGTTGGTTCAGCGCGTATCTGAAAAAGACCGATATGGCGACCAGCAGCATCAAGCCAACCAGCACGATGCCGGACAGGAAAGCGATGGCCTGGAGGGCGCCCTCAAGCATGCGCCGAGCGCGCCCTCCCCTCTGTTCGCTCCGGTCCGATCCTCGATTGAGGGAGAGACCTTCTTCACTCATTGACCGAGGGCTTCCACATAAGCGGTTGCCTCGATGCCTTCACTCTCCAGCTCTTTGACGATTTCGCCTACCAGCTTTTCGGAAGCGGCATTGAACTTGGCGGCTTCTTCAGGTGACAAGGTGATGACTTCCTTGCCCATTCCGGCGAAATGGGTCTCTGCGTCGGACACACCTTTGGCCTGAATTTCCCGACCTTTCTGGCTCATCTGCTCTTCGGTCAGTTTCTTGATGATCTTCTGCTCGTCCTCGGACAATGCGTTCCAACTGTCCCGGTTCATCAGCAGCATCTGTGGCGAACTGGTCGAATGCATGCCCTTGGTCAAGTAGTTGGCGACCTCGTTGATCTTGAAGCTGTCGAGGACAGAACTGTCCACCAGAACGCCATCAATCACGCCCGTTGCCAGCGAGTTGTAGACCTCGGTGATGGGCATGGAGACTGGCGTAGCGCCCCAGCTTTCGGCGACGCGGCCGACATTGCGCGACGAAACACGGATCTTGAGGCCCTTGAGGTCTTCAAAGGTCCGGATCGGCTTGTCCTTTGTCAGCAGCACCGAAGGCGGGTTTGTCCAGAGTCCGAGCAGATGGGTCCGGCGGAATTCCTTGCTGACCATGTCGACATGCTGCCAGAACTTGGCGGTCGGATCCTGGTCGGCGGGCACAACGCCGGGCAATTCGAGAAGAAGGGTCTTCTTGAACTGCGATGCAGTGTAGCCAGGCAGGGTGTAGGCGATATCGGCTACGCCATCAACGACCCGGTCATATTGCTTGACCGGACCAGCACCCAATTCACCGCCGGGGTAGACCCGGATGGTCAGATCGCCGTTTGACTCAGCGGCCACCTGTTCCGACAAGGGGACAAACATGCCCACATGCAGTGGATATTTGGTTGAAGAAAAATGCGCCAGCTTCAGTTCGGTCGCCCCAGCAGTCATGCTGATGGACACCAGACCTGCGGCGAGAACCATATTTTTGAACAATGGCTTGATAAAGGACATTCGCTCCTCCTGTTGTGTCTTGGTTGCTCTTTGCCCTTTTGCAGCATGCAAGGGGCAGGCAGTTTTCGGGTCCTCTCCCTCCAGCTGCCAGTCTGTCCCGCCAGACTTTCACGATTGATATGTGTCTTGGTCTTCGGGGCTTTTTGTTCTGCCCTCGATATGTCTCCGGCGGGAGAAATCCTGTCTACTCGTCAGATGGTGCAGGGGCCGGGGGCGTTCCGTGGGTGTGGAACGAGCTGATTGTTTTCAGCCCCCAGGCTTGCCCCTTCTTCCTGTCGCTTTCGGTCCAGATGACCGGTTCCCAGTCCGGATCAAGGATCAGGCGCGCTCCCGCATTGGCGAGTTCAACCCGGTTGCCAGCAGGTTCCCATACATAGAGAAAGAAGGTGCCCTGAACCGCATGCTTGTGTGGGCCGGTTTCGATATGGACCCCATTCTCAAGAAAGATATCAGCGGCGCGCAGAATGTCTTCACGTTGATCCGTCGCATAGGTGACGTGATGGAACCGTGCGGGAACCCCGGTGAAGTCGCAGGTGCAGGCCAGATCGTAGGTCTTGTTGTTAACCGTGAACCAGCAACCGGCGAGGCGCCCGTCATCAAGCACGATCTTCTCTGTGACTTTCGAGCCGAGAGCTGTCGTCATGAAGGTTTCTATGTCCTCGACAACAGGAGCAAGAATGTTCAGGTGATCAATACGACGCGGAGCCGCACCGCGGGCGTGGTAACGCTGAGCGACATTTTTCAGGGCAGGTTTTTCGGCACCTTCCGCCTGATAGCGCTTGGTTTCGTAGTAGATCTCGAACAGATGCCCGGCGGGTGATCGGAACTGAAAGGCCGGGCCGTGGCTAAGGTCGCCATCGATCCAACCCTCTGCGCAGCCCATCCCCTCGATCACCTTGATCCGCCGCTCGAGCGCTTCGGGGCTCGATGCCCGATAGGCGATGTGGGCGACCCCGGTTGTTTCGCTGCGAGTCAGCTTCAACGTGCAAAATTCATAGTCATCCCATGCGCGCAAATAGACGCTTGTTGCGTCACGACCACTTTCGCTGAGGCCATAGACCCGGGTGAAGAAGTCGAGGCTTTCTTCGAATTTGTTGGTCAGGATTTCGACATGTGCCAGATGGGAAATATCATTCATGGGGCACCTGTCGCTTGGTTGCACCGGACTGAGCAATTGTCGTGTTGTTGCCTGTCAGGCTGCCACGCGTCTGAGCAGCCTCGGGGACGATGCCATTGCCCTGTTTTTTTCCTTGATTGATCATCGAGATCTTCCTCCTCCCAGATCGTCAGCTTCTAGATGCCCGCTGATATACGTAAAAATCCAATACAATTCTGAGGATGTGTTATAATAAAATGAGAACGCCTTATCTGCCTTTACTCATCCAAAAGGATGATCATGGTTGCTCCGAATTTCAATCTGCGCCACTTGCGCGCCTTCTGCCTTGTGGCAAGGACGGGCAGTGTTTCCAAAGCTGCTGATCAAATACATTTGTCTCAGCCTGCGGTATCGCAGGCAATTCGCAAACTGGAAGCACAGCTGGATGAGCCTCTTTTCGACCGACAGTCTTCGGGCCTCACGTTGACAGAAGTTGGAAAGTTGACAGAGAAACGTGCGCTAAATGCCTTTTCCTTATTAGAGGAAGGTATAACAATTGCAGGACGGAGAGCTCAGAGGCCAAATGCGAGAAAGGCGATTCATCTCGTCAGTTCTACCCATTTGCGCGCGCTCGTTGCCTTGCAGAGCTCAGGCAGTTTCGCTCTGGCTGCCCGACGTATCGGGACATCGCAGTCGTCCCTGCATCGGACCGCGAGGGATCTGGAAAAACTTCTCAATATTCCATTCTTTGCCTCTACCCATCGAGGCATTGAGTTGACTGACGCTGCGGCGCTATTCGCCCGGCACGTCCGGCTCGCAGACGCTGAGTTGCGTCAGGCCTATTACGAGGTGACGCATTTCAAGGGTGAGGATTGCACCCGAATTGCGGTAGGCACGATGCCCCTGTCCCGAACCATGATTGTCCCTGATGCGATTGAAGCCCTGTTTAGGGAAAACAAAGGAGTGCGCGTTAGCAACATTGACGGGCCGTACAACGAATTGTTGCGCCGACTGCGGTATGGTGAGTTGGACTTTTTGATCGGGGCTACACGCAATCCACCTCCCACCAGCGACATAGAACAGGAAGTGCTCTTTGCGGATCAGTTGTCGGTGATTGCTGGACCTCGCCATCCACTCGTTGGAAGAAACTCTCTGAGCGTCGAGGACATCAAGACCTTTCCTTGGATTTCTCCGCCATATGACACGCCAACGGGTCGACAGATTGGTCGTCTTTTGGCTTGCCAGCAGGGCGAGCTCTATCCGGGTCCTGTGCGTGTGGTTTCAAGTTCGCTGGTCATGATCCGTGGCCTTCTGCAACGCGGAGATTATGTTACCTTGATGTCGCCCAATCAGATGCGGGTCGAGCTCGATCTTGGATTGGTCGTCAAGCTGGGGCTCGAACTCCCCGACACGGAGCGTTCGATTGGCCTGACCTACCGAAAGGGTTGGCACCCGACAAAGACGCAGTCCCGATTCATGGACCTGGTGCGATGTGCTGCAGCAGACGGCCACTCGTTGGGTAGCTGATTTGTTTAACCCAGTGCTCTGCGAGCATTTGAAGTTCAGGCATAGTCCTCAAGATCGCGGATGAGCCTGTCGACGTCATGAATAAATCTGGTGCTTGTGAGCTTGACGATAGAGGGGAAGAAGACAAGTGGAGCCTGTTCGATCTTCATTACATGGCAGTCAGTGCGATGAGAAGGTGAAATCTCAGAGTCCGGCAAGAGTGCCACACAATTCATGCCGGATTCGAGCATGTCAAGGATGGCTTCCGGTTGTGACATGGTCAGAGTGTTGTTGAGGGAAATGCCTTGCTTGCGGAACTGCTCCTGCAAGGCTTCAAAGGTGCCAGAGCCGCTGGAGCGCCTAAGCATGATAATTTCCCTTGAGAGCAATTGAGTCATCGAGATGGATGTGCAGTTGGAAAACTCGTCCATGCTTTTGGGGGCGACCGCGACAAGCTGCACGGGTTTGAGATCAATGCAATCGAACGCTCCGGTGTCAGCTGGATGTTGGATGAGTGCAAAGTCTAAGTCCCTTTCGATCAGAAGTCGTTCGAGATAACCGGAGTCCGACACCACCACCTTTATATCGAGCCCGGCTTGTTCCCGATGCAAGGCGATCAAAAATGGCTTAAAGTATCGCTGGTAGAGATGGGACAGGCCAATACGAACCTCCTTCTGTTCGGTATTGGCAATCGTGACGACTTCAAGGACGATGTCATCGACCATACGGAGCAGTTCGTTTGCTTTCTGATAGAGATGGTATCCTGCCTGTGTTGGCTTGATCGTTCGGCCATTGCGGACGAACAACGCGACGCCAAATTCCTCCTCCAGTTCATGCAGTCTCTTGCTCAGAGGTGGCTGGGACATATTCAACGCTTTGGCAGCTTTGGTGACACCACCCTGTTCCACGACACTACAGAAGTAGCGCAGTCTCTTTAGATCCATGAAGCTCGATTCTCGTTAGCCTAGCGGTCATCCGTCGCGTTCTACCGCAAAGTGCGGTATGCCGCCCTACTGGCAAGGTGGTGCAGTATTTCAAAAGTTTACCACTTTGGTATGGGTCAGCAATTCAAATGGTATTGTTTTTCCGGATCAAAATCCTTCAGGTTCGCTTTAAACCACAAAAACAAACCCGCCAATGAAGCGACAAGAATATATGCCGGAACAAAACAATACGGAAGTACATGATCTGAGGTCAGCGATCGAATGTCTGAGAGCGATACCGGGTCAGCTGGTCGAAACTGATACAGAAGTGGATCCAGATTCAGAACTTGCAGGTGTCTATCGTCATGTAGGAGCCGGAGGGACAGTTCGGCGTCCAACGCGCAAAGGTGGGCCCGCGATGATCTTCAACAACGTCAAGGGTTTCTCTGACTACCGGGTGGCCATCGGGATGCTGGGGTCTCGCGAACGAGTGGGAGCTCTTCTCGGCTACGATCCCCGACGACTTGGTTTTCTGCTCAAGGACTCGGTTCGAAACCCGATTGCTCCTATCACGACCCAGACTGAAAATGCTCCATGTCAGGAGGTGGTTCACCGGGCGGATGATCTGGATTTCGATTTGCGCACCCTTTTGCCCGCCCCGACCAACACGCCCGAGGATGCTGGCCCCTATGTTACCATGGGTATGTGTTATGCATCGGATCCCGAGAGTGGTGAGTCTGACATTACTATTCACCGCCTTTGCGTGCAGAGCAGGGACGAATTGTCCATGTGGCTAACGCCGGGGCGACACATAGATGCCTTTCGTCAGAAAGCGGAAGCGGCGGGCAAATCCCTGCCGATTTCCATCTCCATCGGTGTCGATCCAGCGATAGAGATGGCTGCCTGCTTCGAACCACCGACAACACCTCTGGGGTTTGACGAGCTCTCGATCGCCGGAGCGTTGCGCCAGCGTCCGGTGGAACTGGTTGAATGCCTTACTATCAGGGAACGAGCGATTGCCCACGCGGAAGTCGTCATCGAAGGGGAACTGCTGCCCGGCGTGCGTGTGCGGGAAGATCAGAATACGGACACCGGCAAGGCAATGCCAGAGTTTCCCGGGTACACCGGAGAGGCAAAAGCAGAGCTGCCGGTTATCAAGGTCAAGGCGATCACGCACCGGCGCAATCCGATTCTTCAGACCACGATCGGACCGGGTGAAGAACATGTGAACATGGCAGGGGTTCCTACCGAGGCTTCCATACTTGACATGGTTGGTCGGGCAATGCCTGGCGTTTTACTCAATGTCTTTGCCCATTCGGCGGGTGGCGGCAAGTTTCTTGCTATTCTACAGATCAACAAGGCAAGAGCCGTTGATGAAGGTCGCCAACGACAGGCAGCACTGTTAGCCTTCTCGGCCTTTCCCGAGTTGAAAACGGTTGTGCTGGTAGACGAAGATGTTGACATCTTTGATAGTGATGATGTGCTCTGGGCCATGCAGACCAGATATCAGGGTGATGTGGATACGATCTTCATTCCCGGCGTGCGCTGTCATCCGCTCGACCCTTCCCAGACGCCAGAGTTTAGCCCATCCATTCGGGAAGTGGGGACCTCCTGCAAGACGATCTTCGACTGCACCGTACCGTTCAGGCTCAAGTCGCAGTTCAAGCGGTCGGTTTTCCGGGAAGTAGAAGTGGCGCGCTTTCTTCCAGATTTCAAATAAGAGGGCAGCGTATGACGCAACGCATCATTCTGGGCATTTCCGGGGCTACTGGTTTTCAATATGGTTACAAGGCGCTGGAGCTGCTCAAACCACTTGATATAGAAGTCCACCTCGTGATTTCGAATGGCGCCGAAATGACACGGGCCTGCGAGACCCCGTATTCGAGCGAGGAGGTCAAGGCATTGGCTGATGTTGTCCACCCGATCGGCAATATCGGAGCGTCGATTGCCAGCGGATCCTTTCGAACGATGGGAATGTTGATCGCCCCCTGCTCGATGCGAACCCTGGCAGCCGTGGCGAATGGAATATCGGACAACCTGCTTGTCCGGGCTGCAGATGTGGTCCTCAAAGATCGTAGACGTCTGGTGTTGCTGGCACGCGAAACACCACTCAATCTCGCGCACATTGACAATATGAGAAAGGTGACTGAAATGGGCGGCATAGTCTTTCCCCCGGTCCCCGCCTTCTATACCAAACCGAATTCAATCGACGAACTCGTTGCCCATACAATCAAACGGGCTCTCGATCTGTTCGGACTTGATCTGAACGAGTTACCGAGATGGGCGGGAATGGACCTCAAGACTGGACGACAACGCTGATCGAGCCCGTTCAGTGTAGACACGGTGAGGCAGCAAAGGGTGCCCTTCTCAAATGAGGTGGGCGCCCTTGCTATTCGATTTCCGCTGGAAGTCTTAAAGTACGGTTGGTTTCAGACGGCGATGCAGTGAGGCAACACGCAGAGGTGATGGTCGAGAAAATCCCCAACAGCTTCGAGCAACTCGGGTACGTCAAATTCGGGCCCGGCATGACCTGCATTTTCGACAAACACCAGACGGGCCTGTCCTTCGCCGGCGATAGCCGTGATTTTCTGAGACAGCATCACTGAATGCTGCACGGGAACAATCGGATCTTTGGGAGCATGGGCAAAGAAGAAGGGTGGACACTTCGGAGTGATCCAGGTTTCCGGATTGGCTGCAATGACATGACCCGGCTTGCTGTCTGGAATTCCGCCGAGAAGGCGGGATTCAGGGCTTCCGTCCATCATGTGATCGATGTCACCAGCCTGTGTCTGGGTCATGAACTCGTCCATCTGGTCAAGTTTGGTTGGACCGTAAAAGTCAACCACCGCCTGTACTGAGCTGGAGCTTCCTTCGTAACCCATATGCAGGTCTTCCATGACCGCAACATCATTCGTTGCTCCAGTGAGGGCAGCGAGATGGGCTCCGGCCGAGCAGCCCCAGACGGCAAAACGATCAGGGTCCAGACCAAAGGATCCCGCCTTGGCCCGCAACATCCGGATGGCCGCTTTTACATCGAAAATTTGAGCCGGAAAGATTGCTTCTGAAGACAGGCGGTAGTTGACCGACGCCAAGGCGTAGCCTCGCTCAAGCAATCTCAACGGACCTATAATCTGGATGTCACGCTTATCGCATTGCATCCAGGCACCACCGTGGATGAAGACAATGAGTGGCCATCCGCCATCGGGAGTTGTGCCGTCAGGGAGATAAAGATCGAGCTTCTGGAAGTCGCTTTGCTCACAATAAGGCAAGTCGAGATGACGGAACTTGATGTGTTCTGTTTCGGCAAAAGGCAACACGTAGATACCTTTGGGTCCGTTGGGGGAATGTGGATCTGCCATTGTCGTCAGGCAACTTTCTTCTTGGTTTTGGCAGTGTTCTGGTAGGTGTCGAACCCGACGGCTGCGAGCAGGACGAGACCTTTCACGATATATTGTGCGTAGGTGTTCACGCCGATCAGTTGCATGCCATTGCCCAGTACTCCAAGGATCAGAACCCCCGTAACGAGGCCAAGCATCTTGCCTTCGCCACCCTTGAAGCTGATGCCGCCCAGAACTGCAGCCGTGATGGCCGTGAACTCTGTGCCTGGCCCTGTCGAGGATGATGCCGAACCAGAGCGGGCGAACAACAAGATCGCGGAGATACCGGCGAAGAGGCCACAAATGGAATAAACGAATATCTTCACCTTGGTTACGGGAATGCCGGTGAGATAGGCTGCATCTTCATTGCCTCCGATTGCATAGATCATGCGCCCAAGTGGTGTAAAGCCGAGGATGAAGGCGGCGATCAGGACGCAGATAACCATTACGACGACGGGAACAGGGATCATCTGCCACAAGTAACCCTGACCGATGAACTTGAAGCTCCTTGGCAAGTTGATGATCGCGGACTGATTGGAAATAATATAGCTCAGACCCTGATAGACCGTGAGAGTGCCGAGCGTCACGATGAGGGAATGCACCCGCAGGAAGATCGATGCCATGCCGTTTGCAACGCCCATCGCAACACCACTAACGATACCAATCATGACGGACGGTGCAACAGGCAGGCCGACCCATTTCATGAAGACAGCGGTGACGACGCCAACGACGGAAATCTGATAGCCAATCGATAGATCGATGCCACCTGAGATCATCACAAAAGACAGCCCTACGGCAGCAACAACAACATAGGAATTCTGTACTAGAATGTTGGTTAGGTTTTGAGCCGTGAAGAAATAGGGGGAGAGTACGGAAAAAAGGGCAAGCATCCCGACGAGGACGAGGGGGATAACAAACCGTTTCAAGTTGAACCGTGATCCAGAAGAGGATGAGAGGGTGGTGTCAGTCATGCTGATTGTCTTTCTTTCAAACCGGAGGCGAGGGACAGGACGCGTTCCTGCGTCGCTTCAGAGCCGGGGATGAGCCCGGCCATACGGCTTTCGTGAAGAACGAGTATACGATCCGACATGCCCAGAAGTTCTTCCATGTCGGAGGTGATCATGAGGATGGCGATGCCTTTGGTCGCCAAATCCACCATCAGGTTATAAACCTCTGCGCGAGCACCCACGTCTATGCCACGTGTCGGTTCATCAAAGATGATGATCTCAGCCTTCGCAGCCAGTGTTTTGGCAATGACCACTTTTTGCTGGTTGCCACCGGAGAGATTTTTGACCAGCTGGTCCAGTGATGGTGTTTTGATCTGCAAGCTGTTGCGATATTGCTCGGCGATGTTGTTCTCTGCCTTGCTGTCGACGATGATGCCCTTCTTCAGCCATTCCAGCGCAGCGATAGCGACATTCCAGCGGATCGGCTTTTCCAGAAAGACGCCTTCTTCCTTGCGGTTCTCGGGAACAAGTCCGATGCCAGCTCTTAGGGCATCCTTTGGATTGGAGAATGAGACATCCTTGCCATTAACTCGCATGATGCCGCTGTCCTTGCGAACTGCTCCGTAGATGACCTTGGCCAACTCTGTCCTACCCGCGCCCACAAGGCCGGCAACCCCAAGAATCTCGCCTCTTTTGAGCTTGAAGGAGATTGGTGCATTGCCATTGCCCGAGAGATTTTCAAGTTCGAGCGCCACGTCTTCTGACGCAGGCTGACGAACGGGATAGCTCTTGGAGAGCTCGCGGCCGACCATGAGCTTCACAAGGCCATCGTGGTCGGTGTCCTTGGTTGCGACAGTGGTGACATATTGCCCATCGCGCAAGACAGTGATCTTCGAGCAGATTGTGAAGATCTCGTCGAGACGATGCGAGACATATATGATGCAGGTTCCGTTGTCCCGCGCCTTGCGGATAATCGCAAACAGGCTCTCCACTTCCGCCATGGAAAGCGGTGCGGTCGGTTCGTCCATGATGAGGATTCGAGGCTTCTTTGCAAGAGCTTTTGCGATCTCCACCAGCTGTTGCTGCGAAGATGGAAGATCACGGACCAACATATCCGGATCGAGGGAAACGCCAAGCTCTTCGAGCAAGGTCGCCGCATTGCGCCTCATTTGAGAAAAGTTGATCGGTATGCCGGAATATTGCGCAAGGAATATATTTTCGGTCACGGACAGCGTCGGGACGAGATTGAATTCCTGATAGATCACCTCAATGCCCAGTGTTCTGGACTGGGCCGGCTTCATTGCGGAAAATTCTTCACCAGCGACTGCGATGGTCCCTCTGTCGGGTACGATTGCCCCTGCCACCGTCTTGATGAGTGTTGATTTGCCCGCACCGTTCTCTCCGATGATGGCATGAACTTCCCCCGCCTCAAAAGCCACCGTGACATCGTCAAGGGCAACAACGCCAGGATAGGTCTTGGTGATGTGTGTGAGGGAAAGAAGGGGTGCTGACGCACCCGCTCCATTGATACTCATTCTTACCACCCTTTTTTGGGAAGAGCTCTGCCGACGGCGTCCTTGATCCAGTCGCCCCAGGGTTTCTCGCCCTCCATCAGGGCCTTCATGACCTTGTATGTGGCAACCGGAAGATCAACCGGTTCGCCGTTCAGGACCGGGCCAGCAATCTGAATGGTGCCGCGGAACACGCTTTCATTGTCCGCAGACATATCGATGGTTTCCTGAACCGGAGGAGACCAGTCGCCTGTAAAGACGCCAATCTTGGAATGATCTAGACCGAACTGCGACATCAGATATTCGTTTACACCGAGCGCCGCATCTGCGTTGTAGGTCAGGACGACATCGACGTCCGGGTTCTGCAGGAACAGGGTTTCCATAACAGAGGTACCCTGAGCGGTGGACTTGGCTTCAGTGGGAGAAACAACCACGTTGGCATGACCCCATGCTTGGATGGTTTCGATCATGCCGTTGGTGCGGTTTTTCGCGTCGATTGTATCCGTCTGCGGAATGACGATGACCTTTAGGCTTTCATCACCCTGTGGCATGCCCTTGGCTGTACCGTCGCTAGAGAACTTCTGGACCATCCATTCAGTTGCCAGATTGACGGCATCCCGACCAGCGCCATATTGATCGATATTCATCATCACATCATAGACACCGGTGTCGGTGCCCGCGACCAGGATCTTGATACCCTGGGCCTGTGCGCGTTTGATGATGTCTTGCACATTGTTGGGATCGACGGGCATGATGTCGATGACTTTCACGCCCATGGCGATGAAGTTTTCAATCTGCTCCATCTGTTTGACTGGGCTCAGGCCGGCGTCCGCGATTTCAAGAGTAATGCCATCTTTTTCGGCCAAGGCTTTGACCTCGTTGGTCAGCCAGCCGAGAAAGGGATTTGTGGTGTCAGTCACCGAATAACCGATGTCCACTGACTGGGCCATGGAAG
Source organism: uncultured Cohaesibacter sp. (assembly GCF_963662805.1). Lineage (NCBI taxonomy): Bacteria > Pseudomonadati > Pseudomonadota > Alphaproteobacteria > Hyphomicrobiales > Cohaesibacteraceae > Cohaesibacter > uncultured Cohaesibacter sp. The sequence goes on from NZ_OY759854.1 coordinate 228,060, forward strand.
AAGCAGGCGAGAAGAGGCTCATTGCGGCAATGCCAGCCGCAGTCAATAGCAGTTTGCGACGATTCATTCGTTCCTCCCGAGTCACGCGCATGAAAATACTGACAAATCTGATGCAGCAAATGTCCTCAAAGGCATCGGATCCTCTTGCTCGCTGAGCATTCCACGGATGCTTTGTCTCTATAGGCCAGTGGTTAATACGCGTAGGATGCTATTGCCCTGCTTTACCAAATTTGACATTCTCTCCTTAAATTTGGTCTTAATTAGGACCAAATGGATCGTATATGAATGCAAAGCGTTTCGTCAATTCATATTTATGTTCCATTTGGTTCTAATTAAGGTGCTGCGGAGGATAAGGGTGTCTACAATGGTTTTGAGTCGAAGCGAGAGCAGAATTCTGTATTTGTTGCGTCAGGAACAACAGACAAGCATCGCAGAATTGAGCCGCCTTTCGGGCTTGGGAAAAGCCACAGTGGCTCGGGCCATCCAGACACTGAAAGATCAGCATCGCATCGAAGAGACCGGCGATGAAATTCGTCATGCGAGTCTGGGCCGGGCAGGGCGGGCACTGCGGATCACCCCCGACAGTGAGTGTTATCTCGGGTTGGAGATTGGTCCGGGTTTAGTAAGGATCGCAATTGCAGATGGGGCCCGTAATGTCTGCAGCTATCACACTCATGCCATCAATCTCCCTACGGACGCAGATGAACGCATTGCATTGCTCATGAGTATCATCAACGACACGCTCAAGAAGGCAGGTAAAACCATTGACAAGATTCTTGGCGTAGGAATTGCCATTCCAGCACCCGTCGATCCGTATACGGGAGAAATCAGCCATTCCGTGATGGTGCCAGAATGGCGCGGTGTTAGGCTGAGAGAAGTTCTGTCAGCCAAATTGGGGCGTCCTGTGTTGGTTGACAATGATGCCAACTGTCAGGCTCTTGCTCATATCGTCTGGGGGAATTTGCCGACTGACCAGACGATCGCCTATGTCAAACTTGACGAAGGGTTGGGTGGAGCTGTTATCCAAAATGGCCAGCTCTGGCATGGTCTATCGGGCCGGGCCGGAGACTTTGGACATGTCACCTACGATCCTCACGGTGAATTCTGTCGTTGTGGCAACCGTGGATGTTTCGAGAAATATCTTTCGATCAACGCTTTTCTGGAACAAGTTCGCTCCATTTATCCTGAGATCGATCTTCAACAGACTTTGGAAAAACTTCGATCAGGTGATCGAGCAACAGAGCGCATCACCGAAGAACTCGGCTTCATTGTGGGCGATCTTGCAGCCATTCTATCGCGCTCCATCGATCCCAACCTGATCCTGTTGGGTGGGCGGTTTCAAGAGTTTGGGGACGATCTGTTGGAGGCAGCACGCAAACGCCTCCATGAAAGGAATCCTCATGCAGCGAAGATTGACGTGGCCAGAACAGATGAATTCCTTCAAAACACGGGCATCAACAATGATACCATTCTGGGCGCTATCGGACTGGTGACTACAGCAAATCCAATTGAAGAAGCGGTTGGGCGATAGAAGGTCGTGAAGCTGAGGAGGGAAGGAATGGACGTCACATATTTGGAGCAATGGATCGGCAAAACCGAGATACGTGAGGAATTGATCGCGGCTTTCCCTTCAAACGCCCTCGCTGCCACGCTGGACAGGTCCGATCCCGATTACACGACAGGAAGCCCACTGCCACCGCTATGGCATTGGCTTCATTTCTTGCCCGTCTTCAAGCTTGCTGACGCTGGGTACGATGGCCATGCGGCTCTCGGCGGATTCTTGCCCCCGGTTCCTCTGCCACGTCGGATGTGGGCGGGCAGTCGGCTCACATTCGTCTCTCCCATGCCGATCGGCTCCCATTTGCGCAAGGTCTCGACCATCAAGTCCGTCAAGGCAAAGTCGGGCCGCTCCGGTCAATTGGTGTTTGTGAATGTGGGTCATCAGGTTTTCGAGGGGGATCGTCTGGGGATCGACGAAGAACACGATATCGTCTATCGCGAAGAAGCGACGAAGGGGGCTTCACTTCCAACGCCTGTTGCGGCACCAACAGAGAGCAATTTTTTTCGCGAGATTGATCCCAATCCCGTCCTGTTGTTCCGTTACTCGGCACTGACCTTCAACGGGCACCGGATCCATTATGATCATCCCTTCTGTATTGGCTCGGAGGCCTATCAGGGGCTTGTGGTTCATGGTCCATTGATCGCGACACTGCTGCTTGACTTGTTGCGGCGGGAGCAACCGGACGTTCGCATCAGCGCGTTTGAATTTCGGGCCATTTCGACCATTTTCGACACGGAGCCATTTTGGTTGCATGGCGAGCCTGCGGCCGATGGAAAGACATATCATCTCTGGGCGAGAAGGTCTGATGGAGCGCTGGCGATGGATGCGACAGCGGTTGTCGAATAGTGGAAACACCCAATCTCTTTTCAACATTCGGTTTTCGCGACCTGGGTTTTCAAGTGAGGTCAAACTCGCTTGTCTGGTCGACTTCCATATGGCAATACAAGCGTACCTCAGTATGTCAGTGGTGATGATGGTTAAGGGTGGAGGCAGAGCATGTCGGTCAATTTCAGGAGCGGAATGAAGCTTTACGACAATGATTGGTTCATGCGGTACAACTGGAGTGTTGAGCAGCTGACAGACTATCTGGCAGCGCACAATATCACCTATGTCATTGCACAAAGCCGTTTCTTGCCGATGGATAATTCGGCAGTGCAGAGCGCCATTTCTGAGGATGATCGACGCCGATATGAGGCGCTGGACGATGTCGTGTTGAGACAGATGCTGAGGGATCGTGACATCGCCTATATCGCGGTGCAGAATATCTGTTTTGATCCTTCCTATGCAGCGGAGCATCCCGAAGCTCTTCCCATCGACCAGCACGGCGAGCGCATGGAACAGACGGACTGGTATGTGGGCGTGCCACCCATCAGGCAGGACAATATTCGTCAGAAAGGCCAGAAACTGAAAGAGGCTGTTGATGCGTTGGATCCGGATGGCGTTCATCTCGGCTTCATCCGCTGGCCGGGTTTCTGGGAGACATGGCTTCCCGGGGACCAAAGGGGTGATAAACCGGAATATTGCTTTGCTCCTCAGACAATTGAGGATTTCAATCGATTTGCCGGACTGTCACTTGATCCCGGGCTCGGACATCGCAATGCCCCGGATCTCATGCAGCGCTATCGTGCAGAGTGGACCCGTTACAAGTGCGAAGCTACAAGGGCGGCGATTGCCGAATTGCGTGGGTGTTTCGAGGTGGGGAAGGACCCGTTGACGGTTTCCATCAACACCGTGCCTCTGTTTGCGGATGAGTTCGACGGTGCAGTGACGGAAGTGTATGGGCAGGACTGGGAAATGCTCAAGGATGTGGTGGATGTGTTCGAAGTAATGGCCTATCACCAGATCTGCAAACGCGATGCCCGCTGGCCAGCCGAGATCGCTGAACATATCAAACAGAGAAGCGGCCAGCGTGCCATTTGCACCGTTCAGGCAAGCGCGCTCTATCTTGATGGCATGCATCAGGAGCAGAAGCGAAGTCCGACGCTTGACGCTCACGAGTTTTCCCGGATGCTGGATGCTCTTGAGTCCACTGATGTCGATGGGCTTTGCATCTTCACCCTGACGGAGCTGATGGATCGGGCGCAAACGAAAGACGGCCAGATGATGCTTGACCGTCTTTCGCGTTTTCGGCTCTAGGAGATATAGTCTACGCTGAACGCGCCTGAGCTGCTGCACCAGCGGAATAGCTCATGGCTGCAAGAAGGGATGCCGGCGTGAACTCAGAGCTGGGTTTGGAGGGCTGTAGCATGCCTTCCGAAATGACCGAGATCCGGTCCGATAGTCCGATAATTTCTTCGAGTTCGTCCGAGATCAAAAGAATTGCGGTTCCCTGAGACGCGGCAAGGCGAAGCAACTCATGCAATTCTCCCTTAGCCCCGACGTCTACACCAGCGGTCGGCTGGTCCAGTATGAGAACCTTCGGGTTTGGTGCCAGGGCTCTGGCGACCAGCACTTTCTGGGCGTTGCCTCCACTGAGTTTATTCACTCTTTTCAAGGGATCCGGCGGACGAATGCCAAACTCCCTGATGAACTTGTTCGCCATGGCCCGGCGGCCGCCGAGAGAGACGAAATTGGCAAATGTGGTCAGGGATTTGAGAGCCGTTACCGCTATATTGGCTTCAATGCTGGCGTTGGGTGCGAGCCCGCTGATCTTTCGGTCTTCAGGGACCATCACGAGACCACAGTCCGCGGACTTCTGTGGTGAGCGCCTTGTGATATCCAGACCACCGACAATGACCTGTCCCCGGCTTTCCAGATCGCCGATCAATGCGCGGGCAAGCCGGGTCCGGCCTGAGCCGATCAGGCCGGCAAGACCGAGCACCTCGCCAGCGCGAATGGACAGGGACGTGGGTGCCTGACCAGGGAAGGCGAGATCCTTGACCTCGAGGACGATAGTCTCGCCGACCTGATGCCGGGTGACGGAGCGGAGCTCACCATCTCCCTCCTTTTTGTCGACGAGCAGTGCAGACAGGGCTTCTACCGTATAGTCAGAGGACGGGCGGCTTTCGATCACATTGCCGTCCCGCAACACGGTGACGCGGTCGGAGACTTCGATGACTTCGTCGAGGAAATGACTGATATAGACAATGCCGACTCCCCGGTCCTTTGCCATGTTGCGCATAACATTGAACAGATGCTTGCGTTCGTTGGGAGCCAGACGCGCAGTTGGTTCATCCATGACCAGCACGCGGACGTTGCGCGAACAAGCCCTCACAATTTCGGTTAATTGTTGGCTGGCAACGCCCAGTTTCTTGATCGGCATGTTCATCGGCAGATCAATGGCCAGCTCCTTTGCTTCCCGCGCCGATCTGCGATCGATTTCTGCATGGTCGACGGTGCCGGGCAACGCGCCTTCCGGCTCGCGCCCAAGGGCGATATTTTGCGCCACCGTCATTTCCGGAACGAGAGAAAAATCCTGATAAATCATGGCGATGCCTTGATCAATGGCCTCGCCCGGACTGTGTACTGAGAGGGGTTTGCCTTCGATTTCGATCCCACCGGAATAATCTGCAAAATTTCCACCCAGAACTTTCATCAGAGTGCTCTTGCCAGCCCCGTTGTGGCCGACAAGAGCGTGGATTTCGCCATGCTGCACGTTGAAGTTCACCCCATGCAGAATTTCAATGGGACCGAAGCTTTTTCGGATGTCTTTCATGTCGAGCAGCATGGCTCTTCTCCTTTAGCCGCCCCAAGCCGGCGGGTAATCTTCAACGTTGCTTTTGTCGATGATCGGCAGTTCGAGATAGTGGTTCGGAGCCGGGATTTCGCTGGCTTTGCCTTCAAAATACTTGATGGCATCTTCAATGGCGACGCGGCCCTGAGGAGACGGATCCTGATCAACAGTGCCATAGGCATAGCCGTCCTGAATCGCCTTGCGGACGTCTGCCGGATAGTCTCCGATGATGAAAGTCACGTCCGAGCGATCATTCTTGCCTGCAAAAATTGCACCGGTGACGCTTTCAGGACCCTGACCAACGATTGCGTCGAGTTGGCCCTTCGGATAGCGGCTCAGGAAGTCCTGCGTGATGGCGAGGGCTTTTGCGTTGTCCCAGTCTGCCGCCTGTTTGGACACAATCTTGACGTCAGGATATTTGGATAGGGTGTCCATCAGGCCAGCTTCGCGGGCCAACTGGGCTGAGGTGCCCAATTTGCCCACGATGTAGGCCACTTTGGCTTTTTCACCAACGGCCTGAACCAGAAGCACACCCTGTTTCTGACCGAACACGAAGTCATCGACACCAACATAGGTCAGAATATCTGCACCTGAGTCCGTGTCCGCCTTGGTATTGACCGCCATGACCGGGATGCCAGCCTGATTTGCCTGTTTGACAACAGGGACTATCCCCTTGGGATCGCTCGGCGCAATCATGATCATGTCGACCTGCTGTGCGATGAATTGCTGCACGATTGAAATCTGGGTCGACAGATCGCCGTTGCCGCTCTGGATGTCGAGGGCGATGTCATTGTCGGCAGCGGTTTTTTCGGCCGTGCTGATCAGATTGGAATAAAAGGGAACGGAAGTGTTCCAGATCATGAAGCCTATGCGCTTCTGTTGCGCATAGGCACTGCTTGCCATCGTGGCAAGGCCCAATGCCATGCCCACAATGGAGAGTTTCTTCAGTAGATGTTTCATAGATTTCCTCCTTCTCGATGAATCAGCGCATTTCGCTTCTGCGCCGCTGATAACTGTCGATGCCTACCGCGAACAAAATGACAGTGCCGGTTACGGCAGGCTGCCAGAAAGGTGAGACACCAAGCAAATTCAAGGCATTGGCTATGACGCCAAGCAACAGGGTTCCAAGAACGGCTCCTCCCACATTCCCAACTCCACCCGATAGCGGAATGCCGCCGACAACAACCGCAGCAATGGCGGTCAGCGGCCAGTCGGCCGCGCTCGCCGGCTGGCCAATGTTGGTCTGTCCCAGCAGAACAACCCCTGCGATGGCTGCAAAAAGGCCACCAAGTCCGTAGGTGATGATCGTCACACGATCAACGTTTATACCAGCGAGGCGAGCTGCGGCGCGGTTGCCGCCGACGATGTAGATGTAGTGGCCAAAGCGGGTATATTTCAGCATGATCCATGTTGAGATCGCGACGATTGCAAACAGGATGGTCGGAACGGGAATAGGTCCTATGCGCCCAAGTCCGAGAAAGGTGAAATAGTCGGGCATACCGTAGACCGGCTGGGCGGCGGTGCCGACAAACATGATCCCGGTTATCAGGACCTGGGTGGCCAGCGTGGTGACAAATGGACTCATGCCGATTTTGGCAATAAAGAATCCGTTAAAGACGCCGACAAACAATCCGAGCAGCAGCGCGGTGACGATGCCCAGAGGCAGGGAAATGTTGGCAATGATCGCGGCGGCAACGACCGAGGAGACGGCTCCTACTGCGCCGACGGACAAGTCAAATCCGCCGAGTAAAATCATCAGCAGCATGCCGCAGGCGACGATGCCGATGATCGAATTCCTTTGCAGCACGTTGGAGATGTTTGCCCATGTTGCGAAATTCGGAATGGTCAGGCAAAAGACGGCAAGAATGATGACGAAGATGCCCAGAAGGGCGTAGTTCGTCCATTGGATGTCCTTAGAGAACAAAGTCCTCTTGGTGTCAGGAACTGCTGTATTTGTCGCTTGAGTCATTACTGGCTACCTATTTCTTGACTTGCTTGTCGTGCATTGCTGCTTGCCATCGCTTCAATTGCTTTTTCGTGAGCGAATAGGGCCGCGCCATAAAGCTCTGCGCGTTCTCCCAATGCGCCGGGACGCACCACGACGGACTCGATGGCCCGTGCAAGGGATGTCCTTGCCATGGCATCCGTGATTGCCGTAATCAGCATGTCACCGGCACGCATCAGTTCACCGCCAACCAAAACGACTTCCGGGTTGAAATAATTGCAAAGGGCGCCGACCTGTCGCCCTGCCATTGCGCCTGCATCCATGACGACACGGCGCGCGACAGGGTCGCCTGCTTGTGCTTTCTCGAGCATTTCGGAAGGTGAGATATCCTTGTGGGTGCCGGAAAGGGACTGGGCGAGGGCAAGCACCGAAATCTGTGCTTCGAGACATCCGCGGCTTCCGCATCTGCATAAGGGGCCATGTTCATCGGTCACAACATGGCCGAGTTCGCCGGCGATTCCACCCGATCCTCTGAAGACCTTGCCATTGATTGCAATTCCCAGACCGACCCCTACTGACAAGAGTACATAGAGCGCGACTTGCGCATTGGTTGCGCCGCCCATGGTGGATTCTGCGAGGATGCCAAGGTTGGCGTCGTTGTCCATGTAGACCGGGAGATCGAGAAGGCGCGACATTTTCCCGGGTACGTCGGTGCCAGTCCATGTTGCCAGAATGGAACCGGCGTGGATGTGGCCCGTTGCCGACTCTACAGGCCCCGGGACGCCAATGCCTACGGCTTCGACTTCCGACTTGTTGATGCTCAGTCTCGCCAGCAGCATCTCTACCTGAGCTGCGGCGAAGACGAAGGCCTCATCCGCAGGAATGTCGACGCTGAAATCGCTGCTTTCCACATCCAGCAGCTTGTAGCGCATGTCGAAGATGCCGACCTTGAGACTGAGGCGACCAAAGTCGATGGCGATGAGATATTTGAAGGACTGCTTGAGAACGATCAGCGTGCCAGGGCGACCTGCGCCTCGGGTTGCAGGCGTTGCCGCTTCTTCGACAGTTTCGACAATGCCCTCAGATACGAGCTGCTGAATGATCATTGATGCGGTGGAGCGCGAAAAACCGGTTTCGCGAGCCAGTTTGGCACGCGACTGCGGGCCCTGCTTTTCAAGGGCTGCGATGATGCGGGCGCGGGCACGACCGGTGGTCTCTTGCTTATCCATGATTTCCTCCACTGGTATGAATGGCACTGAAATGATATTATGTCAATAATGGCGCAATAGTCTAAGGAATTAATTCGAAAATGAACAAATTATTGATCACCGCAAAATATGTGCTGACAGGCAGAAATCTGCAGCCCCTCGAGAAAGGGGCGGTTGTTATCAAAGGTGGACAGATTGAAAAAATCGGCCACGCCGAACAAATTCTGGCTCAGGAGCGGGACGAGGGCTGTGAGACGTTGGCGTTTGGTGATGCCACGCTTATGCCCGGACTTATCGACGCACATATGCATACTTTCGGCCTGCCATCGGACGATCTTGGCGGCCTGTTCACGGCGCGTGAGGTTCCGAGAGTGCTAAGGGCCGCAGGGGAGTTGTCCGAGATGCTTGCTGCCGGGTATACGGCAGCCCGATGTCTTGGCTCGTCGATTGGGCCAGACCTGTCGAGAGCGATCGATTCTGGCCAAATCAGGGGGCCGCGACTCATCGCAGCGGGCGAATTTATCTCGACCTCGCAAGGAACGTGGGGCGGAATTCCCCACGACCAGTTGCCCGCAGAGCGTCCCTGCGCCCTTGCTGATGGTCCCGATGAAATGCGCCAGCGTGTCAATGACAGGATTCGGGAGGGGGCGCACTTCATTAAACTTGGTCTTTCGAAGGGCCAGCCTGATGACGTTAACAAGGCGTGGGGCGACGATCCTTACGGACAAGTGCTGAGCATGTCGGACGAGGAAGTTTCCGCTGCGGTGGACGAAGCCCATAGCCATGGGTTGAAGGTCACGGTTCATGCCATCGGTGAGGAAGCTGTTGCGCAAGCCGTGCGTTGCAACGTCGACATGATCGAGCATGGTTATGCCATTACCGAACAAACTCGGCAGGAAATTGTCGACCGTGGCATTCCTGTCGTCACTACCCTGTCCCAGATCTACTATCATCGAGCCGCCTACGAGGAATTTGCCTATTCAGAGGCGGATCGAGTGTCTTTTGATCGTCATTGGGATGCGATGCACGAAGGCCTTGTTGCTGGCCTGGAGGCTGGGATGAAATTCGTTCTGGGAACAGATCTTATTGGCAGGCCAACTCATCCGCTCGCTGCTGCTGCGAAGGAGTTTGAACTTGTTGTTGCGGCCGGGATGCCTGTGTTGCAGGCATTGAAGGCGGGAACTGTCCTTGCTGCCGATCTGCTCGGAATTGGCGGTGAAACGGGGTCTTTGTCGCATGGCATGGCGGCGGATATTGTTGTGGTGCCAGATAATCCCCTTGATGATATTTCAGTTCTTCAGAAGCCAATCCATGTTTTCAAACAGGGAGCCAGTGTCTAACTCCGTTAAGTTGAAGGAGCATCGTTTCGCGGTTGTTGCTCAGGTGTGGGGAGCGCTGATTGACTTGGGACAGGTCTAGGCTTGCTGTTTTTCGCTAATTTTGTGGACCACGATCATTATGATCAAAGCAACAATACAGGTTACCGCGCTCAGGCCGAAAAGTGAGGGAAATCCTGTCTTGGCGACAAGAGCTCCACCAATGGGGCCCGTTACGCCAAGGCCGATATCGATAAAGGCCACATAGCCGCCCATTGCCGAACCTCGGCTTTGCGGAGGAATTGTCTTGACCATTTCGACACCGAGAGCAGGGAAGGTGAGGGAATAGCCAATTCCTGCAAGGACTGCTCCTGCGAGAACCATCGTGGGAGAGTTTGCGAATCCCACCAGCCCGAAACCTGCGAATTCGAGTGGGAGGGTGAAAATGGCAATTTTGAATCCTCCGACTTTGTCGGGCAGGCTGCCAAACAGAACCCGCGTCAGGATATAAACCAGGCTGAAAATCGCAATGCAGGTAGCAGCACCCTCCCAGCCTCTCGACTGGTAGAACAGGGCAAGAAAGGAGATCATTGCCCCGTAACCAATGGTGCTGAGGCCGAGTGCCATGCCATAGGGCCAGATCAACCCGACAATTTGCAGAAATGACTTTCTTTTTGCATGTGGATTGACCGTGTGTTTCACGAAGACTGACAAGATCGCGACTAGGAAGGCGGCAACGAGGGAAACAACCCCAATACCCATCAGGCCAAAAGCGGCATAGGCCGCTTCTCCTGCCGGTACGCCCGCCGCGATGCCAACAAACAGTGCGATGCCGACCCAGACCATGGCAAGCCCGGCCCGTTTGGGACCAACCGCAGCAATCGATGCCGCGAGGCATCCTGCCATGACAAGGCTTTCTGCCAGCCCGAGAACCAGACGACCGACCAAGATCAAGGCAAGGCTTTCACTTGGAGAAAAAAACATTAGGGAAGCGGAAAGGGTCAAACAAGACGATAGAGCTAGGGCTCCGAATCCGAAGAAAATTGACCGCCGGGCTCCGGTTCCATCCGTGATGTTCCCGGCGATGCCGCGGGTGAGTACCGTTGCTATCGACTGCAGGCCGATTGTCCATCCAACGATACTTGCGCCAAAGCCCAATGAGTTATGGACGTGTGAGGGAAGGGCACCAAATGCCAAGCCCACTGGCAGGTAGCACAGAATGACAATAAGGCAAAAGGGAAGCAGCAGGAAAACGACGTGCCCTTCCTTAGCCGGCTCGGGAGTTTCGGGTTGCATTCCGGGACGCATCCAAATGTTTCTTCAGCGAAATTTACGGGAGAAAAGAGATGACTCAGGGCTGAAGGATGTCTGTAAATTATGGAACTTATCAAGTTCCATAATTTTTGCCATTTCTCAAGGCGACTGTCTATAAAATTCAGTTGGAGTGTGTGGTTAGGTGTGGATGAGAGGTCAGTCGATGTGTACGCAAACTATGCAGATGGCTTCCTTTCCGAAGACCGGTCATCGCAGAGACATGCATGTTGAGTGATAGAAGAATGTCGATAGCGTATCGGCAACTATCTGGTCGATGTTGACGATGAGATCATCGTGGATTTGGTGCAAGACGGCATCCTTTTGCCAGACGGGTCGCAGGTCTACACAATAATACGAACTTGCATGCAAGTATGCAAGAGTGCAAGATGCCGTTCAAGATCGGTGAATGATGAGCCGGATCGTTGAAATTGGTGAAGAAGATGAAGATTACTGAAGCGAAGGTTTCCGCTCACAGGCTCCCCCCCAGCGTCCCGTGGGAAGATGCAACCAACAAAGTTGATGGACTGGAGTTCATTGTCGTCGAACTCTTTACGGATACCGGCCTTTCCGGAACCGGTTTCACCTATACAGTTGATATCGGTGGGTCCTCGATAAAGGCGTTGACCGAAGACTATCTTGTTCCTTTGGTAATCGGCATGGATCCGCTCTGCTATGAGCAGATCTGGAGCAAGATGCAGCGGCAGTCCCGTCGTTTGGGCACTGGCGTGAATGTCATGGGAATGGCCGCAATCGACATTGCGGTTTGGGATCTGATCGGGAAATTCTATGGTCAACCCCTCTACAAGCTGATTGGAGGTGCTCAGGACTCCATTCCTGCTTACATCAGCGAGATCAATCTGAAGGCTCAGGACAGCTTGAATGACATATTGGCACGTGTCGAAGGCTATATGAGCGAGGGATACAAGGCGGTCAAAATCAAGATCGGGCGTCCGGATATCAATGAGGATATCGAGCGTATCGTCCGGATCAAGCAGCTATTGGGCAAATCAGGTCAGCTTTTTGTGGACCTGAACCAGGGATGGACAGCGCATGACGCACTGGTAAAAGCGTCACAACTGGATAGTCTTGGTCTTGGATGGATAGAAGAACCCATTCTTTTCAGCGATGTGGCCGCACACAAACAATTGCGCCAGACCATAACAACTCCAATTGCACTGGGCGAAAGCCTTCATTCCCGATCCCAGGTTCTGAGCTACCTTCAGGCTGGCGCGGTGGACTATGTTCAGGTCGATGTTGCCTTCATCGGCGGTATCACGGAATGGCTGAAAATTGCACATTTGGCAGACGTCTTTGGCAAGAAAGTCGCACCGCATTACATGATGGAGCTTTCCCTGCAATTGCTATGCGGCGTTACCAACAGCTTCATGCTTGAAAATGTGATAGGTGGAAGCTTCACGGAACTGGGGCTTCTTGAAGAACCGATCACTGTGAAGAACGCGGTCGGCGTTCCGCCGGACAGACCCGGTCATGGTATCATTTTTGATCGGAAGGCGTTGGACAAGGTGAAACTCGATCCGGTTTCGATCCGCAATCAATTCAGCGGTGGAAGCAAGTAAGCCGGATGTGTAGCGGCTGTTGACAGTCATACGGCGACGAAATGGAAGTGAGATCATGCTCGATCAAAAGAGAAGGCGGTTGCAAGTCGAGACAAAGCGATTGGATGGCGTCATTTACGACGATTTGAGAGTGCGCATTGTTTCACTGCATTACAGGCCAGGAGAGATGATCTCCGAAAACGAAATATCATCTGAATATGGTGTCAGTCGGACACCGGTCAGTCGGGCCTTTGTCCGCCTTGCGCATGAAGGCCTTATTGACATTCAGCCTCAAAGGGGGGCTCAGGTTTCATTTCTATCCAAACAGAATGTGTACGAAGCACAAAATGTGAGGGAATGCCTCGAGATTTCAGCCTTTTCAGAAGTTGCAGCCAATTGGAATTCAGATGATGGCAGATACAAGGACGCTGACAAGAAGATAAAGAAACTCATCGAAGCGCAAAAGAAGGTCATCGAACTGAATGACTATATTTCCTTCACCAAGCTCGATGAAGACTATCACAGTACAATTCTCCAACTGGCCGGAAACATGACTTTGTTCAGGGTCGTGGAAGAAATGCGCGCCACTCTCAATCGTGTGCGCTACATCGAGTTGCAGGAGGCACATCATGGTCCCCCTGCAATCGTCCATCACGAAGAGATCTGGGATGCTATTTGTCAGAACAATGTAGCCCACACTCAGGAGAAACTCAGGCTGCATCTTCGCATGCTTGAACCCCTTCGGGAAACACTCTTCGAAAAGCATCGAGATCTGTTCGTCTAGGAACGGTCTGAAACTTCGAATTGTCAAACTTCTACCCACGGGTTCGGAAATTTTCCCTTCACCGAACGGTTCCGTGTGTCATCAATCAGGGAGGAATCTGATGAAAAAGACAGAAATTTTCAAATCGACATTGGCTGCTGCAGTCCTGTCACTAAGTCTGATGCCAGTTCATGATGCGCTGGCGAAAACAAATCTTCGCTTTGCGCATGGCATGGGTCCGGGAGAAGTCGGATATACCATGTTTCAGGAATTCGCAGACAATGTAACCGAACGCACCAACGGGGAAGTGACCTTTTCCATTTTCCCCGCAGATCAGCTTGGCAAGGAAGCCGACACGTTGATTCAGGCCAAAAACGGGGCCATCGATATCACCGCCGGCTCCATGGCCATGTTGTCCCCGTTGGTGCCCTCGATGGAAATGGTCAATGCGCCATTTCTCTGGAAAGACTGGGATGAGGCTCGTACGGTTATCGATGGTGCTGCCTTCGATCCCGAATTCCAGATCCTCAAGGAAAAACACAATCTTGTGCCGCTGACCCGTACTTTCTATTTCGGCTGGCGGGATTTCACCCTGTCGAACACGGAAGTCAAAAAGCCTGAAGACATGGCAGGACTGAAAATCCGGGTTCCGGAGAATCCGCTGTGGGTTGAAATGGTCAAGACTCTAGGCGCTGTGCCAACACCGATTCCGTTCTCTGAAGTCTACACTGCACTTCAGCAAAAGGTTGTCGATGGTCAGGAGAACCCGGTGCCGACAATTCAGGCCAGAAAATACTATGAAGTTCAGCAGTATCTCACCGTTTCGAAGCATATGCTGCAAACCAACCTGATCCTGATCAATAAAAATTCTCTCGCAAGACTGAGTGAAGAAGACCAGAAAATTCTGTTTGAAGAAGCATCCAAAATTGCCACCAAGAACGCAGAACTGGTGCAAAAACAAGAAGAAGATGTTCTGGCTGAATTCAAATCTTCCAACAAGATCACCGTTGTTGATGATGTTGATCGCGACGCTTTTCTGGAGGCTGTCCAGCCTGCAAACGAAAAACTCGCAGAAAGCCGTTGGGGCCTCGACAATTACAAACGCCTTCGTGCTGCGATCGATCAGTATCGAAGCAAAATCTAAGGGTGAACCTCATGAATGTCGATCTTTTGCAAAAGATCGATGGCTTCCTAGGGCGTGCCGAGAAGGTTTTTCTTGGCGCGTCCCACGGGATCATTGCCGTCCTGATCATAGTCGCTGTCTTTTGTCGATATGCCCTGTCTTCTCCTCTGACATGGAACGAAGAATTTGTCGTGACGCTCTTCACGTGGATGATTTTCATCGGATTGGCCAACGGCTTTAAAAACCGCTCTCACATCGTGATTGAAATTCTCATGCTGATTTTGCCAGCACCGTTGAAGAGAGTTGCTGCCCTCATTTCCGTCTCTGTCACTCTCATTACGCTTGCCGTTCTTGTTTGCTTCGGTGCCGTGGAAGTATCCCAGATGATCGAAATCACCACTCCGATGCTCGGCATCTCAACCGCGTGGTCGATTGCAGCTTTGCCTGTCGGCATGGCTCTGGCCCTGTTTCATGTCCTGATTGCCTTTCTGACAGACGGACCTGAAGCCACTCTTTGGCCTACTGCCGAACAAACATTGGAAACCGAGGACGCCTGACATGGCCATATTAGTCACCACGTTTGCTGTGCTGCTCCTGCTCGGGACGCCCATCGCCATCACGATGATCGCGTCGTCCGGTCTCGTTATCTGGCTTGATGGTATTCCCCTGACCGTTCTGACACAGCGTGTCTATTCCGGACTTCAGTCCTTTCCTCTTCTTGCCATCCCTCTGTTCATCCTGGCTGGCGTCCTGATGAATGAATCCGGTATCAGCGATCGTCTGTTTGGGTTCACCCGGGCTCTTGTCGGTCACATACGGGGAGGCCTTGCCCAAACGATCGTGGTTGGCAACGTTCTCATGGCAGGCATCTCCGGGTCTTCCATTGCAGATACCGCCGCAACGGCCCGCGTTCTGGTTCCCCAGCTTGAAAAAGCAGGGTATGGGCGGCCCTTCGGCGCAGCCATCTCCGCAGTTGCAGGATCTCTCGGCCCCATCATCCCGCCATCTATTTTGATGGTGATCTATGCGTGGCTCGCGAACGTGTCACTGGGCGCCTTGTTTGTCTCTGGGATCATTCCGGGCATTCTCATGGCCTGCGTGATGATGAGCGTTATCGCAATCCTCGCCCGGTTGCGTGGCTACCCGGTGGACCGTGCGTTTTCCCTCGAAGTGGTCTGGCAGCAGTTCAAGCGTTCCATTCTCGCTCTGGCCATGCCGGTGATCATTCTGGTGGGCTTTCGTCTTGGTGCCGTAACCGCAACCGAGATTGCAGGAATTGCGGCCGCCTACGCAGCCATCGTTGGTGTCTTCATCTATCGCACGGTCTCGATAGGCAGTTTGCCCCGCATCATCGCAACAACTGCCAGAGAAACAGCGGTCATTCTGTTCATTGCAGCAGCAGCAACCCCCTTGAGCTGGGTTCTCGGCATCGAACAGGCTCCACAGATCATCGTCGAGTTCATTTCAGGGGTGACCTCTACCCCTTGGGTTGTTCTGCTGATCCTCAACATCGCTTTGCTGATTGTTGGCATGTTCATGGACACCATCGCCGTCATCATCATCCTTGTGCCGATCCTTCTGCCCTTGTTGCAGGCAATGCAGATCGATCTGACGCAGTTCGGGGTTGTTCTTCTTATCAACCTTGTTCTGGGACAATTGACGCCACCAGTCGGGGTCCTGCTGTTTGTTGCCATGACCATTTCCAAGGTCTCATTGGTGCAGGTTTTCAAAGAGACAGTACCCTTCTTTCTCTCGCTGCTGGTTGCCCTGATGCTGATCACCTACATCCCTGAAATCAGTCTGTGGCTTCCTGCTTTCCTCGGGTTCTAGGGTCAGGCTTCTCCACTTGCTAATCCTGCTCTGTCTCAGCTTCTATGAGACAGGGCAGGCTGATTTGACCAAGCAGGATTTTGCTTCATCGGCGCCCTATCAAGGGACGCGAAGATGAGACAGACATCCGGTTCGCAGATAGTGCGTATCAGGAAATCGGCGATGCGTTCCGTACAGCCATCAGCGTTGCGCTAAGACCTCTAGTACTCCTCTTCGAAAATGGCGAGGAGACCGGCTCGATAGTCCGCGTAACGCGGCACGAAGCCGAGTTCTGTTCTGGCACGCGAAATATCCAGCCGCTTGCATTCGTCATAAAAATGCATTGCCATGGGTGGAAGTCCTGCTTCTTCAATCGGAACCCGAGGGGGGCTTGGTTGCCCGAGAAGGCTGGCGGCATAGTCCAGAACATCATCCGAGGCCGCAGGATTTCCATCAGCAATATGGAAGACCGGACCGGCAAAGGGTCTCTCTATGCCTTTCAGGCAGGCTGCCACGATATCATCGACATGGATGCGATTGAATACCTGCCCGGGTTTGATGATGCTGCGTGCCTGTCCACTCCGGATGCGGGAAAAGGGAGAGCGGCCCGGACCGTAAATCCCCGGCAGACGGAAAATCTGGACGGCCTTGTGTGCGACCTTTGCAAAGTCCAGCCATCCCTCTTCCATGGCCAGTCGCCGCCGATTGGCCTCTGTCAGCGGGCTAGGCGGAAATGTCTCGTCGATCCACTGTCCTGCGGCATCGCCGTAGACTCCGGTGGTTGAGAGAATGCCAATCCACTCCAGCTCTTGAGAAGACGCCAATCTGTCGCGATGGCGCAGCAGGCTTTGATCCCCGTTCTCATCCGGCGGTATGGAGACAAGGCAATGGGTAACCCCTTCCCACGCGGATGGAGGCAATGGCTCCGAACCATCAAACAGATGTGGCGTAATGCTCTTGGTTGCGAGCGCTTGACAGCCTTCGGTGGTGCGCGATGTGCCAGATACTTGCCAGCCATCATCAAGCAACACACCGGCAAGGCGGCTGGCGCTGTAGCCGCACCCAAGCGCCATCAAATGACCGGTCTTGCGCATGCTTCACCCCGCAATGCTGTCGCGCAATGTCTTGAAGGCATCGACCTGGCCAGGCAGGATGTTACGATCCTCATCTCTTCCGAGATAGACTTTGAACATACATGTGCCGTCTTTGGCATAGAACTGAACGGAGTGGGTCTCCGAATTCATGAATGTGCGCGATACGAAGGCGATCAACTCGCAGGCGTCGGCCTTCAAATGCCCGCCAATCGGCTTGCCGTGCAGATTGTAATATCCGTGACCCAGACTTCCATCGGGTATCTGCCCCTTCGCCTCGAAGATCACGGTTCCTGTATTGACAATGAACGTGATGTCGCCCCAATCACGCATGCTCTGCATGACGTCCACAAAATGCTCACCATCGACGCAGTGAGCTTCCCCCTCGGGCAAGTTGCGGACCACATCAATTACCCGCACATTGGCGCGTTTTGCGATGTCTTCCAGCGCCGATGTCGGCTTTTCAGCCAGTGCAGCGGCGACGCGTGCCGAAATTTCTTCAGACATGTTCTGTTTTCCTTGCATTCTTGTGGTTTGAATGTGGGTGTCGGGAAGGCTTGTGTCCTGCGTTGCCGCTCTGGTCTGGCGGAAGAAAATGGCCGGACAGCCACGCCACCATCCTTTGTGTCATTTGGACATTCCAGAAGCGCCCCGGCAGCGTCAGGTCGAAGAAGCGGTGCCTTGACACCATGAGACCGGCTTCCTGATATTGTTCAAGCAATGGCTGAAGGAGTTCAAGAACGTCCTGTCCTTTCATCCTGCTTTCGAGCTGCGCCGTCCTGATCGCCGAAGGATCAATCCGGGATCTCTCCATCCCGGCGCGAATTGCGTTCATCACCGGCGTGAATGCGGTTGGTCGCGACATGCCGATCACCGGGTTTTTCCCCGCTTCGACCAGCTTCCCATATGCTGCAAGAGACGGATTGTTGAAAAAGCTGCAGCCATTCAACTTACCGCCCGCCCCGGAGCCGAAGGCGAAGAAATCCCAACCTGTCTTGGCCCCGAAATTGTACACGGACCGTTCCCTGAGCCCCAGATTGCGCCAATGGGACGGTGAGATCTGTTCCCAGCCCATCGTCTGCATCACTTCGGTGCCGTATGCGTAATATGTGCCCAGCTGTTTTCTGGTTACCGGTTCAAGCTTGCCTTTCTCAATGGATAGCATGAGTGGCGTACCCGGGATCAGGTTGAGGCCATAGTGATCGACCCCATCCAGACCCAACTGATCAACGATCGTAAGATCGTCCTGCCAACTCTTGAGAGTTTGACCCGGCAGGCCATACATCATGTCGATGACGATTGCGGCGCTATCCATGGCCATCAAGGTTTGCAGGGTTCGAATGACGTCGTCCTTGGTGCGCTTTCGACCAAGCGAGCGACGAATGCGGGTATCAAAGGTTTGCACGCCAAGTGAAACTCGGTTGACGCCTGCCTTGAAGGCGGCCTCCATCTTGTCCTCTGTAAAGGAATGCACCCGACCTTCCAGAGTGATTTCGCAATCGGGAGCCAGTGGCAGGAGTGTCCGCAAGCCGGAGACGAGACGGTCGATGTCCTTTGCCGCGAGGGCGGTTGGTGTGCCTCCACCAAAATAGAGCGCGCGTAGTGGTGGTCCTTCCATCACTTTCTTGCCTTCAAACGTGGCAGCCTGCTTCAGGACGAGATCGACGTAGGACGCACCCGCATCGACCCGCCAAGGGTTTTGATAGAAGCCACAAAACAGACAATGATTTTCGCAGAAGGGGATATGCACATATGCCATGCCGGGGGCGGTCCTGCCCGTGTTGAGGCAATCTTGCCATGCGGCCTCCTGCTCATCGTTGGCAACCGGCACTTGCCCATTGGTCGAGTGTGCCTGTCGGCCATCGTCAAATGCATCTGCAAGAGGGGTTTGCGTTACCTTGGCAAAATACGGGGTGGGGTCTGATATGGCTGTCAACAAGCCGCTCCTGAAACTGGGTGACCGCCGAATGATCTGGCGGATTTCTGCTTCGAGAAGTCTATTAAACTTGTATTTCAGATTCAAGATATAAGCTTTAAGGACAAATACAGATCTTCGCGTTTCTGGAATTTTGTCAATATTTTCAGATGTTTACTCATGATGCCAGCTGTCACTGCCTGATTTTCACCTGCGCGAGCCGGGGCAAATCGAATGTTATTGCGATCAAACTCGACAAATCTAACGAGGCACTTTCCATGCTTCGAACGGCAAAAAATACAATGATGTACAAAATGTGTTAATTCTGCAACATCAAGCAATAAATCGTGAATATTGCGAAAAATTCATATTATGAGTCTAAGACTCAACATATAAGGTTGCCCTCGGACCCGGACCTGGACTTGGACTAAGACAACAACTAGAACTAGGCAGGGATAATGACAAACCTTACTTCTGAAACGCCGGGCGAACGCTCCGGATTCAGACATTTCACTCACATGCTGTTGGCGAGTGTTGCTATCGCAATGAGCGGCCAGACCACTCTGGCTCAGGACGCTGCAACCTCAGAAGATGCGGAGGCCATTGAAGAGGCCTATTACTCCTCGTTGGTCAATCTTGAGGCCATCACCGTCTTTGGGACGCGGCAAAGCAGCAAACTATCTGACATCAACAGCAACATAACCGCAGTAACGAATGACCAGCTCGATGGCCAGTTCGTTGGCGACATGCAACAACTGACCCGCTTCACGCCTGGCGTCACCGTGAGCCGGCAGACAACTGCGACGGATCCGTTCGATACATTTGGCGGCTTTACCATTCGCGGTGTGGGAGGGAACCGTGTCCAGATGCTCGTGGATGGATCGCGTATCCCTGAACGGATCACCGATGGAACCAGGGATTATCTCGATTTCAATTTTACCAAACAGGTCGACATTGTGCATGGCCCCGGTTCGGTGCTCTGGGGCGCTGACGCTCTGGGGGGGATCGTTGCAATGGAAACCATCGACCCCGAAGATTTGCTGCGGGGTGGGAAGGTGCAAGGTGGTGAGCTCGATCTGAGTTACGACAGCCTCGACAACAAATTCAACAATGCCGCGACCTACGCGCGCCGCATCAGTGACACCTTTAGTGTCTTGGGGGGAGTTTCTTACACCAGGGCCAATGAAGCCGAATTCTCGAACGCCAAGGCTGACGGGGGTATTTACGGCTGTCCAAGGAATGTGGCGGATGGCGCGACGCCCTGCAACGAGCTCAATCCTACGGGAAAAAACACTTATCGGGGGCTTGCGAAAGCAGTCATCACGCCGAATGAAGACCATCGTGTTGAGATCTCGGCGGACTTCATGAAGCGGCGTACGAATGTTGACTACAATTCCGTACTCGGTGATCAGTATTCCACTATCACCGGACTACCGACGGGTGAGGTCATCACGGCATATGACCGGGATTTGGACCTCTATCGAGGTCGCTTTGCCATCGAGCATGATTGGGCGCTCAACAGCAAGTTTGTTGATGACATCAAGTGGTCTTTTGCCTATTCGCCTAACGGATACGAGCGGAAAGGCACAGAAACCTCGGTCAATGCTCTGGGTGAGGATGTTGTCACCGAAGATACCCTCAAGTTCAGCGAGGATTTCTTTGAGCTTGATGTCCAGTTGACGTCTCGCTTCGATACCGGTTCCTTTGGCCATACCGTTACATGGGGTTTTGATGGCGACCGGGCATTGACAGACTACGAGCGTAAAGACGTGACGCGCAATCTGACAAATGGCACCGTCACTGAAGAACGGGCAGGTGGATTCAACTTCGCTAATGCGACCACAACACGGGCCGACTTGTATATTCAGGATCAGATCTCGATGTTCGATGATCGTTTTGAGCTGACTCCCGGAATGCGCTATGCCTATTACAATCTCGATCCGCGCCCTGATTCCGACTATGAAATCGTGGCAGGTGCTGAACCGAAGGAAGTCTCTGCGGACAAGATGATCTATTCGCTGGGTGCGAATTACAACCTCACAGATAACTACTCCATTTATGGTGCCTTCAATCAGGGCTTTAAGATGCCCACGGCTCAGCAGCTCTACACATCCCGGGACTATGCATTCTTTGATCTGATTCCGGCTCCGGATCTGAAGCCGGAAGAAGTGGAGAACTATGAAATCGGCCTGAGAGGAGATTTTGCAAATACGAGCTTCTCAATCACCGGTTTCTATGCAAACTACGATAACTTCATTGAGTCCCTTTACAATCTGCCGGGAACGGATGACTATACTTCGCGCAACCTGTCGTCCGTGACCCTTTACGGGATTGAATTTGCCGGATCCTGGCAGGTGATGGAGAACCTTAAGGCTGATGCATCGGTTGCCTGGCAGTATGGAACGCAAAAGGCGACAGCAGAGTCGGAAACCGTCCCCCACACGACCCCACCGCTCACGGCCATTCTCGGGCTGAACTACCGGATCCCCGATTATCATCTCTCACTTGATGCTGTCACTACGCTTGCTAGCGATGTCACTCGCACGGAAAGCGAAGATGATTTCAGACCGGGCGGTTACGCGCTTCTCGACCTGTTCGGGAAATGGGAACCTACTAAGAATCTGGAAATCCGTGTTGGTGTCAAGAATGTGTTTGACAGACGTTACTTCCAGGCAGGAGCTGCCTCTTACAGCACGACTGCAAGTGACTCGGTTGCCAGAAGCAATCCGATCGAGCTGCAAACGGGACCTGGACGAACCTTTCAGGCGGGATTGAAGCTCAAGTTCTGACCCACGGGGCCTGTCCACGAGCAGGGTGTTTCGGCATCCGGTCTGTCTTTGTGACCGGGTGCCGGAGCCCCCCCCTTTGCTCCCCTATTCTCCATCAGGGGTGTTTGACACTCTTAAGGTCGTGCATTCATGTCCACCTTCCGCAAATTACGTCAGTCCGTTGCACAGATATTGACAATCACACGTCTGTCGACAGCAGGGCCGGGTTGGGTCAAGGGAGGCGGACTGTTTGCATTCCTCCTAGCCGCCAGCCTCACCCAAATCTATATTTCAACCCTCTTTATCGACTGGAACAAAGACTTCTATGATGCGCTTCAGAAAATAGAAATCTCCGAGACCATCCGTCAGACTTGGATCTTTCTGGCATTGACCGCCGCGAGTGCGGGTCTCTATCTCTGTGGTGAATATGTTCGCAAGATCCTTCTCATTTTCTGGCGACAACGCCTGAACGACAAGATTCTCGACGTCTGGCTTGATGACAAGTCCTACTGGCGCATGCAGCCGGGGATGGGAGATCTCGGGATAGACAATCCGGATCAGCGCATTGCTGAAGACTGCCGAGTGTTCATAGAACACCTGCTCGAACACACCATCGATCTGATCACGAGGGTTGTCGGTCTTTTTACATACTTGACCATCCTTTGGTCGCTGGCGTCATTTCCTTTGCATTTCACCCTGCTCGACGTCGGCATCACTGTTCCCTACTATCTCGTCTGGCTCGCCTTCCTCTATGTTTTTGGATCCAGCTTGATGACCCATTGGCTGGGAGCGCCGTTGAAGGGCTTGCTGTTTATGCAGCAGAAGCGCGAGGCCGACTATCGTTTTTCTCTGACAAGGATCAGAGACTGGTCAGACAGTATCGCGATGACCGGCGGCGAAGCGGCGGAGCGCAAACTGCTCGACGAGCGGTTTGATAACATCCTTACGAACTGGCGGAAGGTCATCAAGAGGGAGTTCATTCTGGGCTGTTTCCGGCGTCCGTATTTCCAGACCGTATTGCAGGTGCCGCTGTTTTTCGCGTTGCCTATGTATCTGGCAGGCCACGTAACCTTTGGCGGGTTGATGCAGGTACGCTCTGCATTTTCCCGTGTGGTCAATTCGTTGTCCTGGTTTATCTTTGAATATCCCAAGCTTGCCGACTGGGTCGCCACGACCAACCGCCTCACCGGTTTCCTCGATGCTGCGGACGCCGTGAAGAGCGAGACGGAAGGCATTGTCACCATCGAAACGGACGATACAGCGCTTATCGCGACGGGCCTGCATATTCAGACGCCCACAGGTCGGCCCCTGGTTCTACCGTCCGATTTTGCCATCCGAAAAGGCGAGCATATCTGGCTTCGAGGACCATCAGGTTCCGGCAAGACAACCTTGCTCAAAGTACTGGCAGGATTGTGGACGTTCGGCGAGGGGCATCTGTCAAGGCCGGCAAACTGGTCTCCCTTCTTCGTTTCTCAGGATCCCTATTTTCCGCTCAGTGGCCTTCTGGGTGCCGCAACCTACCCGTTCGGGCCCGAACGATATAGTGTGCAGCAAGTCGCGGAAGGCATGCAGACAATTGGGTTGGCCCATCGTGCGGACGGGTTGGGTGTGCAGACAAACGATGTTGTCAGTGGCTTGTCGGGTGGAGAGAAACAACGGCTGGCGTTCCTCAGGATGCTGATCTCAAGACCCGACTGGATCTTTCTGGATGAAGCGACCAGTGCGCTCGATAGGGAAGCCGAGGCGGAACTGATTGCTTTGCTATTGCGGAGTTTGCCAGAGGCGACAATCATTTTTGTGTCCCATCGCGCGCCTCTGGCGGGCAAGCGTTGGAGAGAGTTCGATGTGGGCAATGCAACTGAAACAACCAGAATCGGGGAGACTGACAAATGACCGACAATGAGTTCGAACACGACCATCATCCCAGTGCTCCTTATACCTCCATTGATGAAATGACAGAGGGAACGATTGTTCATCTGGCAACCGGGGTTGAAATTGCGTTTGACCTACTCGTCAACGTCATAGGGTCCAATAGCGCCATCTATTTGGGGGAGAACCATGACAATCTGGCCGCTCACGAAGTCCAGCTGAAGCTGATCAAGGCGCTTTACGAGCGCCGCAATGGAAAGATTGCCATCGGAATGGAGATGTTTCGCTGTGATGTGCAGGACCGGCTGGATGGCCTGACAACCGGTGCTCTACCCCATGATGCGTTCAATCAATTGTTTGACGAGCAATGGTCATGGCGCCCCGCCTATCAACCAATTCTCGATTTCATCCATGAAAACCGATTGCCGTTGATTGGCCTCAAACCCACGAAAGCGGTCGAGGACGTGGTCCGAGAGGGAGGGCGTGACGAAAATACGCCTGAACTGGAACTTTGGGATGTACATCACAGGCCTCATTACCTGCCCCAATTTCAGAATAGCGCACATCCTGAAAGGGCAGAACGGGGCTATCGCATCATGACCTTATGGGATGAGGCCATGGCGCATCACACAGCGCGGTTCCTATCTGATTCTGCCAACAGGGACACGCTGATGATCACGCTCGCTGGCAGCGGTCATATCAACTATGGCTTTGGCATTCCGAAACGCACATTCAGGCGATTTCAGCATAGTTACGTGACGCTGTTGCCTTTGACACAGCATGACCCTGAACACTCGGCCCTTCTGCAAATCGCTGATTATGTCTGGAAGGTCCCTTACAAAACCCAGTTTGATGTTTAGATCTCCATGGCGGCACGAACCAGTCGTTGTTTCATTTCGTTGTTGTTGTCATAAAATACTTACTCCCCACTTCGGGTAGGCCTCGCCTTCGTCGGCACCTATTTCTGCATTGAGGCTGTGACGTGCTCCCTGAAAACTTCCTCGAAATGAGTTAGAGCTTTTTGCGACAAGTTTCCTGGTTGGAAGGAAGCAGAAAATGAAAGCATCGAAGTTTTCAGACGCACCAAAAGCTTACATCGTGAAGCATGCAGAGGAAGGAGTTCCTGTTGCGGAAATTTGCCGGGAGGCTGGGATCTCTGACGCGACTTACTACAACTGGAAAAGAAATATGCCGGTTTGATGCCAACCGAGATGCGCCGGTTGCGAGAATTGGAACAGGAGAATGCTCGGCTGCAGAAGATTGTAGCAGATCTCTCTCTTGATAAGGAAATGCTTCAGGATATCGTCAAGCGAAAGCTCTAAGGCCTGCTCGGTGATACTGTGTGATCCTGCCAGTTATCGATACAAGTCACGCCGATCCGATCAGACCGCCTTGGAACAGCGGATCAGAGACATCTGTGAGACGCGTGTTCGGTTTGGCTGCCGGTGCGTTCATGTCCTTCTTCGCCGGGAAGGCTGGACTGTGAACATCAAGAAGACCCGTCGCATTTACAAAGGGTTGGTCCTTCATTGCCACCATCCGGTGCTTCCTTCCTGAATCGCGAATTGTTTAGGCAACCGCTGCAGCGTGATCCAGTTTTGAAACTTGATCACGTGTTCGTCGTTTTGCCCCCGGTTGGTTTCGATCTTGGCCCGTCATGTGATGTCTCGCAAGCTGGCCCGCGTCCACGCATATAGTGTTTTTCGGGGTGATAATGCTGCGACCATCTCGCTCGGATGGACTGCAACCAGCGGCACAAATCCATGGCCATTTGTAGGGTGCCTTTTCAAAATGGTTACTTGTTGGAAGCTTCGTCCACCCTGCCGACGATGTTGCCGGCAGGGTCGCTTTTGCTGCTTGGGAGAAGCAACTGAGGGGATCAAAGCCCTGCTAGCACTTTTGCTGTGTCATGTTCGGGCACGTCGCCAATCTCGGCCATCTTCCGATCCATCTTGGCCAACATGTCTCTGAAGACATCCGCATAGGAAGGATCAGCCGCAAGGTTGGTGAGCTCATGGGGATCCTTTTCGCAATCAAACAGCTCCCACTCAGGCGGCGCATCATTGGGATGCGCACCGAACTGGCCCAGATCGTCATTATACCAGTAGATCAGTTTGTAGCGCGGATCTCGTACCCCATAATGGGCATAGGCATGATGAATTTCATCGTTGTGCATCCAGTAGCGGTGGTAGGCAAGCTGGTCCCAGTCTTCCGGTGTGTTGCCCTCGACGACGGGACGCATGGAGATACCCTGCATGTAGCTGGGGATGGGCAGTCCCGCATAGTCAAGGAAGGTGGGAGCAAAATCGACATTGCATGCGATGTCCGAACTCACGGACCCAGGCTTGATCGCGGCGGGATAACGAATGAGGAACGGCATCTGCAGCGATTCCTCATACATGAATCGCTTGTCGAACCAGCCGTGTTCGCCAAGAAAAAAGCCTTGATCAGAGGTGTAGATGACGATGGTGTTTTCCACCTTGCCCGACTTGTCGAGATGGTCCAGCAACCGACCGACATTGTCATCGATGCCCTGAATGGTCCGAAGATAGCGCTTCATGTAGCGCTGATACTTGAATTCGGCGAAGGATTGAGGATCGTCGAAGGTGTAATTTTCGCCGGTTTTCTGATCGATCACCGTTATGCTTTCGCCCGGAGCCAGTTCGGGGATCTTGCGTTGATGCCAATAGTCAGTCAGAAGCTCACCGACCTTGCTTGCGGGGCCTTCTGGCTGCACCAGCCCCAAGTCATCATAGGTCATGTCGGACTTGACGCGCATCTTTGCCGCTTCCGCAGCAGCGGCCCTGTTCTCATAGGTATCGTTGAAGGTCTCCGGCAGCGGCAGATCCTCGTCAGTCCACAAATGATCATACCGCGGATGAGGCTGGAAATTGCGATGGGGGGCCTTGTGATGGCACATCAGGAAGAACGGTTCCTCTCCGCAGCGATCAATGAAGTCCATCGACATGTCGGTGATGATGTCCGTCGCATAGCCTTCATGCCGCCACTCGCCTTCGGGATGGATGAACATGGGGTCCCAATAGTCCCCTTGCCCCGGCACCACGGCCCACTCGTCAAAGCCGGTCGGCTCGTGCTGCTTGCCTTCGCCCAGATGCCACTTGCCGAAAATTGCCGTTCTGTATCCGCCAGCGCGCAAATGCTTGGCGACATTGGGCAACCGATTGTCGATGTGCGTGTCGAGAGTGGTGACGCAGTTCACGTGATTGTGGGTGCCTGTCAGTAATAGCCGCACGGCTTGGCGTGCAAATGGAGTTGGTGACATAGACCGCATCATGTCGCATGCCTTCGTCGGCAAGACGATCCAGATTGGGGGTGTGGTTGAGGCCAGCCCCGTAGGCGGAAATCGCTCGTGAGGCATGATCATCCGACATGATGAAAATGATGTTGGGGCGCATGGCTGCGGCATCCTTGCTTGGTTGTATGTGCGGTCAATCCCCGTTCCGGGAAAGAACGGGCTCCGGCACCCGGCGGCAGGATCAGCCTGATCATGCCGCCGGGTCATTTTAAAGGGTGAAGCAGGCAGTGCCATTGGGGCTTGTCACTGCCCGCCTCTGGTCACTCGGCGTAAAGACCCGAGAGATAGAAGTCTTTGGCAGGCAGCGGATCGGAGATTTTGCCAAACGCGGCATAGAGTCCGGCGAGCGTGTCAAACCAGTTATCAACCTTGCCTTCGCGAGTGAGTTTTTCCAGTTCTTCCGAACTTGGCAACAGGGCGAGCTTGGCTTCTGCAGCCAGAGGACCTCTGGGCACGTTGAGGAACTTGGCCGTGATGTCGACGGCTTCCTCCATGTTGTCACGACGGAAATCGAGCGCTTCCTTGATGACGGCATTGACCTTCTTGATGACGGCTTCGTTGCTGATCATGTCACCACCGACGATAAAGCTCGATGGGAAGGCCACGTCAGGGAAGAAGTCCTCGTTGGAAGACAATTCCTTCATGTCGGGAATTCGCTGACGGATGACATCAACGAACGGATACCAGATGCCGGCCCCATCCACCTGACCCGAGCCAAACGCCGTGACGACCGTGCTCGGATCCATGCGCACCACTTCGATATCATCAAGGGTCATGCCTGCGCGTTCCAGTGCCAGTCGCAGCAGCATATCACCGGATGTCCCTTCGGGCACGCCAACCTTCTTGCCCTTGAGATCGGCAATGGTTTCGATCCCCGGCTGCGCGATCACGCGATCGGTATAGCCAAGGGCATTGACCGCAATAACCTTTGCCTTGCCGGAGGCAGGGAGCCAGAGTGCACCCGGTCCGATGTAGGCAAAATCGAGAGATCCGGCCCCAAGCGCCTGCACCTGAATCGGACCATTGGTAAACACCTTGAGGTCTGCCTCAAGGCCATGCTTCTCCCAAAGGCTCTTTTCCGTGGCAATCGCGGCCATGGATGTGCCGAAATAGTCGGCAATGTAACCCATTCTGATCTTGTCGGTGTCAGCAAGGGAAACACCTCCAGCCAACAGGCTCATCGCCACACCAGCGGCGCCAAGGCCGATTGTCCTCAGCAGTTCTCTCTTCGTCAGTTTCATTGTCCTTCTCCTCCACTTTTTAAGCGGCGTTCTCTCCCCGGGAATAGACGCCACGCCAGACTGCGTTTCGAATACGCAGAAACTCTTCCGAAAGCCGGATATCGTCGTTTCTTGGATAGGGCAGGTTCACATCGATGACTTCCTTGAGCCGACCGGGACGCGCTGCCATTACGATCACCCGGTTGGCAAGAAAGACCGCCTCATCGACATCATGGGTGATGAACATGATGGTGCGCTTGTCCTTCGCCCAGGTCTGCAACAGCTGTTCCTGCAGCCGCACGCGCGTTAGGGCATCAAGGGCCCCGAATGGCTCGTCCATCAGCAGCACCTCTGGGTTGACCGCATAGGCGCGTGCGATGGCGCAGCGTTGTTTCATCCCACCCGACAGCATCTTGGGCAAGGCATCGGCGAAATCGATCAGTCCAACCATGTCGATATAATGCTCAGCCCGTTCCCGGCGCTCCACCGCGTGCATGCCCTTAAGCTTGAGGCCGAACTCGACATTCTTGCGCACTGTCAACCAGGGGAACAGGGCATATTGCTGAAAGATCACGCCCCGATCCGGGCCAGGACCCGTGACTTCCTTGCCGTGCACCAGACATTGACCGCTCGTCAGCGGGATTAGGCCGTAAACTCATAAAAGTTGTTTGATTTCAGTCGAGATTGTGATTCAAGGGTTCCAGACTAAGGAGCCTCGCATGACACGCCGTCGTTATGAATTAACCGACTTTGAATGGTCCGTTATCGAACCTTTGTTGCCGAACAAATCTCGGGGTGTTGCCCGTGTTGATGATCGTCGGGTGCTGAATGGTATCCTTTGGCGTTTTCGCACAGGTTCACCCTGGGCCGATATCCCCGAACGATATGGTCCTTATACGACCTGCTACAATCGGTTTGTCCGTTGGCGTAAAGCTTGTATCTGGGATCGACTTCTTCAAGCGGTTTCCGAGGCTTATGACGGCGACATCATCATGATCGATAGTTCTTATGTTCGGGTCCATCAACACGGTGCCACGGCAAAAAGGGGGATCAGGATGATGGTTGCATGGGACGCTCCAGGGGCGGCTTGACCACCAAGATCCACGCTTTGGTCGATGCAGAAGGCCGACCAATTGACCTGCGCCTGAGTGCCGGACAAGTCCATGACAGTCGCCCTGCTGATGACATGCTCGACATCATGAGAGCCAATACAATCATCCTTGCGGATAAGGCTTATGACAGTAACGCCATCCGGGCAAAAGCCAAAGAACGGGGCGCTTGGGCGAATATCCCGCCCAAACGAAATCGCAAGGCATCCGTGACCTTTTCAAAATGGGTCTATAAACAGCGCAATGCAGTGGAGCGCTTCTTTAACAAAATCAAGCAGTTTCGCGCCATCGCCACCAGATATGAGAAGAACCCGCTAAACTTTCTGGCTGCTATCAAACTCGTCGCAGCACTTGTCTGGATCAGAAGTTTATGAGTCTACGGCCTAGCCCTGCTGCGATGTTCATAACGGTGGATTTGCCACAACCGGACGGCCCCACCACGGTGACGATCTCGCCGTCAGCTATTTCGAGGTTGAAATCCTTCAGCGCCTCAAAGGCAGCTGGACCGTCGCCGAACTTCTTGTCGACATTCCTGAAGACGATCTTTGGCTCCGCTTGCTGTGTCATGCCGCACCTTTTTCCTGCCAACGGGTCAGATATTCGTCGAGGCGGCCGACCAGCCGATCCATGATCAGCCCCAGAATGCCGATGGCGACCAGGCTGACGAAGATGGTCGGCAGATCGTAGTAGAGCTGGGCCTGCTGCATCCGGAAGCCGAGCCCCGACTGGGCAGCGATCAGTTCAGCGGCGACCACGGTCGCCCACGCAGACCCGAGACCAATACGGAAGCCAACGAGAATGAAGGGTGTGGATGCCGGGACGATTACCGACTTGAAGATCGTGAAGTCCGAAGCCCCCAACACCCGCGCCGCATTGATGTAGGTTCGGTCAACGTTGATGACGCCCTGATAGGTCGCGACCACCGAAGACAGGAAGGCCGCCAGAAAGATGACGAAAATCTTTGGCGTTTCGTCGATCCCCATGGTTACGATCGCCAGTGGAATGATTGCCAGCGGCGGGATCACCCGGAAAAACTGGATCCAAGGCTCGATAAGACCGCGCGCAACGCGATACCAGCCCATCAGAAACCCGACGGGGACCGCAATCGATACGCCAAGCAGGAAACCGAAGGCGACACGGCGCATGGAGGCCAGCACATCGACCAGCAGCTGACCATTCAACGCCAGCTCGACGAAGCGTGTCGCGACTTCAAGAGGGCTTGGTAGCGAAAACGCTCCCGCGCTGGTGGCCAGCGCCCATAGACCGATCCCCAGAACAAATGATATTGCCCCAAGGCCGATTGCGGCTAGTCTGCCGGGGTCGAGCCCCAAGACGCCTGACTTCTTTGTTTCTTCCGACACGTATTCCTCCCAGAACGGATCGTTTCAAGCGCTCGGATCACCCTCCACGGAAGACCCGGCTTCGATTTTGTGAGAATTGCGGATTGCCGAAGATAAATTGCTCGAGACCTGCACAGGCCGCCCCGATTGCACCGGCGTCACTGAGATAGGATGTGCGCACGACATGCAGTTGGTTGCGCTGCTGGGGCACTAGGATCCGCTTGGCCAAATCCTCTTCCAACCTTGCATAGAATGCCTCTGGCGCAGCCCCCAAATGCCCTCCGAGAACGATCATGTCCGGCAACAGCAGAATGGCGGTCGTCGCCATGGTTTGCAGGAATTGCTCGTACCGCTCCTCCCAGCCGTCTGTCTGCATGAGAGCATCAATCAGGCCTGACGCGGGTACCTTGTCGAGCCCCAGCTGGGCAAGCAGGGGACCTTCGGAAAAAACTGTCTCAAGGCATCCCGGCTTTCCGCATTTGCATGGGGCTCCATGGGGATCGACTACGATATGCCCCAATTCGACGTGGCGCCCGCGGTTGGAATTGGCCACGCGTTCCCTGCTGTATGTGATACCCGCACCAATTCCACCACCCATGTAGACATAGAGGACGCGTTCGCGCTCTCGCCCTGCACCGTATCGAGACTCCGCAAGCGCTATGGCTGCGGCGTTATGTTCGAGAGTGACGGGAAGATTGAGACGAGCTTCAAGCAGATCCGCAAAGGGAATATTGCTCCACTGGGTGAAATTGGAAAACAGATTGATCCGCCCCTCGACATCAACAGCCCCCGGAACAGCCAGGCCGACTCCTCTGATGCGCGAACGCTGCCGACCACTCTTTGCGATCAGGTCCTCGATGGTCTGGACGATCCCGCCAACAAGAATATCGATTTCGATATCACGACTGATGTCAAATTGCGCCGAGGAGATTTGCTGCAGCAGTATGTCGGTCATGACGACCTCAACGCGCCCCACGGTAATGTGGGCCCCGATCATGAAATAGGCATCAGGCTGCAGGGCAAGGTCGATGGATGGGCGTCCGACGGTCTGCTTGCCCGAGACTTCAATTTCGCGCACGACCTCCACATCCAGTAATTCGGAAGTGAACTTTGAAATCGCGGCAGTCGAAAGCCCGATCGTGCGCGCCAGTTCAGCACGCGAGCAAGTTCCCTGATCCCTTAAAACCGAAAGTATCTTTCCAACCGTCGACTGCATGCGCCCTCCTTTAATTTACTAACTAAGTTAATTAAATATTGGGAGCGTGTCAATGTAGGAGCTTTACGGACCTTTTTGACCGGTATTTTCCGACCGTTACGGAGAAAGGCTTAAACCAAACCGAAATGCAATCATGTTGGTTTACGAGTCTTCTGAGGAGATCTATCAAATCGGCTTGCAGCAGGTTTCTCCAACGCGAGGCAGAAAGTCGCTTTTCGCAATGCGACAGTGAAGGGATCGCCCCCGGACATTGCCCGAGGGTCTTCGGTGTAGACCGGTCCCTACTTCAACGGTTGAAAGTTCGCGTGCCGGAGTAGCTACCGCCGCGCGGGCCGGTTCGGGTGACCGAACAGGATTGGTCTCCACGGTTGCAACTGCGGGTACGCGTGGCGCTATATCCGGCCGGGCCTGTGGTGGTGCGGGTTCCCTCGCAGATGCCATCAGCGCAGCTGCCAGAACGGGTGCGGGTGGCACTGTAGCCCGCAGGGCCGGTAACCGTCGCGGTTCCACTGCAGGAGCCATTGGCACAACTGCCGCTGCGATTGACGGTCGCTCTGGCTGGCGGCGGTGCGTAATAGGGTGCATAGACACCCCAACGGCCATACCACGGATAGGCGCTGTAATAGCGGGTCCAGTAGGCTTGGCTGAACTGGACGACGGCAACGCTGAGGCGCGGCGCAACAGCCGGGGTGATGATCACGGGGTTGCCCTGATAGACAACCTGAATGTAGCGAGCTGCAACCCAGCCCCGATAGGTGCCGAAACTCACATCACACCAGCTATAATCGGCCAGACAGCCGTTGGTGAGAACGCGCCCGCCAGCGGGCAGGACGGTGACGACGGGGAACTGGGTCGAGGGCCCCGCCCGCAGATTGAGATGGGTGATGACGACCGAGGTCGTGGCCGCCATGGCCAGCTTGCTGCCGAAAAGGGACAGGGCCAGCACGAGCAAAAGTCTTCTGATCATTCTTTGGTCTCCAGTTGGCTTCTAATTGGTTTTGTTCGGTGGTTTTCTGACGGGTTTAGCCTTTGACGATCCTGCCATCGCGCAGCTCGTAACTGCGATCAAACAGCGACAGCACGCGTGGATCATGGGTGACAACCGCAACACCCGCATGGGCCTCTGTCGCGATCTGACGGAACAGCCGGATCACCTGTTTGCCGCGTTCGCCATCAAGGGCGGCCGTTGGTTCATCAGCGAGGACCAGCCGGGGATCATTGGCCAGCGCACGGGCAACAGCCACCCGCTGTTGTTCGCCGCCTGAAAGTTGTTTGGGCAGGTTATCGCGGCGATGGGCGAGGTCGAGGCTGCCAAGTAACCAGCGCGCATAGTCGCGGGCGTCGCGGGGAGAGACATCATCGATCTCCAGTGCCAGAGCGACATTCTCCAGCGCTGTCAGAAAGGGGATGAGATTGGCCTTCTGAAAGACGAAGCCGATGTTATGGCGGCGAAAGCTCCTCAATCCTTCCAGCATGGCGTTCGGGTAGGACACCCGCTCGCCCCCTATATAGACATCACCAAGGGTCGGTGGCTCCAACAGGCCAGCGATCAACAAGAGAGTGCTCTTGCCCGAGCCACTCGGGCCAAGAATGCCGACGACCTCACCGGGCATGATGTCCAAAGAGACATCATCAAGCGCTTTGACGACGCTGTCGCCACTCTGATAGTGGCGGCTGGCGTTGCGGATCGACAAAACTGGTATTGCGGTCATGACAGAACCTCCTGAGCACGCACCTTGAGGGCGCGCGAAATGCCCATCAGGCTGGCAAATGCACAGATGATGGCAATCGTCAGGGCAAGCAGAGCCAGGTCGTCAGGGGCCATCACCACCCTGCGTGGGAAATGCGGGAAGATCAGACGAGCCAGCCCGATGCCGAAGCAAAAGCCACCCGCCCCGATCAGAAAGGCTTGCTGCGCGATCATGTTGATCACCACGCTGTTGCGGGCACCAATCAGCTTGAGCATGGCTATCTGGTGCAGTTTCTCGATTGTTAGCATGTAAATGATGAGGGAAATGACGATCGCCATCACCACCAGCAGAACACCAGTGAAGGCAAGAATCTGAATGCGAAGGCGCAGAAGGCGTTGGTTCAGGAGCAGATCCTTCTGATCCTGTCCGCTCATCACGTTGACATCGCCCCAGGAAAGCAGCGCCTCTCGCACGCTCTGTTCATTGGCTGCCGGACTGAGCGTCACCAGCACAGCGGCGATCTTCTGACTGTCGAGCGAAGCGTCCACACTGCTGTCACGTCTTCCCGTGTCACCGGTTGCGAGGTCTTCGGCAAGATCAGAGTTGCGCGCAAGCAGGATCTCTTCATTGGTGCGGTGTTTCATGATGGTGATGACGTCATTGACACTCATAAACATCAAGCCGTCGCCCCCCATGTCGACCATGCCTGACGTCAGCCCCACCACTTCATACTGATCGCGTCCAACAGTGATGGAGTCGCCAAGCGCAAAACCGAGATTGTCATTGGCAATCACCTCATAATGACCATTGCGCAGAGGTCGCCCGGCCTTGAGGTTGAGCCAATTGCCTGTGTCGTGTGGAAAGTCGATCGCGGTGATGGTGGCGCGAACGCTCTTGTCGTTGAAGCTTACCTGCTGGCTGGTCTGCGTGAAGCGACGCACAGCGGCAACCCCTGCAACGCCTGCCACTCTTCGATCCATGTCGGGCGAAATGGCAGAGCTTTCCGAAAAAGGGCCGGAGTGCCCGCCTTGCACGACCCACAGGTCGGCACCAATATTCTCGATCAGCAGCAGAGCGTCCGCGACGATGCCGCGATAAAGACCGACCATGCCAATGGAGGCCGTGATCAGGAAACCGACCCCGGCTGCCGTCAGCAGAAAGCGCCCAAGGCTGTAGCGAATATCCTTGATCGCAAGATTCATGAGCTCTCCTTGCTGCCTGACAGACCTGAGCGTGCCTTGATACGCATGCCGCGATAAAGGCGGGTCGGGGCTATTGCATAGATGTCGCCAGCAGTAAGGCCGGAAAGCACCTCGATGCGATTTCCAGCGGCTGCACCAACGGTGACTGGCTGCCATCTGGCTCGACCATCATCGGAGAGCCAGACCCCCGGCTTTCCCTCAATGCGATGGAGTGCGGTGGTCGGAATGGTGATTGTTGACGCCTTTGCGGAGAGTTTCAGCACCACGTTGGCCCGTTGCCCTATTGCCCAGTGGGTGGGCAGCCGATCCGGTTTGACATCAACCTCGAATTCACGGGTCTCCTCATCAACCAGTCGTCCGACGCGCGTGACTTCCGCAGAGACGGGATCTCCCGGATCCGCAGAAAAGGTGACAAGAGCGGATTGGCCCGCTCCGACGCTGGTGATCAGGCTTTCATCAAATCGCGTTGTGACAACGATGCTGTCCGGGTCGACGATTTCGATGAAGCTGGAGCCCACCGTCAATGCGTCGCCGATATCTTTCGTTCGGTCGACGACGATGCCCGAAAGGGGCGCATGAATCTGGTATTTGGCAAGCAAGGCTTTTTGGGCCTCGGCGCTTTTGGCTGATGCGGTCATCTGGGACTGGCTTTGCTGGATGTTGGCTTCCGCCTTGTCCTTGTCTGCCTCGGCTCGGGCAAGAGCTGTTTGTGCTGTCTCATAGGACGAACGGCTGGTGGTTTTTGTTTCCAGCAGCTGGGTCTGACGCCCGAATTCGGTCTTGGCGTTGGTGAGACTGACGAAGGCTTGCTTCAAGTCTGCCTTGGCCATGACAACAGCCTGACGCGACGCTTCAAAGCTGGCTTCCTGCGAAGCGAGCTGGGCTGTTACTTCGGCGTCATCAAGCCGGGCCAACAAGTCGCCTTTGCGGACACTGTCGTTTTCCTCTACTGCCAGATACAGAAGGCGCGCCTGAACCGTGCTCGAAATGCTGGCCTTGCGCGTGGCATCAAGCGTCGCCGGACCTGTTATTTCAGGCTGGAAGCTCGTCGCTTCTGCCACTGCCAGTGCCATGGTATGCACCGCCCCATAGCGCCACCCCAACCAACAGGTAACTGACAGGAGCAACAATCCGGCACCGAGCAACAGCTCTCGTCTTCGGTCTCGCTGCCGCGAAGATGGACGTGAGGGTCGGCGATCACCTTTCCAGTCAGCCTTGCCGTCAGAGTTGACAGGTTGCCCGCTTTCCAGCGAGGGCAATCTCTCTGCTTTCGTTGGGGCGCCGACAAGGAAAGGACGCCGGGAATGGTCCTGCGCTGCTGGCAATTTGCAGTCCTCATCGCTCTGATCAGGTGTGGCTTCAAACATCGCGGGGTGAGCTTTCAAAGGGGTGGCCCGGAAGTTTCGAGAGTTCGGGTCAGGAAACTTCCGGGCGGGCAGGGTTTCAGCGGCTGATGGTTCCCTGCCGGGTAACGGTGCCACCATAGGGGCCCGTGGTCGTGGAAGAGCCGGAGCAGACGCCATTGGCACAAGCGGCCGAGCCACTACGGGTGCTGGTCTGGCCATACGGATTGGTGCGGGTGACTTGTCGACTACATGCGCCATTGGCGCAGCTGCCGGAGGCCTGTACGCTGGATGTGCCTCGCGGCCCGGTGACTGTTCCGTTTCGCGTCCAGGCGTTGGCTTCGCTCGCCACCGCAAGGGCAATCATGCTACTCATCAATGCGATTGTCAGTTTCGTGCTCATTGTCGATCCTCTGTCTGGATTTCAGGTGTCGGTGCAAATGCTGGTTTGCAGCCTGTGAACAGAGATTGCCCGTCGGAGTTTTCTTCAAAATGAATGAGCCTTTTCAAGCTGTTCCAGTTTGTTTCTGGAATGTTTCATTTTGTAAATGGCAGGGAAAACGGATTGATTTTTGCGCCTAGGCGGACCAGCATATGGCTGAAACGTCCCGGACGCCGACCTTTCTTCCCAGCAATAGTCTAAAGACAGGGGCCAGCCTGAAATCAGGCTGACGGCCAGTAGATGAGCGAAAACGAGCATGGACAGTCAAAGCAAACGCATACTCATCGTCGATGACGATGACGACATCCGGTCATTGATCGCCGAGCTGTTCGAGCGCGAGGGCTATGCCGTCTCCACCGCGCAGGACAGCATGGAAATGGATCAGATCATGGATAGAACCTTTCCGGACTTGATCATTCTCGATCTGATGCTGCCCGGCGAAGACGGATTGTCCATCTGCCGTCGTCTGAGGGCGCGGCATTCCCTGCCGATCCTGATGCTGACCGCCAAGGGCGAGGAACTGGACCGGGTTGTCGGGCTGGAAATCGGGGCCGACGACTATGTGGTCAAACCCTTCTCGAGCCGTGAGCTTCTGGCGCGGACGCGGGCGCTGTTGCGCAGGATCGCTGGACAGTCGACACCGATGATGGAGACGCGGCGAATAGCCTTTGACCGGTTTGTCATCGATCTCGATGCCCGTCAGCTGCTGACCAAAGATCAGGAACTCGTAGGACTTACAAGTGCCGAGTTTGATCTGCTGGCCTGCTTCATCCTGAGACCAAGGCGGGTCCTCTCCCGCGACCAGATTCTGGATTTCACCCATGGGCGGCAGGCCAATCCCTACGATAGA
Organism: uncultured Cohaesibacter sp.; assembly: GCF_963662805.1. NCBI lineage: Bacteria > Pseudomonadati > Pseudomonadota > Alphaproteobacteria > Hyphomicrobiales > Cohaesibacteraceae > Cohaesibacter > uncultured Cohaesibacter sp. The sequence goes on from NZ_OY759854.1 coordinate 265,700, forward strand.
TCCGTTGACATTCTGGTGTCGCGATTGCGCAAGAAGCTGGGGCCGCTCGAAAGCGGGGGCGAGTTGATCAGCACGGTGCGCAACGGCGGATATCTTATGGCCGTGCCCGTCAAACAGGTATCCTGATCATGCACTTTGGGCTAACGACGCGCCTTCTCGCCATCGGTTCCAGTCTGTTTGTCGTGCTCTGGATTGTCCTCATCGTGTCTTTCTACTGGTCGGGCAATGGTGTCGACAGGCAAGTCAACCCGGAACCGCAGCAGTTGTTGGCCCTGACAAATCTCGCCAATCAGCTTGGCCGGGAAGGGCGGCCGATGCTGGAAGCCGCAACGGCGTCAGCAAGGGTCTCCATCCAGTTTCATGATGAAGCCGACCAGATGCGCATGGATACCGATCTGCTGGATGATGCGGATATGGCGATCTATCGGGAAGCTTTGGGAGAGCGGCTTGTCCGCATTCAGCCCAATGCCATCTTGGAGGGACGACCGGCAGCAAGGTTCTTTGCCGGAATTGCTTTTCCGCTCGAATTCTGGATCAGGCTCGACAACGGCAGCCTCATGGTTGTCGAGGTGAAGGCCTCCTTCATTTCAACAAAGAGCGGAGTGCCTGCCGGGATTTATGCCGGTTTGCTCGGCGCCATTCTGTCTGCGGTCGCCTTCTTCCTGCTGCACCGGGAGATCAGGCCTCTTGTCATGCTGGCAAAGGCGGTTGAACGGATCGATCCCGGCGGCGATATGGTGGAACTTCCACAGTTCCGCTCAGCAACGCCTGAAGTCGCCGCGCTGGCCGGGGCCTTCAAAAGGCTGCAGGAGCGATTGCACACGCTGGCGCGCTCCCGTGTTGCGCTGATCGGTGGGATCCAGCATGACATTCGCAGCTTTGCCACCCGTCTGCATCTGCGCATCGAAAAAATGCCTGATGAGCAGGATCGCCAGAGGGCGACAACGGATATCCGCGATATGATCGAGCTGCTCGACAATGCGCTGTTGACCTCCCGTGCCGAGGTGGGGGCTCTCAATGAGGAACTGCTTGATATTGGCGGTCTGTTACGCGGAGAGTTGGCCGATTTTCGTCAGGCCGGAGCTCGGGTGACGCTGGAGCTGTTGCCTGCTGGCGACGAAATTCTGGTGTTGGGCGACCGGCTCGCTCTGCGGCGGGTGTTCGTTAATATCCTTGACAATGCGATCAAATATGGCGGCTGCGCGCATGTTCGGGTCGAGCAGAAAGCCGATGGAGTCCATGTCACTATTGACGATGAGGGGCTTGGCTTCAGCAAGGAGGAAGGCGCTCGCTCCCTGTTGCTCGAACCCTTCACACGGGCCGAACCGTCGCGTGCGCGCAAGACGGGCGGGGCCGGGCTCGGGCTTGCTGTGGCTCAGGCTCTTCTCGAGGCTCACAACGGCAGGATCACGCTTGCTGCGACGCCTCAGGGACATGGGCGGGTTTTCATATGCTTACCGCCGCTTTCCGATCGCATCGGACCTCAAGAGAGCTAATCCTTGTTACAAAATGACATTGACGGGAAAAATGCTGGCAAAGGGCACCGTCTAAAACTCCCTTAAGTCACCAATGACAAACACGAAAGGGATATGTCATGACAAGAAAGACCGTCTTTGCCGCTCTGGCAGCATTGTTCACATTGCTTACTGCGGGAGCCTTTGCGCAAGGATCGATGTCCATGTCGCAGATGCGGGAAATCAAGTCTGCCTGCAAGGCTGACGTCAAAGCCTATTGCGGATCTGTTGAGCCGGGGGGCGGGCGTCTTGTAATGTGCCTGAAGGAGAATGAAAGCAAGATTTCCGGGCAATGCAATCAGAAGATTGACGCCCTGATCAAACAACAGCAGACGAACTAGCTGTTGCTTGTTAACGTGAAGTTGCCTCATCGTCCGGCTCTGCCCCAATCAATGGGCAGGGCCATTTTATTTTTTCAGCTCTTCGATCCGGGCGAATTGATCCTGAATACGAACTGGGCAACCAATTGAAGTTGCGTCGCTATCAGTCAGACTTCAGTCTGCGACAATGCCACGCGTCCCCACATTCAATCTCTCCTGTTCTGAGCCTTGCGTTCCAAAAAAGCGCGACCAACGGACACGGCGTACAAAATGCGCTTGACAGTCTTTGATGGTGTGTTAGATTTTTGTGCAATAAAACAATAAAAAAGTTCATATGAACACATTCGATCATCGCTCCCTGCTTTTTTGGGCGGAACCTTCCTTAGGAGATTATCAATGAAAAGATCCCTCATTCTGGCCGGCCTGATCAGCCTGTCGCTTTGTGCCTTCAATGCACAAGCTGCTGACGATCAGCTCTTCATTACAGTCGTCAAGTCAACCGGCTTCAACTGGTTCAAGCGCATGGAAGTGGGCGTCAAGGAATTCGCATCCGAGACTGGCGTGAATGCGGTTCAGGTTGGTCCGTCCAAAGCTGACAGCGCCATGCAGTTGCAGAGCCTTGAAGATGCCATCGCCCAGAAACCTCAGGCCCTGCTGGTCGTGCCCCTTGAAGCACAAGCTCTGGAATCGTCGCTCAAAAAAGCCAAAAGCCGCGACATGATCGTGATCACGCACGAGGCCGCCGATATTGAGAATGCAGACTATGACGTCGAAGCATTCGACAACGCCGCCTATGGCCGTCACCTGATGGAAGAAATGGCCAAACGCATGAATTACGAAGGCCAGTATGCCGTATTCGTTGGCAGCCTGACGCAAACCACGCACAACGCCTGGGTTGATGCAGCCATTGCGCTGCAGAAGGAAAAATACCCTAAAATGGAACTGGTCGGCACCAAGAACGAAAGCTTTGACGACGTTGGCAAAGCCTACCAGATCACCAAGGATCTTCTGAAAACCTATCCAAACCTGAAAGGCATTCAGGGCTCAGACGCACTTGACGTGGTTGGTGCAGGTCAGGCAGTTGAAGAGGCTGGTCTTGCGGGCAAGCTCTCCATCGTTGGCACCAGTATTCCGTCCTACGCTTCCGATCTCGTCAAGAACGACGTCGTCAGCCTGATCACCTGTTGGGATCCGGCTCTTGCTGGCAAGGCAATGAACCAGATCGCGCTCCTGATCAGTCAGGGCAAGGAAATCACCGATGGCATGGACCTTGGTGTTCCGGGTTATGAGAACATTCGTCTGGACGGCAAAGTGATCTATGGTTCGGCATGGCTGGACATGGACAAGGCCAATATCGACCAGTACGATTTCTAATCTTTCCAAGACCAGAGACTTGCCATGACGTCCCTTGTAAGCCTTCAGAACATCAGCAAGACCTTTTCGGGTGTGAAGGCGCTGATCAATGTCGAGTTTGACGTTGAACCCGGAGAGGTGTTGTGCCTGCTTGGCGAAAATGGTTCAGGCAAGTCTACCCTCATAAAAGTGCTGTCGGGCGTTCACAAGCCCGACGGCGGCCAGATCATCCTGCGCGGCAAAGCGCAGGACAGCTGGGGGCCAGTCGACGCACTGGCCGCCGGTATCGAAGTGATCTATCAGGATTTTTCCCTCTTCCCCAATCTGTCGGTGATGGAAAACATCGCCATGGCAAGCGCCACAAAAGAGGGAAGCTGGATCACCAAATGGGGCCGGATGCGGAAGATCGCTCAAACAGCGCTGGACCGTATCGGAGCCGAAATTGATCTTGACGTCCCCGCAGAAGAATTATCGGTTGCCCAGAGACAGCTTGTCGCCATCGCACGAGCCCTCGTGGGCAACCCATCCCTCATTGTCATGGATGAGCCGACATCGGCCCTGACGGCACGGGAAATCGCGCGCCTCCTCGAAATCATCGGGCAAGTGCGAGACGAAGGCGTCGCCGTCATCTTCGTAAGCCACAAGCTCGATGAAGTGCAACAGGTGGCTGAGCGCGTGGTGATCATGCGCAATGGCGAGAAAGTTCACGATGAGCGAGGCGCCTCCTTCGATCGAGGCGAGATTGTCCGGCGCATGGTCGGCAGTGATTTGCCAGACAAGAAACACAGCACCGCTGACCGAGCCGGGAAAACCGTGCTTGAGGTCAAGGACCTTTGCCGCGCCAGTTATTATCGCGACCTGTCCTTCACGCTCAAAGCCGGTGAGGTCCTTGGCGTGACCGGGCAGTTAGACTCCGGCAGAACCGCGCTGGCTCTCAGTCTCTACGGAATGCTCCCCCCGGATAGCGGCTCCATTTCGCTTGAAGGACAGAAGGTGGAGCTTTCCAACATTCGAGATGCCCTTGCCAGCGGCATTGGCATGGTGCCAGAGGATCGGCAAACAGAAGGATTGTTCCTGTCCCGTTCGGTCGGTGACAACCTCGGAGCTGGCAGCCTGTCGAGTCTGGCCAATGCTCTCGGATTTGTTCAGGACAGCAAGGTCGAGGAATTCGGCAACAGCTGGATCGAGCGTCTCTCCATCAAGACCCCATCCGCCTCGGCCTTTGTTCATACCCTGTCGGGGGGCAACCAGCAGCGCGTGGTGCTCGGGAAAGCATTGGCGTGCGCGCCCCGTGTGGTCGTTCTCAATGGCCCGACCGTTGGAGTGGATGTCGGCTCGAAGGAAGAAATTCACCAGATCGTCGAAACCATGGCGAGCGAAGGGGCCGGAGTGATCGTCGTCTCCGATGATGCTGACGAAATCGTGCGTCTCTGCGATCGCCTGCTTGTCATGAGCGGTGGCAGGATCACCAAGGAAATCCCCGGCGAGGCCCTTCAGGCCTCTCGACTGTCCGAACTAGTGCAGGAGTGATAGGCGGATGCCAAACCAAGACCATACGCCGCTGAAAATCCCTTTGGGCCTTGATCGGTTGAAGATCGACAATCAGACCGTTGCTTTTGTGATGCTCGTGCTGTTGGCCATGATCATTGCCATCGTCAACCCGGCCTTTGTCTCAGTGACCACCGTCTTTGACATTCTGCGCAACATGACCGTGATCGGCATCATGGGGATGGCCGCTCTGATCGTCATGCTAACCGGCGGCATCGACATATCTTTTCCCGCCATCGCGGCGCTGTCGGCCTATGCCACCATCAAGGCCTTTGTCGACTTCGATATCGATGCTCCAGTGATCGTGATCTATGCCAGCGCAATGGCAATCGGCGCCCTTGTCGGCACGATCAACGGTCTGTTCGTAGCCCTGTTCCGCCTGCCTGCCCTGATCGTCACGCTTGGCATGTCGAGCCTCATCTACGGCTTCACCCTGTTCTTCCTTGGCTCACAGAATATCTTTCGTGTTCCTTCAAGCCTCTCGACCTTCTCGCGCACATCCATTGTTTCGATCGAGGATTCCTTCGGGCGGACCTATTCCCTGCATCCGGCGGTCTTCATCTTCATTGGTATCTGCATCATCGTGGCGCTCGTGTTGCGCTACACGACCTTTGGCCGCGGCCTTTATGCCATCGGCGGCAGCAGGGAGTCCGCGATGAGGCTCGGCCTGCCGGTCAAGCGGTACGAGATTTTCGCCTTTGTCGTGGCCGGTCTTCTGGCCGGGACCGCAGGCATCACGCAGGCCATGTTCTTCCGCAATGCCAACCCCGGAGCCTTCTCGGGCATGGAGCTTGATGTGCTGGCCGCAGTTGTTCTTGGCGGCGCCAGTGTTACCGGTGGGCGCGGAACCGTAAGCGGTGCGATCATCGGGATCACCTTCGTGGTTCTTCTGACATCAAGCCTCGTGCTGATCGGTATTCCGGCGGCTTGGCAAAAGGTCTTTGTCGGGGCGGCCCTGCTCATCGGGATTGGCGTGGCGGGCTATCGTGCAACCCGCAAGCAGGCCAGTGCACCCATTCCGTTCTCCAGAATGAAGGGACAGTGACCCCCGTGTTGAAGCTTTTTCAAAAATCCGGCGACCGTGATCCCTACATCCTGATCCTCGCATGCGCCACGCTGATATCCTTTCTCATCATGGCGATCACCGTGCCAGACCGCTTTCTCCATGCGGACAATTTCGCCTCAATGTCGATCCAGCTCTCCGAACTTGGATTGTTCGGGATTGCGATGTCACTGTCTCTGATCATTGCCGGGATTGACCTCTCCGTCGTTGCGGTTGCCAATCTTTCAGCCATCTGTGCCGCCTATACGATCCGTTTCATCGCTGCGGGAGACCCAACTTCGGGAACGTTGGTGCTGGCCTTTGTCGCAGCGCTCGTCGTTGCCCTTCTGGTCGGCATGATCGTTGGCGCGATCAATGGCCTGCTCGTCACCCGGCTCGGTGTGCCCAGCATCTTGGCGACCCTCGCGACGATGACCTTCTTCACCGGCATTGCTCTCGGGATCACCGGGGGCAGCGCCATCTCCGGCCTGCCGGATGGCCTTGACATGGTCGGCAGCATGACGCTTCTCGGCATTCCCATGCCGTTCCTCGTCTTCGCAGTCGTCTGGATAGGTATCGATATCATGCTGCGCCGGACAACAATCGGCAAACAGATGATGCTGGTAGGCACCAGTCTCAAGGTCGCCCGTTTCTCTGGCATCAACACCGCAAAAGTCATCATCACCACGCACGTCCTCTCATCGATGATCGCATCAGTGGCCGGTTTCCTCAGTCTGATGCGCATGAGCTCCGCCAATGCCGACTATGGTGGAACCTACGTTCTGCTCGCCATTCTGGTCGCCGTTCTTGGCGGGGTTTCGGTGAATGGCGGGGCGGGCCGCATGATCGGGGTGCTGCTCAGCCTTGTTTTGCTGCAATGCCTTTCAACCGGTTTCAACATGTTGCTGTTGTTCGTGCCGGATGGGAACTTCTTCCGCGACTTCGTTTGGGGCATGCTGCTCCTCGCCATTATGGCCTCTACTCACTTCCTGCGTAGGGGTAAGGGGCAATGACGTTTGAACAGTTGGGGGTAAGCAACTCATGAGCACACCAAGCGACCGCAGAGCCCATATTCTGCAGCAAATCTCGACCGGAGAGATCATCGCGGTCTCGGATCTGGCGAACGCGCTCGAGGTTTCGGAAATGACCATTCGGCGGGACCTTGGCGAACTGGAGAAGGAAGGCCTTCTGCGCCGGGTCCATGGCGGAGCAGTCTCGACTTTTGGCCGCAGTTATGAGCCGCCCTTCACCTTGCGCAATGCTCAGGCATCGTCTGCCAAGGATGGCATCGCGAGACTGGCAGCAAGCCTTGTTTCCGAAGGCGAAAGCGTGGCCCTTGACGTAGGCACGACCGTCGTTGAAGTCGCCCGTCATCTTTCGAAGAGGCGCGGTTTGACGATTGTCACTCCCAGCCTGAAGGCCGTCGAGCACTTCATGAGCAACAAGGATGTGCGAGTGATCGTCGCTGGCGGCATCATGCGCAGTGGCGAAGCGTCACTCGTTGGCGAGCTGGCTTTCGCAACCTTTCGAACCCTGTTCGTCGACAAGCTCTTTCTGGGCGTTGGCGGCATCAACGCCGAAGCTGGCTTGACCGACTACAACTGGGATGACGCCATGGTGAAGAAAGAGATGATCCGCAGTGCCCGCGAGATCATCGTCACGGCGGATTCCAGCAAGTTTGGCCGGACAGCCTTTGCCAAGGTGGCCGAACTGGATGCGGTTAGCGCCATCATCACCGACAGCGCCCCACCGGACGACCTGTGCGAGCTGTTCGAGCAAAAAAACATCGCGCTTCACATTGCGGATCAGTGCGATCCCTGTGTGGAGCAACAACAAACAATTATGTCTGATCAAGAATGACAAGAACGACAAGAACGAGGATTTAATCATGCATTGGCTCAAGGATACCTTTCAGGTCGAAAAGCCCATCATCGCAATGTGCCACTTTCAGGCATTGCCGGGCGATCCGGAGTATGATCACAAGGCCGGCATGAGCAAAGTGATCGATTTGGCACTGGCCGACCTCACGCGATTGCAGAATGGCGGTGTTGATGCCGTCATGTTCTCAAACGAGTTCAGCCTGCCTTACCTGACCAAGGTCAAGCCGGAAACGACGGCTGCGATGGCCCGTGTCATTGGTGAATTGATGAGCGAGATCAAGGTGCCATTCGGCGTCAATGTTCTCTGGGACCCGATTGCCTCGATCGATCTTGCTGCGGCAACCGGAGCACTCTTCATTCGCGAAATCATGAGCGGTGTCTATGCCAGCGACTTCGGCCTCTGGAACACCAATGTTGGCGAAACTGTCCGCCACAAGATGCGCCTCGCGCCGGATCTCAAGTTGCTGTTCAACATCGTCCCTGAAGCCGCAAGCTATCTCGGCAACCGGACGATCACCGACATCGCCCGTTCGACGGTGTTCAACAATAAACCCGACGCCCTCTGCGTTTCCGGTTTGACGGCAGGGGCCGAAACGGACTCCCAGATTCTGTCGAGCGTCAAAAAGGCCGTGCCGGACACAGTTGTTCTCTGCAACACCGGCTGCCGGGTCGACAACATCGAACGTCAGCTTTCCATCTCGGACGGTGCCGTTGTCGGATCGACCTTCAAGATTGACGGCGTGTTTGAGAATGCTGTCGACGAAGCCCGCGTGAAGGAATTCATGGACAAGGTCAAGTCGATCCGTAGCGCAACCAAAGCCGTAGCCTGAGGTGGAGAAAAGGATCATGTCGATCAACCAGATCAGCCTCGAACGGATCGCAGCATGGACGGAACAACTCTGTTTGATTCCGGGTCTTTCCGGCCATGAGGATCCTGTCAGCGCCTTCATCGACGCCGCCTTTGATGACGAACGGGTCGAGCATCACACTGACACGATGGGCAATCTGACGCTCACCGCAAAGGGCCAAGACCCCGAAGCGCCGCGCGTGATGATTTTTGCCCACACCGACCAGCTCGGTCTGATGGTCCGTAAAATCGAAGCGGACGGATTTGCGCGGGTGGAAAGACTCGGGGGTGTGCCCGAACGTGTCCTTCCGGGCCTGCGTATGGGTGCGGTGAACCGCAGCGGTGACCTTGTGCCCTGCGTCATGGGTCTTAAATCCCACCACGCAACGCCGCAAGATGAGAAATACAAGGTTTTGCCATATGAAAAGCTCTATCTTGATTTCGGGGTGAACTCAGCCGAAGAGCTTCGCGCACTGGGCGTCGACATTGGCGCACCGGTCGTCTACCGACCCTTCTTCGAACGCCTCGCCGGAACGAAGATTTCCGCGACATCCATCGATGACCGCGCCGGCTGCGCCGTGTTGATGGATCTGATCCAGCGTGTGCTCGACGAACCGGTCGCGGCGACCCTTCATGCCGTCTTTTCCGTTCAGGAGGAATATAATCTGCGCGGTGCCATGCTGGCCGCAGAGCGCCTTCGGCCCGATGCCGCCATTTCCATCGATCTGATGGTGCCAAGTGATACGCCAGACCTCAAGGACCGCGGTGAGCTCACCCTTGGCGGTGGCCCTGCGCTCGGACTTTATAGTTTTCATGGCCGCGGCACGCTGAACGGCACGCTCGCGCACCCCGCTCTTCTGAACCACCTCGAGGCGACCGCCGCCAAGGCTGACATCACTGTTCAGAAAAGCGCTCACACGGGTCTGCTGACGGATTCCTCCTATGTCCAGCTGATTGGAGAGGGTATCCCTTCGATGGACATCGGCTATCCGACCCGCTACACGCATTCCCCCATCGAGACCTGTGACCTCACCGATCTCGAGAGGATGTCAGAGCTTCTGTCTCTCTCGCTGAAGGGCATGACATCGGACTTTTCCTTCGCTCGTCGGAGATATTCATGCGCTACCTCCTAGGTGTCGACATTGGCAGCTTTTCGAGTAAAGGCGTTCTCCTTGATGAAACGGGAGAGGTCATCACCGTTCGACAGCGAAAGCATGAGATGCGCGTTCCTGCGGCTGGGCGCGCCGAGCATGATGCTATTGAAGACTGGTGGAAGGGCTTCACGACACTCAGCCGGGGGCTGATCGAGGAAATCGGGATAGATCCCGCTGAGATTGCCGCCGTGGGCTGCAGCGGCATCGGCCCTTGCGCCTTGCCTGTCACGGAAGGGGGCGAGCCTCTACGCCCTGCCATCCTTTATGGCGTGGATACAAGGGCAGAAGTCGAGATCGCCGAAATGATCGAAGAGTTTGGCGAGCAAAATCTGCTGGAGCGGACGGGCAATCCACTGACCACCCAGTCTGTGGGGCCGAAAGTGAAATGGCTTTCGCGTCACGAACCGGACATCTTTGCGAAAACCGGCCGCATTGTCGGCTGTCCGACCTTCATCGTTCACCGGCTGACCGGACGGTTCGTCGTCGATCACTACGGAGCGTCCTGTTACACGCCGTTCTACAATCTCGCCGAGCGTGGCTGGGATAGTGACATGATCGAGACGATCTGCCCGCAGAGTTGGATGCCAGACATTGCCTGGACCACAGACATCGTCGGTACGGTGAATGATGCAGCCGCGAGGGAAACGGGCCTTGCCCCCGGCACCCTGGTTATCGCCGGTACGATCGATGCCGCCAGCGAAGCTCTGAGTGTAGGCGTGCAGGAGCCGGGTGATCTGATGATCATGTATGGCACCACGGCTTTCTTCATTCAGGTCAATGCGCGTCTAGTCACCGACAGGCGCTTTTGGGCTGCTCCCTTCCTTTTCGAAGGCACCTGGAGCGTCATGGGAGGGCTCGCCACAGGCGGTGGTCTGACCCAGTGGTTCCGCAAGGAATTCACCGGTCTTGACGATGACGATCATGCCTTTGAAACCCTGATGCAGGAGGCGGCAGAGAGTCCGGCCGGTGCCAATGGCCTGATCACTCTGCCCTATTTCAGCGGCGAGCGCACGCCTATCAACGACCCGCAGGCCAAGGGCCTGATCTTCGGTCTCAACCTCATGCACACCCGTGGCGATCTCTATCGCTCACTGCTGGAAGGCGTGGGGCATGCCATTCGCCACAACCTCGACACTTTCGCTGAAGTGCAACCTGCCGAACGCGTCTTTGCTGTCGGGGGAGGGGTGAAAAATCCGGTCTGGACACAGAGTGTCAGTGACATTGCCGACGTACGCCAGACCATTCGCAAGCAGACCATCGGCGCTGCCTTGGGATCGGCCTTTCTGGCAGGGATCGGAGCTGGGATCTTCTCGCGACAGGACATCAACCGCATCAATCCCGAGGTGTCCTCGGTCACGCCGGACAGCACCAGGCATGATGCCTATGACAAGAATCACGCCCTGTTCCGATCCCTTTATGAGCAAAACCGGGACCTGATGCGGCTCTGATCGTCGCTCTGCATCCCGTCATGCCTCAAACCAAGTTATCTTAAAACCAAAGGTGCTACTTTGCAGTCATTGAAATGGGTTTAAGCTGTTGATGCAATTGAAATACCACACCGTGATGTCTACCGGTACTTTTTCTCCTGCGGAATTTTATTCGACTGCTCCCCCATGGTATTGAGTGCCTTGGCTTTCGCTTGATCGCTCGTCTTTTCGATCTGGTGCATGGGGCTCATTGGCCAGTGCGCTCGTGCGATCAATCGGATGTAATCATGACGATTGACGCATCGAAACATTGTGGGCAGGACCCTTTCCCAAGAGCCATAAACCGTCAGGCCTTTCTGACTTAGACCGTATCAATTCCGCCAGATGTGACCGATGAGAAAAAGGCATCAATTGTCTTGCTCTTTCGCTCAAGGCTGCAAAAGACAACCTCGTCATAGAACTGGTCGAGCTCCAGAACATCCAACTGCACAATGCCATCATTGCGGCTGGTGCCATGGTTCCAGATGAAGCCTATCCCAAGCCCGTTGGCGACCGCCTCGCAAACCCCGTCGCGCGTCTCAAGGACGAACTGCGGCTTGATCGCCAGATTGAGTTGCCTCAGGGCCCGATCAACCACTTTTTGCGTCGAGGAACCGGAGGAGCGAAAAATGACAGGAGCATGCAACAAGTCACGCAGGGATATCTTTTTCTGCGCCGCCAAGGCATGGCTCGGCTGAACGATTGCCACGACTTTCTGCTTCAGGCAAACCTGACCGAAAAACCGCCCGTCTTTGGGAAGATTGGGCAGAATGCCAACGTCAACAATATCCTCTATGACATTGTCGATGATCTCGTTGAAATTGCCGAATGACACATCGACCTGAACGTATGGGAATTGCTTTTTGAATTTGCCGATCAGGGCCATCCCGGGCATCGTGTTGCCAAGCCCGATCCGGATGCTGGAGGCATGTGTCTTGTCACCGCGCCTGAGCATCACAAGGGCCTCGTTTTCCAGCTTTTCAATCTGATAGGTGATCTGTGTCAGCTCCAGACAGAAGTCCGTCGGCACCAACTGTCGCCCCTGAGTTTCAAACAGACGAATACCGTAATGCTCTTCCAGCTTATGGATGGATTGGCTGATCGCGGGTTGAGTCATTCCCAGAGCGCGGGCCGCTGCCGAAAAGCTCCCCTGCTCAAGCACGGCATTCACCGCCTTCAAACGCGCGCTACTCAATGACATATGGGCGTCCCGAAAGATAAGGTCTCAAGCCACCCATAATCATCCATTTGGGTTTCGCTAATGTGTCAGTAGCAAGACTTTTATGTTACAGGGCTGCTCCATCGCGTCGATTGTTGGTAGTAATCATTTTGCGTCCGAAATGAAAATTGATCAGGCCACCTGTTCGAGGATAAAGTGGCCCGGCCTCTTCTCGACCATCACCCCGTTCGGCATCTCCTGACCAACCTCCAGCACGACCCTTGGAGGAGGTGTCGACCCCAGCGAGACATTCAGATGGCGCTTGCTTGGATCCGGACTGGGCACCGCAGACAGCAGGCGGCGCGTATAGTCATGAAGAGGATTGGACAGCACGTCTCCTGATTTCCCCATTTCGACAATCTGTCCGGCATACATCACGGCAATGCGCTGACTGATGCGCTCGACAACGGCGATGTCATGGGAGATGAACAGGAAGGAAACCTTCTCTCTCGCCTGAAGATCCAGCATCAGATCAGTAACTTGCCGGGCAATCGAGACATCGAGCGCCGACACCGCTTCGTCTGCGATGATCAGTTTTGGCTGAACCGAAAGCGCTCTGGCGATGCAGAGCCGTTGTCGCTGTCCGCCGGAGAACTGATGCGGATAGCGATAGATCGCATCCCTTTCGAGCCCCACTTTTTCGACCAGCGAGGCGGCAAGATCCTTGGCGTCGCGGGCCGTCACAATGCCATGGATACGGGCCGGCTCGGTGATGAGCTCGTGGACGGGGAGTCGAGGGTTGAGGCTGGCAAAAGGATCCTGAAAGATCATCTGGGCATTCTTGCGCGCCGCCCGCAGGCGATCAGATGGCAAACCGGTAAGGGCGGTTCCGTTGATCTCAATCGACCCCTCCGCCGGTTCGATCAGCCTCAGGACAGAGCGTGCCAAGGTCGATTTGCCGCAGCCGGATTCCCCGACCAGACCCAGTGTTTCCCCCTCCTTCAGGGTGAAGGAGACATCCCGGACGGCATGAATATTGGCGTGCACCTTGCGAAGCAGCCCCTTGCGCAGGGGAAAGCGGGTCGACAGGTTGCGGACCGTCATCACCGGCGCCTCACCGGATTCTGCTGCATCCGTGCCGGAGCCCAGCTTCGGCGTCGCTGCCATCAATCTGCGGGAATAGTCTGCCTTGGGATGGGAGAAAAGATCGGTGACCCTTGCCTCTTCCTGCTTGACACCATCCTTGAGCACGACGACCCGGTCTGCAATCTCGGCCACAACACCCATATCGTGGGTGATGAAGAGGATGGCCATGCCGATCTCGCTCTGCAAGGAGCGGATCAGATTGAGGATCTCGGCCTGCGTGGTCACGTCCAGCGCTGTGGTCGGCTCGTCCGCAATCAGCAATTTCGGTCTACAGGCCAGCGCCATGGCGATCATCACACGCTGGCGCAGGCCGCCCGACAATTCATGAGGATACTGCTTGAGACGTCGGGCCGCATCTGGGATGCGCACCAGATCGAGGGCTTTGATCGATGCGTCCAGTGCCGTTTTCATGCTCATGCCCCGGTGATGGGTATAGAGCTCGGCCAACTGGTTGCCAACGGTCAGCACCGGGTTGAGCGATGTCATCGGCTCCTGAAACACCATCGAGATCTTGTCACCGCGAAACTGGGTCAGCTTCGTGCCGGAAAGGCCGGTCACATCGATCACATTCTTGCCGTCATGAAGAGAAATCCGCCCCTTGGCGATTTGTCCGCCCTCGCGTTCAATGAGGCGCAGGATGGACAGCGCTGTGGCGGATTTGCCGGAGCCGGATTCCCCGACCAGAGCAAGGGTCTCGCGGGCGTTGATCTCAAAGGAAAGCCCCTTCACGGCCTGATGGCTACCAAAGGAAATATGCAGGTCTTCAACGCGGAGGGTCGGCTCACTCATTTGCTCGGCTCCTTCGGGAGGCAACGATTTTCCGGCAGCTGGCTGAAGACCGGCATACGCGTCGTCCAGCGTTCGACCCTCGGGGTGAAGCTGTAATCCATCGGGTCCTTGCCAAACACCTGCCAGCGGACAGTGTCATCAAGCTCGATCAACCCATAGGCTCCGGCAGGCTCGCCTTTTGTGGTGAAACTTTCGGTAAGAGACTGCTGGGTCAGGTGGGTGATGCCATCGACCTTGGTGATCGTGTTCCAATGAACATGACCGGAGAGAAAGACGATCGGCACATCCGTCTGCGCCAAAGCCTCGCGTGCGCGCTCGGCCATCGGATAGGTGGATGATGTGGGGTTGTTCTCGAAATAGTAATTGCCGATCTGGCTATGCCCGGATACCGGCACATGACTGGCTATGAGCAGTGGGCGGTCGGCATTCTGCACCGTGCGGGAGAGCCAGAGCAGATCATCCTCGCGCAGCACAAAGCCGTGATAGTCCGAGCTACGAATAATCTTGCTGTCGGCACGCCAGAGAGCAATACGCCAGCCGCCGACGTCGAGTGTCTGATGCTCAAGGGACTGATTCAGGATCGCTTCATTGTCGCTGACGTCCAGATGATCACGATCATGATTACCGCAAATATGATAGATCGGGGCGCTCAGCCCATCAAATGCAGTCTTGACTTCCTGCTCCAGTCGCAAGTCTGTGTCCCGATCAATATCGGAGATCCGATCCCCCAGATCGAGCACAAAGTCGGGCTGAACCTCTTCAACATAGCGATTGAAATCTTCTATCAATTGAAGCGCCGCATCGCCGCGTTTGGTGCAGCTCGGTGCACCATGATGGATATCGGCAATAACACAAATACGAACGGACATGATCAAACCCCTTGTCGCAAAATTGGAAGAGTGCTGCCGGGGCTCCCGACAGCACATGGTGATCAAAAATCAATTGAAGGAAATGGAACCGGCACGGAAGTCGAGCACATAGGGGATGTGGCCGACTTTCGGAGCCCAGTTGATCGACTTCTTCATGCCCCAGCTTTCAAACGGGCGATAAAGAAGCAGGAACGGAGGATCCTGTTTGATGCGCTCCATCAGGTCGGCATAGGCTGCCTTGCGGTCGGCGACATCCGTGGAGAAACGGAATTTTTCCCAGGACTTGGCAAAGTCTTCGTTCGTATTGTAGCGGCCTTCAGATTCTGAAGGACCATTTGGAGCCCACATCACACCAAAGCAACCGAACGGATCGGCGAAATACATCGGGTTTGACCAGTTGCGCACCATCAGCTCTGGTTTGTTGCCGGTCCATTCGTCGGTCGTGTTGACACGGCCATTGATGCCCACTTCGCCCCACATTTCGACAATCGCCTGAGCGGCAAGAAAGCCGTTGGTGTAATAGGTGGCGGATGTGTCGAAAACAATCTCGGAGCCGTCATAACCTGCGTCTTTGAGGAGCTGTTTGGCTTTTTCCGGGTTATACTCGAAGGTGTTAAGTTCCGGCATGTAGAGCTCGCCGAACTCTTTCATGGTGTGGCTGTTCGGCACAATCGCCTTGCCCTGCCAAAGTGCTTCGTTGAGCGTTTTGCGGTCGACGGCCAGAGACATGGCCTGACGAATGCGAGGATCCTTCAGGACCGGGTTGTTCTCATTCATGATCATGACGTGGAACAGCGGGGTCGCATAGCCTTCGGTTTTCAGGTTGGCGTCCGCTTCAATCATCGGCAGCTGATCAGGCGCGATGTTGTTGATGATGTCAGCTTCGCCGGTCTTCAGGGCGGTGACGCGCGATGCGGTTTCCGGCATCTGCTTGACGGTCACTTTGTCGAGCGGTGCTTTCTCGCCCCAGAAATCATCAAAGCGCTCCCAGACGAAATAGTTTTCCGGAACGAACTCCGACACCTTGTAAGGTCCGGTTCCGACGGGCTTGAGCTTGAAGGCTTCATAGTCGTCGTCTTCGGCCTTGTTGGGATCGCCCGCCAGAGCCATCGTGTATTTCTGAGGGATGATCATGATCTGCTGCAGGCTGAGCAGGGTTTCCCAAAGCGGCTCTTCCCGTTTCGCATAGACGCGAATGGTATAGTCATCCACCTTTTCGGCTCTTTCAAAGTTGCCAAGACGGTCACGGGCGCGAACCTGATAGGGCACGAAGGTGGCCTGAAGCATGCGGTTGAGCGAGAAGACCACGTCATCGGCGGTCATGCTGTCGCCGTTGTGGAACTTGACGCCTTCACGCAGCTTCAGTTCCATCACGGTCGGCTCGACCAGATGCCATTCGGTGGCAAGGGCAGGCACCCACTTGGCATCCGTGGTGGTGTGATCGCGGTCGATCAGCGTGTCGAACGCATTGTAATAGACCTGAGAACCAACGTTGGAATGGTCACGGCCCGGATCCATGTAGCCGGTCACGTGAGCGACCCCAACAGTCAACTCAGTGGCGAGGGCGCCCGTCGCAAGAAGGGATGCAAGAGCGGTGGTAGCAAAGAGCTTTTTCATCGAAAAGCCTCCTGTCATGTGGTGATGAAATGGCCGTTTCGGCTTCTTGTTGGATTGATCAGCGGCCGCGCAAGCGCACATCGACATGGTCGCGAAGCCAGTCGCCCAGAATTTGGACGGCAAAAGTGAGAAGCAGGATCATCATGGCCGGTGCGATGACGATCCAGGGTGCGGTCGGCAGATAGTCACGCCCGACACCGACCATGGAGCCAAGGGTTGCGGTCGGGGGCTGCATGCCAAGACCGAGAAAGGAAAGCGTCGACTCGAGCATGACGATGTTGGAGAAGTTGAGCGTGAACTGGACAACCAGCGGGGAAACCAGATTGGGAAGAATGTGCCTGAGCGCAATCCTCGACGGCGTTGCACCTGCCGCCTGAGCCGCCTCGATGAAGGGCATTCGGACGATTTTTCGCACCTCGCCGCGAACGATCCTCGCATGCTGCTCCCAGCCATAAATGCCCAGAACCAGCACCATGACTTCAAGGGAGCTGCCGAATATCGCAAGGATCAGCAGCGAAATAAGCGTGAAGGGGATGGCGATCTGGGCGTCAACGGCACCCATGATGAAATCCTCGAACGCACCGCCGACGATGCCCGCGAGCAGCCCGAGGCTGCTGCCGATCAGCAGGCCTATGATCGCTCCGGCGAGCGCAAGGGCGAAGGTGAGCCGCAAGCCGTAAATGCAGCGCGACAGGATATCCCGGCCCAGTTCATCTGTTCCCAGAAAGAAACCATCCTTGTAGCGTTCAAATCCCATCGGAGGGCGCAGGCGCGAGATGAGGCTCTGGTCTGCCGGATCAAAGGGCGCAATCCACGGCGCAGTGATGGAAATGAGGATCAGCACCAAGCCGATAAGGAGGGCAATCCGCAGGATCCAGTTGCTTTTTCGCCAAAGTTCGGCACCGGGAAGCTTGGTCCAGTTGAAAGATCGCTGAGGCGAGGACTGCGGGGCTGAGGATTGGGGCAACGTCGAAGGGGAGGTCGTTTCGGTCATGGCTCAATCCTTTGCGAGTCTGATGCGGGGGTCTGCATAGGCGTAGGTCAGATCGACGAGCGCGTTAATGATCACCACCGCGACCGCGACCATCAGCACCCCGAACTGAAGCACCGGGTAATCGCGGGTGATTGCCGAGCGAACCAGAAGGTCGCCAATGCCGGGCCAGGAGAAGATGGATTCCACCACCACGCTGCCCGCTGCTGCGAGACCGGCGATTTGTAGTCCGATCACCGACAAAATGGTGATGGAAGCGTTCTTGAGGCCGTGCTTGAGAATGACGACGCTCTCAGGCAGCCCTTTTGCGCGGGCCGTGCGCATGTAATCCTGCCCCAGCACATCCAGCATGGCGTTGCGGGTAAAGCGTGTCAGAGCCGCGATCAATGTTCCCGACATCGCAAGGGTCGGCATGATGAAATTCAGTGCAGAGCCATCTCCGACCACGGGCAACCAGTTGAGGGAATAGGCGAAGATGAGCACCAGAAGAATGGCGATCACGAAGGAAGGAACCGCATAACCGATAAAAGCAATCACCATGATCATGCTGCCAATGATCGACTTACGATAAAGCGCGGCGAGAATGCCGAGGGGAAGGGAGAGAAGGAGCGTGAAGCCGACGGAACTCAGCAGCAATTCCAGAGAGGGCCAGATCCGTTCTGCAGCGATCTGGGCAACCGATCGCCCTTCCACGAAGGAGAGGCCGAACTGACCGGTCAGGCAGGACACCAGAAACCGCCAATATTGCGTGGCGAGGGAAGCATCAAGGCCGTAGTAGGAAATCAGCAGGGCCCGGTCTTCCTTGGTGATGCCTTCACCAATCACGAAGTCGACGGCATTTCCCGAAAGGCGCGTCGCGAAGAAGACGAGGGTCACAATCACAAAAAGCGTGATCGCCATCTTCAGCATGGTGCGCAAGACAAAGGTCAACATGGCTGCACTCCGGTTTCCTGATGCAGCTCTCTTGGGGGCTGGGAAGAGAACTGCGCATGAGTGATGTGAATGAAATCGAGCCCTGCCCGCGCGGCTGCCAGTCCGTCCGTTTCGGCATTGTCGCCAACGAAGACGCTGTCTTCAGGCGCTTCGCCCGAGCGTTCAAACGCTACATCGAGCAGGGCGGTGTCCGGCTTGCCAAAACTCGTGAACCGGGCATCTGGCAGGCAGGTGATGACCGCAGACAGCAGTGCTCCGGTCTCCGGAACAGGTTCGCCATGATTGCCGGGATGGGTTGCGTCGATGTTGGTGACGAAAAACCGAGACCCCTGTTTCAACTGGCGACAAATCCTTTCCAGACTGTCGAGATTGAAGGAGCGGTTTCGCGCCAACAGGACAATGTCAGGCCTGTCGTCGGTTTGTCTGAGGCCTAGCTCTTCTGCCAATTGGCACAGAGGAGCATCCGTATAGAGCGACACCTTGCCGCCGGGGCATTGCTGAGCCAGATGGCGAATCGAAAGTTCCCCGGCCAGAACGAGCCTGTCAGGTGCAATCTCAAGACCCAGTCTGGACAGCTTCTCAGACAGGCTGACGCCGGTATCCGACGAGTTGTTTGAGACCACCCAAAGCTTGCTTTTGCAATATTGAACAAATGATTTTGCGCCAAATAGAGCTTCGTCGCCTGAAATCAAGCACCCGTCAAGGTCGCAAAAGATAGACTTGTAGTTGTCCATCATGTCATTTCTAAAAGCAGAGATGGGATATACTTTGTTCGGTGTAGGCACTGAAATTCCAATTGCGCTAAGAACTGTTGATTTGTAATCGCAAGCAAGGAGGTCTGCTTTTTCTGCAAGACTTCCGCAAACCTCGAGCGGGACAATGCTGCCGGTTGGTAACAATCAAATAACAGCTCAAAGCAAAGGTTTGAGTTTCCCAAACCTTTGCTTTGGCATCGGAGAAAATGGAGGGATTTTACGGATAAACGCTGCCGGGTGGCATGCTCCTCAAGCGGAGCGATCAGGCTTTGAGGGCCCGATGATGCCCGTTGAGGGCCAAGCTTCAGACAGTCGGGAGAGTGTCAGGTTCCTCAGGAGCGCTACGATCCAGTCTTAACTGTCACGAGGTCGTCTGAAATAGGTCCTGACAGACCGCCAAAAGCGGCGGTTTCCTTCGGAAGGTTCCGATCAATAAGGCCCCGCAGGTGCGGGGCCTCAGGCGCAATTATCCTGCACGGACCTGCGCCAGGAATTTGCTCACTTCGGTCTTGAGCAAATTGGTCTGGCTTGCAAGCTCGCCAGCCGCAGTCATCACCTCGGCCGACGTGGAGCCGGTTTCCTGAGATGCCTTGGAAACGGCAACCACGCTGTCATTGACCAGCTTGGTGCCTTGCGAAGCCTGATGAATGTTGCCTGCAATTTCCTGTGTCGCCGCAGTCTGTTCTTCCATCGCAGCCGCAATCGCTGTCGCGATATCATCGACCTGCTGGATCACGACATTGACGTCTTCCATCGAGCCGGAGGCCAGTTTGGTCGAGTTCTGAATGTTGGTGATCTGCTGGGCGATATCGGCAGTTGCCTTGGCGGTCTGCCCGGCCAGCGCCTTGACCTCACCGGCAACGACGGCAAAGCCCTTTCCGGCTTCTCCGGCCCGGGCGGACTCAATGGTGGCATTGAGCGCCAGCAAGTTGGTTTGCTCCGCAATGCTCGAGATCATCTCGACCACTTCGCCGATCTTGTTGGCGGTGTCGGCAAGCATGCGCATCTGGTTGTTGGCATCGTGAACCTTTGTGACCGCATCCCGGCTGGAAACAGAGGCCTGCACCACTTGCTGACTGATTTCGGCGATGGTGCTGGTCATTTCCTCTGTGGCGCTCGCCACGGTCTGAACATTTGAGGTGGTCTGTTCCGATGCATGGGTCGCCGAAACGGCTTCCTTTTTGGCCTGATCCGAAATCTGCGACATGGCCTTGGCGGTGGAATTCAGCGCGAATGACGCGGTTGAGACTGTCTCGACGATGGAGCCGATGTTGGCATCGAAGTCATCAGCCAACTTCTGGATTGCGCGCTTTTTCTCAGTTTCGGCATTGGCCTGATCTTTGGCTCTGTGCTCAGCCATTCGTTGTTGTTCGGAGACGGAATCCTTGAATTTCTCCAAGGCACTGCGCAGACGTCCCAGCTCATCCGAAGATGTCCAGTCGGGCATGCGCGTATCGATCTTGCCCTCTGAAAGGCGACCGGCGGTGGTTTCCAGATCCACAAGTCGCTTGACGATGAACTTGCGAACTACCCAGATGCTGCCCACAAAAAGTACCAGCATGACAGCAAAGCCTGCGATGCCAATCCCTCGCGCCATTTGGGTCTCATCCTGAAGCGCCGCAACGCGGTCGTTCGCAACCGTGAGAATCCGATCTTCTGCTCTGTCCATTTCTTCAATGAAGGTGGTGAATGCGGCGTCAAACGCCTCATCTGCCTCCGCGCCCAGATTTCGCAAGCTCGCTTTCTTGTCATATCTCTGTTGGGCGAACTCCGCCAACTTGCCGACATCCTCCGCGATGGCACGGGTATCCGGTGAGGACTGCATCATCTCGACCGATGCCCTGGCTGCTGCAAAATTGGCTAGGACTTCGCCAAAATCCTCACCCTCGTCACCGCCCAGAATTTCAGCTGTAAGGAGATGCCCATTGGCCAAGGCGTATTTTGCCGTTCCGGCCTGACGCTGAAGGGCGGCGTTGCCGAGATCGCCGTCAGCCAGCTTGGAAACTCTTGCAATCAGCCCCTCATACATCTGATCGAATGCTTCATCCACATCAGATCCTACACCCTGATTTTCCGCCAGACCGCTATGTCGGACCTCTGCCGCTTTCTTGAAGCCTTGAACTCGGGTGGAGACCGAACCAATCATCTCTCGAACCTGAGGGTCTTCGGCCCGTGGGATGGTGCGACCGTCCATTGTGCTGCCATCAAGGATGGCCCCGGCATAGGCGCCGGCCTTGTCAATCAGCGCCCAGACTTCCGAAATGTCTTCGGCTGCATCTCCGGCCATGATTTCTTCAAAAACCAGATGCGCCATGGTCGTGGACATCTTGATTTCCGCGACCGCTTGCACCAACGGGGCATCGCGTTGCCCGATGTTGAGGCCATATTGTCCAACTTGTCCAGTACTATTGACCGAAAGAAGGTTCGTTACTGCTGACACTAATAGCAATAGAAAGAAAACGAGACCTATTTTTCTTGACACACTTAAAGAAAACCCACGCATCAATGCACCTCAAAGCTCCAAATTCATTGATTGTGAGAAATAATAGTTAATTGATACTTACCAGAGATTGGAATAGATTTTGGATAAACATGGAGTCAAAAGTATTTCGACGCTTCACGAAGGCGAGACTTTCCGACAGACCACCGCTTGCCAGCCCCAAAAGCCATCATTGAGATCGAACAAAGGCCAGTTATGTACCAACAGTCGAACCGCATCACTGACGTCGGGAAAGCTCCCTGATAACCTCTTCCATGAAAATGAAGAAAACGGTTCTGCTCTTCTCGTAAACCTTGAGGCCTGCGGGCTGATGGCCGTCGGTCAGGCAAAAGATGCGGTCATAGCGGGTCAGGACAGAGGGGTTGTATTCCTCCATGATGAGCGCCACCTCGGCCCCTTTTGCCTTAGTTTCCCGGTGGATCTCTTCAAAGGATTTAAAGGCGCCTGTGACGGTGAAAACCAGAAGCAGCGTGTTGGCATCAATGATCGAGGAGGCCGTGAGATCATCGGGAACAGCGATGCAGATCTTGTTGGTGCAGGTCTTGAACTTGTACTCGAAATACTGAGCACAGAGATAAGACGGTCCATATCCCAACAACACCAGCTTGTTGCTGTCATGGATGAGGCTGGCCAGTTCCTGCACCTTGTTTTGATCGAAGGTCTCAAGAAAGCGCCCGATCCGCTCCAGCTCGCTTGACGGTTTGGCTTCTGGCTGTGCCCGGGCATAGAGATAGTCGAGATATTTCTTGTAATTGGCAAATCCCAGTTTCTGCACGAATTTCGAAATCTTGGAGACCGAGCAGTTGCACATCTGTGCCGCGTCGGTGATGCGGATCGTCTCCGCTGTCCGGCTGGCTTGCTTGAGGGTTGAGTGGATCTGCCGCTCCAGCGGGTTCAGTGCGTCGAAATCTATGTTGAACATGGTGAGCCTTGCGCGGCCGCTGGCCGCCGTGATGATGTCTCGGCCAGCCTACGCTCGATTTGGAAAATTTTCCAGCTCAAATATGGAAAATTTTCCAATATTTTCTAATAACAGTGCATAATGCGGAAAATTTTGACGTAAAAATTGTGAGATTTTCCATTCAGCAGTAGGCTCCCCTCAACATCAGAAGATAATTTTCCAATCCAGACAGGAGGAAAGAAATTGGATTCCGCGACGATTTTGGACCAATTGGCTAAGCTGGTTGCCCCCGACCAGATCAATCAGAACGAAGAGGATTTGTACGAAGCCTCAGCCGACCGCTACAAGAAATACGCCAAGGCCAGAAAGGTCCTTGATGTTCCCGCCCCCATCGCCATCGTCTATCCCGACAGTGCCGAACAGGTCAGCACCCTGCTCAAGTTTTGCAACGACAATGCCATCAACGTGATCCCCCGGTCAGGCATGACAGCGACAGAGGGCGGCCTTGAAAACTGGAAAGAGACCACGCTGGTTGTTGATACGGTGCGGCTCGACAAGATCATCAAGATCGATCCCTACAACAGCCAGGCAACCGTCGAGGCCGGAGTCGCCCTACAGACCCTTGAGGATGAGCTGCGCAAGATCGGCTACACCACCGGGCACTCGCCGCAGTCCAAGCCAGTCGCCAAATATGGTGGTCTTGTTGCTACGCGCTCTATCGGCCAGTTCTCCACCCTTTACGGCGGCATCGAGGACATGGTTGTCGGTCTGGAATGCGTCTTTCCCGATGGCCAGATTTCCCGCGTCAAGAATATCCCGCGTCGTGCCGGTGGTCCGGACATCCGCCATATCGTCATCGGAAACGAAGGCTCTCTTTGCTACATCACCGAAGTGACGGTGAAGATCTTCAAATACTATCCCGACAACAACAAGTTTTATGGCTATCTGGTCAAGGACGTCGAGAGCGGCATCAAGATCCTGCGCGAAGTGATGGTGAATGGCTTCCGCCCCTCTGTCGCCCGTGTTTATTCCGAAGAGGATGCAGCCCAGCATTTCTATCATTTCCACGACAACAAATGCGTCCTGCTGTTCATGGCCGAAGGCCCCAAAGGCATTGCCGAGGCAACCGGCGTAGCGATCGAGGAAGCCGTCGAGACCTTCAAGGATGGCATCATCCGTCAAGTCGACAGCCAGTTGATCGAAGACTGGTTCAACCACCTGAACTGGTCCCAGAAGGACATCGACGACGAAGTCGCGGAAATGAAGGCAAAAGACTCCCATGCGGGCTTCACCACGGAGATCTCGGCCGACTGGCAGACCATCCCCATCATCTATGATGCGGTGATGGAGCGGGTGCGCAAGGAGTTTCACCGTGCCGAAGACCTGACCATGCTCGGTGGCCATTCCTCGCACAGCTATCTCAATGGGACGAACATGTATTTCGTCTACAACTACCGGATCAACTGCGCGCCGGAAGACGAGATGCTGGTCTATCACCATCCGCTTCAGACGATCATCGTCGAAGAGACGCTCAAGCATGGCGGCTCCATGTGCCATCACCACGGCATCGGCAAGTATCGCAGCGAATGGACCAAAGCCGAACATGGCTCCGCCTTCTACATGCTCGAAAAGCTCAAGGAAGCCTTCGATCCGAAGGGGATCATGAATTACGGCACCATTTTCCCTCAGGAAGCGGTCAAGAAATACATCTATCAGGACGATGAACCCGGCGATCGGTGATCGCTGCCTGACGCAAGGACAGGGCTGGCGGACTGTTGGGAGACAGGAAGGTCTGCCGGCCTCATCACAACAAGATGTTTTGGAGGAATAAAATGTCTGGAAACAACCTGAAGAGATATTTCCAGTTTTTCCTGATCGTTCTGGCAGCTGGCGCCATCTATCCGGTGATCTATCTGCGCACCAACTATCAGGTGACCATTCTGGAAGTGTTTGGTCTGACGTCGTCCGACCTCAACAATTTCTATTCCGTTCTGGGGCTGGCCTATATCATCGGCTATATTCCGAGCGGGCTCATGAGCGACCGCTTTTCGGCCAAATGGCTGATCTCGGTGTCTCTTGCTGGTACCGCCCTCTGCGGCTTCTGGTTCGCAACGGTGCCCGATCCCTCTCAGGTGCGGATCATTTTCTTCCTCTGGGGTTTCTTCTCGGTCTTCACCTTCTGGAGTGCCCATATGAAGCTGGTCAAGATGCTGGCCAGATCGTCCGAAGAAGGGCGATTCTTCGGTATTCTTGATGGGGGTCGAGGCGTCGTCGAAGCCCTGATGGGAACCATCGGGCTGGCGGTCTTTGCGGCCATTCTTGGCTCCAGTACGGAACTGGCAACCAAGACGTCTGCTCTTGTCTCCGTGATCAATCTCTACTCTGCGATTGTCATGGCCTGCGCCATTCTTATCGCGCTTTTGGTCGACAGCGAGGAAAAGCTGGCCGAGCACAGAGAGCATGTGGGCGATCGTGCCGAGGCGGAAAAATTCCACTTCAAGGACATCGGCAAGCTGCTCATCAACGGCAATGTCTACCTAATGGGTAGCGTCATCTTCATGGGCTACGCCACCTTCTGGACCGTCTATTATCTCGGCGGCTTTCTGCAGACCAAGGTTGGCGTTGATGCCGTGACCGTTGGTACGATCACGACCATCGTGCTGTGGATGCGGCCGGTTGGCGGCTTCATTGGCGGTTTCCTCGCCGACCGCATTGGCCGTCCGCAAACCGTCGCGGGCTCTGTGGTCGGGGCGGCGGTGTTGCTTATCCTGCTCACCATCCTGCCAATCACCTCGGTGAAGACCTTCTATGTGGTGATCGTGCTTCTCGGCATCTTCCTTTATGCGATCCGCGGCACCTACTGGTCACTGTTGGGTCAGTGCGGCATTGATGCGGTCCTCATGGGCACGGCGATCGGGGTGATTTCCTTCATTGGCTATCTGCCAGACATCATCCTGCCGCAGCTGAACTCCTACCTCACCGCCACCTTTGGCGACGTGGGAGGCTATGACGCCTACTTCCTCGTCAGCGCTGGCTTTGCCCTGATCGGAGCGGTCTTTGCCCTGATCTACGGACGCATCAACGGCAGAACCAGTCAGGTTGAACCGAAAGCCATTCTGGAAAGCTGATGAAGCTCGTCTGTCTCATCAAATATATCTCCGAAAGAGATCGGAGCGCGTCGGGGACGGAACTGTCCGCCCCTGACGATGGGATCGCGCGGTTCGCGATCAATCCTGATGATGCCAGTGCTTTGGCCTTCGCCCTGAACCTCAAGAAGGAAAGGCCGGATATCACGCTCGAACTCATCACCGTCTCGACAAAGGCTGTCCTGCCGCTGGTCGAGGATGCGGTGCGGCTCGGAGTTGATCGTGCGACCCTCATTCTGGATCGGGACACTATGGGCAATGACGCGCTCACAACAGTTGGACTTCTCAACCGGCATCTGTCGGGAGCCGGGGCGGATTGCATCCTGACGGGCAGTCAGAGCCTTGATGGCGGTTCCGGATCCGTTCCGCCAATGCTGGCGGAGCTGCTTCAGCTGCCGCAGATGTCATTCGCCTCTGCGTTGGATCTGCCTTCAACCGAAAAAGGCCATGTGCGGGTCCAGTTGGTCGATGGGCAATGGGCGACGGACTATGAACTCGAGCTCCCGGCAATGGTGGGCTTTACGGCGATGAGCGGGCTCAAGCTGCCGTTCCTTCGCCTCAAAGACAAACGTCGGTCTGTTGGCGATCAGGTTTGCCTGATGGAGACGACCGATGCGGCGCTGGACGGAGCTCCCAAGTGGCAGCCCGAGCGACGCACAGAGCAGGTCGAAATAAGGGAGCTACCACTTCGCACGCGTCAACAGACGGTTGTGTCGATGGATCGAGAAGGGTTGGAGACGGTTATCTCCTTTCTGAAACAAAAGAACTTTATCTGAGATTTCAATCACATGCGCCGGGCACTCATCTATATCGAAGACGGATATGCCTCTCAGGGACCGAACCTAAGTCAGGTAGCACGTGCTGTTCTTGGGGATGGTCCTTGCGAGACCTGTGCCCTCGTCACCGCAGACCCCGTGGATGACCTGCGCGGCGCATTTGATTGCATCTTTGACGCTCGAAACGAGAAGCTTGATCCGTTTGATGCCGCTGCAATGGCTGCGCTGATCAGCACGCTGCATGAAGACCATCCCTTCGATTGCATCGTGATGGCCGCCACCCTATCAGCCGTCATGCTGGCCCCAAGGCTTGCGGTGCGCAGCGATTGCGGGCTGGTCACCGATGTCGATGGCATCGAATGGCAGGATGACCAACTGATCTGTTTTCGTCTGGCCCATGGTGGCCGGACGAGGGTCGGTATCGCGGTGAGCAATGATGTACCCCCGTTGCTCACCGTGCGGCCCGATGCCTTCGACCCGCAAGAGCGGAGGCCCATTAAGCAGACCCGGATCGTGGAGGTGACCGATACGGCTCGCCCCGATGCGCCGACCCGCCTACGCAAGATCACAAGGTGCGAGATCGCCGAGCCCGATATCCGCCAGAGCGCCGTGTTGGTTGCTGGTGGCGGCGGCATTGCTGACAACTTTGACGCACTACGCCCCTTGGCGGAGGCGTTGGGTGGAGAGGTCGCGGCCAGTCGCGCCATCGTGGATCGGGGGTTCGCGCCACGACGCATTCAGGTGGGCCAGTCGGGCAATCACGTTGCGCCACGTCTCTACATCGCGCTCGGCATTCACGGCGCGATCCAGCATGTCACCGCGATCCGTGGCGCTGATTATCTCATTTCCGTCAACACCAATGCGAATGCACCAATTTGCAGCCTGTCCGACATTGTCGTCGTGGGAGATGCATTCGCATTCGTTGACGCGCTACTCAAAAGAATCAAGGAGGAAAAAGGCAATGGAAATGTCTGACTTCAACATGAACTTCTTTTCCCTGGCGGGAAAGAATGCAATCGTCACGGGCGGCAATGGCGGGCTGGGGCGGGCTTTCTGCACCGCACTGGCAAAGGCGGGTGCCAATGTCTTTGTGCCAAGCATCGTTGACGATGATGGCTCTACGCGCAAGCTGGTTGAGGACTGCGGCACCAAATATCACTTCATGCTTGCCGACATCACCGCAGAGGGTGAGTGCAAGCATATCGTCGACGAATGCGTCCGTTCGCTCGGCAGCGTCGATATTCTGGTGAACTGCGCCGGCATCAGCATCAACGAGCGCGATGTCACCAAGTTCGGCCGCGCCCAGTGGGACAAGATGGTTTCGGTCAACTTCACCGCAGCCTTTGAGATGATCCACGAGGTCTGCCCGCACATGATCAAGCAGCAGAGCGGCAAGATCATCAACATTGCCTCGCTCTTCTCCTTCCTCGGTGGCCAGTGGTCTCCGGCTTATGCCGCCACCAAGCACGGCATCGTCGGCCTGACGAAATCCATGTGCGATGAGCTTGCCCAGTTCAACATTCAGGTCAACGCCATCGCTCCGGGATATTTCGCGACCCCTCTGACCGAAATGACCCGCAAGGACGAAAAGCGCAACGCCGAGATCCTCGCCCATATTCCGGCCAACCGCTGGGGCTGGACGGCCGATCTGATGGGGGCCACCGTCTTTCTGGCGAGCCACGCGGCGGACTATATCAACGGAACCGTTCTCACCGTGGACGGCGGATATATGATGCGCTGAGCCTGAGGAACAAGGACGTGTGACAATGAATAACAAGAACAAGCTCATACTCGCCATCGATGGTGGCACGCAAAGCACGAAGGTCGCTCTGTTCGATCTGTCCGGACATGAAGTCTGCTCCCACAGTGTCGCACTGCGCCCCATGCATCTTTACGGAGAGAGCCGGGCCGAGCATCCCGACGACGATCTGTGGGACAGCCTCATAGAAGCCTGCAATGCGATGTTCAACAAGTTCACGGGCAGTCGGGACGATATTCTCGGCGTCGGGCTCGGGTCCATCCGCTGCTGTCGTGCGATCATGAAGGCGGACGGAACCCTTGCCTCCCCGGTCCAGAGCTGGATGGATATCCGCCTGTCCCGCCCTTACGAGCATGAGGACGAGTCCGCCCGCTATGTTACCACCACGACCGGCTATCTGACCCATCGCCTGACCGGCGAGACGCGGGATACCCGGGCCAACTATGTCGGCCCATGGCCCATCGATCCCGTGACCCTCGACTGGTTCGAGGACCGCGAAAAATTCGATGCCTTCACGACATCAAGAGAGATGCTGTTTGATCTCGTTGATCCTGCAAGCATTCTGGGCTCAGTGACCGAGAAAGCCTCTGAGGTGACTGGCATCCCTCAAGGCATTCCGGTGGTGTCGACGGCCAATGACAAGGCCGTCGAGGGCCTTGGTGCGGGGCTTCTCAATGACGGCACGGCGCTCGTCTCGCTCGGCACCTACATCACCTCGATGATGGTCGGGGACGAGAACCGGCTTGATACAGTCGATTACTGGAGCAATCCGGGCGCTGTACCCGGAGAGTTTCTCTACGAGAGCAGCGGCATCAGGCGCGGCATGTCCACCGTCACATGGGTGAAAGAGCTTTTGGGCGGTGATGTCGTTCGTGAGGCGGAGCATCGCGGCATTTCTCCCGAAGCCTATCTCAACGAGAAGGCAAGCAAAGAGACGACACCGGGATCGGATGGGCTTTATACCCTGCTTCACTGGCTCGCTCGTCCGACCCATACCTATGAACGAGGCATGATTGTCGGCTTCAACGGTGGCCACAAGGGCATCCATATCTTCCGGTCGGTGCTTGAGGGCATTGCCATGACCATGAAGAACAATGTTCAGGCCATGGTCGATGAAAGAGGCATCGATCTGACCGGCATCATTGTCAGTGGCGGTGGCTCCAACGGGGATCTGTTCATGCAGATCTTTGCCGACGTCTTCGGTGTGCCCGCCTACCGCAATGAAGTGAACGGATCGGCCAGTCTGGGGGCCGCTATGTGCACGGCATTGGCGCTCGGGATCTACAAGGACAAGGAAGAAGCGATCAGCCACATGGTGCGCCGCAGGGATTCCTTTGATCCGATCCCCCAGAACGTCGCCCTCTACAAGTCGATCAACGAGTCGGTCTATCGACATCTCGCAACACCGATGGAGGATCTCTTAAAAAAATCCCACGCCATTTTCCATGGCGATGCCTGATTTCGTTTTAAAGCGTTCAAAAAACTCATCTATGGATGCGGGGCAAAAAAGTCCCGCATCACCTGCATTCGGGTCTGGCATTTGAAGGGAGGATCTCATGACAGAGCGCAAACGCAAGGGTGGCCATCTTATGAAGTCGATCAGGCCGTGGGTCTTCCTGCCGCCATTCCTTCTGCTGATGTTGACCATCATCCTCAATTTTGTTGATCAACAAGCCTTCATTGACCTCACCGGGCGAGCCAAGCAAGTCATGGTGGGGGATATGGGATGGCTTTTCAGTCTCACCGGCGTCGCCTGTCTGGTTATTGTGCTACTGGCCTACTTTTCCCCGTTGGGTGCCGTTCGTCTCGGAGGCCCTGACGCCAAGCCTCTGCTCAACAAGCTGTCTTGGTTTGCGGTGACCCTCTGCACGACGATTGCCGCAGGCATCCTGTTCTGGGGTACGGCGGAGCCGCTCTGGCATCTTAGTTCACCGCCGCAATCCCTTGGCATCGAGGCTGGCTCTCCCGCAGCGGCAAAGTTCGCCATGGAGACTATGTATCTGCACTGGACCTTCTTTCCCTATGCCTTCTACACGGTCCCGATCATCGTCTTCTCCTTTGCCTACTACAACATGAGACGAAGCTTCAGCGTCGGCTCGCAGCTCGCTCCCCTGATGCGCGAGAAACGCCAGCTGCGCTACGACACGCTGATTGACGCGATTGTTCTCTTCGCCGTCGCCGCGGGGATTTCATCCTCTTTCGGTACGGCCATCATGAATATCGGCAGTGGGCTTGATGCCCTTTGGGGTGTCGGCAACAGCAAGGTCGGCTGGGTGAGCATTGCCATCGTCGGAACCGTCATTTTCACCATTTCCTCCGGCACTGGCCTGATGAAGGGCATCCGGATCCTGTCCGATGCTAATATCTATCTCTATCTGATTGTCCTCGCGGCCCTTCTTGTCTTTGGTCCGTCGCTCTACTCCTTCGGGCTTGGGACCGAAGCCATGGGCGGCTTTCTGGACAACATGTTCAGCAAGGCGCTTTTCACCGGCACGGCTGCTGGTGATGGCTGGCCAGCGGGCTGGACCATGTTCTACTGGTCGAACTGGATGGCGTGGGCCCCTGTTTCCGCGGTCTTTCTGGCCCGGATCGCCTATGGCTACACCATTCGGGAAGTGATCACGATGAACTTCCTCATCCCCGGTTGCTTCAGCGCACTCTGGATGACCTTGCTGTCTGGCACGACCCTCAATTTCCAGATGACAGGGCAACTCGATCTGATCGCCCTGATGCAGGAAGATGGCGTTGCAGCCGTTGCCTACGCCGTACTGGGTCATCTCCCCTTTGCAGGGCTCTTGATCCTGATCTATCTCGTTGCGGTGATGATTTCCTTTGTCACTGCGACCGACTCCACCACCAACGCCATGGCGAGCCTCTGCACGTCCGGCATCAATCAGGCCGACGAGGAAGCGCCCCTGATCCTGAAAGTGACGTGGGGTGTCACGATCGGTGCGATTGCACTGATCTTCATCACGGTCCTTGATCTCGAAGGGATCAAGATGATGTCCTATCTCGGCGGATTCCCGGCGCTGTTCCTCGGTATCCTCAGCGTTATTTCATTGGCGATCATCATGTGGAAACCGCAAGCCTATGACAGAAATAGTCTGGAAGCTGGAAGCCCGGAAGAGAGCAACAGCTGAAGAGCACCAAGGAACGGGCTGAGATCACGCAATGATCGAAGCCAAGCCAACCATTGGGCAGCTATGATCATCAATCTGCGCCCCGAGCCCGCCTCGGGTTTCAGGGCGCAGAAGAGTGTCGATCAAAGGACGTTGCCCGTTTGCGGGTCGAACAGGTGGAACTTGTCCGGGTCCGATTTCAGATGCACCGTCTCTCCGGGGCGGATGCTGATGCGGTCGCGGAAGCTGGCAATCAGTTCATCACTTCCTTTGCGGAGCACCAACTCTGTCTCTGACCCTGTGGCTTCGACCACGATGACTTGCGCCGAAATGCTGCCCTGTTGCGGCTTGGAGACGAGCTGAAGCGCTTCGGGGCGAACGCCGAGGGTGACCTTGTCGATGGCCGGGACGGATTGGGGCAAGGGGAGGCTGTCACCATCGGCAAAGAGTGCGCGGCACTCGCCGTTGCGCGCCACCGGCAGATCGAAGAAATTCATCGATGGCGAGCCAAGGAACGACGCAACAAAGCGGTTTGCCGGATGGTCATAGAGATCAAGCGGTTCGCCGATCTGCTCGATGATGCCGTCGCGCAAGACGACAATCCGGTCGGCGAGGGTCATAGCCTCGATCTGATCATGGGTCACATAGACGGTGGTGGTGCGGAGCTTCTGGTGCAGCTCCTTGAGTTCGGCCCGCATGCGCACCCTGAGCTTGGCGTCGAGGTTGCTGAGCGGTTCATCAAACAGGAAGACTTCCGGCTCTCGGACAATGGCGCGGCCCATGGCCACCCTTTGCCGCTGGCCGCCGGACAATTCACGCGGGAACCTGTCGAGGTAACTGTCGAGCCCGAGCACGCCAGCCGCCGGGGTGATGCGCTCTTTCTGTTCATCGGCGGATTTTCCGGCGAGACGAAGAGAAAAGCTCATGTTTTCGGCGCTGGTCATGTGCGGATAGAGGGCATAGGACTGGAACACCATCGAAATGCCGCGATCGCGCGCAGGTTCGTCATTCACGCGCCGCCCGCCAATATAGAGGTCGCCGCTGGAAATGGATTCGAGACCGGAAATCATGCGCAGCAGGGTCGACTTGCCACAGCCGGACGGTCCCACCAGCACGAGGAATTCGCCCTCACGGATGGAAAGATCAAGCGGCTTGATGACTTCGAGCTTGCCGAAGCGTTTCGTGACCCCTTTCAGTTCAACCGTTGCCATTGGGGGCTCCTTTTCTGACCGCATCTAGCGATGTGAATGAATATGTGAGAGTTGATGTCCAGCGTTCTGCAGGCTGCAACATCATGCCGTCCATGCTGGTGCCATCATCGCGCCGATCGCAGTTGGCCGGTTCAATGGCGACAATGTTGCGATAGGGGCGGGGATCGGACCAGAGCTGAACATAGGGAAGCTGTTCCGTATTGCCTTCGACGCTGATCCGGATGCCGTGCCATTGACCCGAAGCCGGGCGCTCGAGCACTGCACAGAACCGGCCGCTACCTGCCTGGTGGCATGTGGCGCGGGCTTGTTGGGCGTGGTCCTTGTTTCCGGAAGGCTCGTGTTTCAGCAGCTCCTCGTCGTTCAACAGTACCCGCGTTCCGGCCCCGACGGCGGGGAAGCCGAAATTGGTGTGATAGAGGATGCGGAACGGGCTAGGTTCCGGCCCGATATTCTCGATGGTGTCAATCACGCTGAGGGTTGTTCCGCCGATGGGAGCCTCGATCCGGCGCAAAAGAGAAAAACTCGCCCCGCCCAGATGTGCGCTGACGATGGTGCCCTCGGCAAAGAGCACCGGGGTGGGGGCGTTCCAGTCTTCGCCATAGGTCGTGACCCGGGCCGGTGTGAAAGGCAGGGTTCCATGCAGCGGCAGGCCATTCTGCGGCTGGCGCACATTGTCGAGGCCACAGGTCAGAAGGAAGCCGGTGAGGGCCCGCTCGATCCCGGTCTCATGGTCGCGGTGGGCGTCATGGATGGTCGGGGAGACCATCCCGGCGGGATGCTGCCAGGCGACCGGCATGCCGTGGAACCACAAGGGTCCGATGTCCATCGTGCGGTCCGAATAGACCCAGAAATCAAGTCCTCCGCCGGTGGAGAAGGCGAGCGCCCGCTGACCCAGCGAGGGGCCGTCATCGAGCACGATGCTGCGGACCGCTGCCAACTGCTGCAAGTTCCCCGTGAGATGTCTGAGTTCAGTCACCCGACCGCTTGTCATGACTTTTCTCCCGGCAAAGGCAGGCGCAGGCGGTGCCAGGCCTCGGTCGGCGCATCAACATGCTGCATCAGGCGCGACATATGAGCCTCCATGTGTGCTTCGCAATCCGGATCATCAAGCGGACTTGTCTGGCCGGGATCCGTGTCGAGATCGAACAGGACCGTCGTGTTTTCCATCAGGCAACCCGGTCCATAGGTGTTGTACATTGCACTGGTCTCATGCACCGGCAGGCGCAACAGCGGCATGTTGCGAGAAAAGGAGAACGGTGGCACCAACGTTGCTTTCTGCAGCTCTTCATCAACGAAGAAAGCGAAGATGTGGGTCGGCATCAGCGTGTATTGATAGATTTCCTGCGTGGAGAGATCATAAGGATAGCGGAAATAGGTGTGATGGCCGTCGGTGACATTCACCGCCCCGCCGAAGAAGCCGAACAGGATGGCCTCGTGCCCCGGAGCGCCCTCCAGCATTGGCAAGAGGGACAGGCCCTGCATTTCCGGCGCTGCCTCGGCCTCGAAAAGGTCCATGAAGGTGGCGCACAGATCCGGCGTCTGTGTCAGTGCATCGATCCTTGCTCCCGGTTTCGGGCTGCGGGGGTCATGCAGGAACAGCGGGAGATGGGCCAGTTCCTGATAGAGATTCATTCTGTTCTTGGCCCAGAAGTCATGCTCTCCAAGCAGAAAACCATGGTCGGTGGTGACGACCAGCGCCGTGTCCTGCCATAGATCGTGCTCGTCAAAGACATCGAGCAGACGGCCGAGCAGATGATCGCAGTGGGAGAGCGTGGCGCGATAGTTGGCGCGCAATTCCTCGCTTTCCAGCTCCGATTCTCCCACCCGGTCATAGGGTGGCCAATCCCGGGCGGGGCCGTTCCATGCGGTCCGGAAGGGATCCTTGAAGCGGTCCGGAGCCTGAAATGGCTCATGGGGATCGAAGCACTCGATCTGCAGGAACCAGTTGTCGCAGCTGCGGTTACGGTCGATGAAGTCGAGCCCGGCCTCAACCGTCTTGTGACTTGGGAAATCCTCTTCCACCCGAATGCGTTCGCGGTTGACTATGTTCTTGCGCGGATAGCTGCGGGGTTTTTCCGAATATTGCTTCTCGTGCACCAGCGTTTTCAACGTCTTCCAGTCCGGGCAGGCGGCAGGCACCCACGGGTCGCCTTCTTGGCCGCGAATGAGGTCGTAGCTGTCATAGCGATTGTGATAGGTGGCACCGCCATCTTCCCAATAGTGGAAATGGTCTGTCGAAAGATGGGAGTAGGTTCCCTTCTGCTTCATCAGTTCCTCGGTGAAGCAGACGTCGAAGGGTTCCACCGGCCCCCAACTGCGATGCAGGAAACCGAGACGCCCCGTCAGAATGTCGCGACGGGCGGGCATGCAGGGCATGGAGCCGACATAGTGCTTGTCGAACGTGGCGCAACGCTCGGCGAGCCGGGTGAAGTTGGGTGTCGGAACCGTCGTGCCTCCATAGGGCTCAAGCATATGACGGTTCAGGCTGTCGAACAGCAGAAAAACGGTACGCATGATGGACTCCTATTTGACAGCACCTGATGTCAGTCCACGCACGATGAAGCGCTGGGCGAAAATCAGCAGAATGAAAGCGGGAATGATGGACAGGGCAGAGGCGGCAGCCATCTCGGTGTAGGCGATGGTGTTCTCCTGCGCGTATTTTCCGATGCCGAGCGGCACGGTCGCCGTTGCCCGCTGGGACAGGGTGAGGGCGACGGGGAACTCGTTCCAGGAGAAGATGAAGCACAGGATGCCTGTGGCCGCGAGGCCGGGCCGGACGATGGGCACGACGACAGAGCGCAGGATCTGCGGTGTTCTGGCGCCATCGATCTGGGCGGCTTCGACCAGCTCCTTCGGCACGTCACGGATGAACACACCCATCATCCAGAGCGCCATCGGCAGGTTGATTGTCGTATGGGCCAGAATGATGCCGGTATAGGTGTTATCAAGGCCGATAAAGCGGAACATCGTGTACCATGCCCCGGCGAGGGTGATCGGCGGGACCATATGAAAGATGACCGACCAGGCCAGAAGCAGGCGCAGCACCCAGTCCGCCCACCGCAGCCGGTAGAGCGAGAAGGCGGCCAGAGTGGCGACCGTCAGCACAATGGTGGTCGAGCATAGCGCAATGATCGAAGAGTTCTTGAAGTTGGTCAGGAAGTCGGACGTTTTGCCGGTCAGCACCGAGACATAGGAAAACAGGGTGGGCGAGAAGCGCCATTGTCCCATGAGCAGGGCGATCTGGGTCTTGAAGCTGGCCATGATGATCCATGCAAAGGGGAACAGCACGATCAGCGCAAAACTGAACAGAAGGATATGACGCCCGAGCGGAGTAAACCTGTTGAGGGAGATCATGCGTTTGGCTCCTTCCGGGCAGCAAAGCGTGAGGCTGCCATGATCAGTGAGGCGATCACCGCAATGGTCGCAAGCGACATGGCCGATCCGTATCCGGCCTGATCCTCGGTGAAGAAGCGCCGGTAGATGGTGAAGGAAATGACCTCGGTTGACGTGCCCGGCCCGCCGCCGGTCAGCAGATAGACCTCGTCGAAGACCTTGAAGGCAAGGATCATCCGGAAGATGAAGGTGACGATGATGGCAGGCATCATCAGCGGCAGGATGAGAAAGCGCAGAACCTGCCAGCCGCGGGCGCCGTCGACTTCTGCCGCTTCGAAGATGTCCTGCGGCAGGCTTTCAAGGCTTGCCAGCATCAAGAGGAAGCAGAAGGGCGTCCAGTGCCAGACATCGACAATGATAACGCTCATCAGTGCGAGGTTCGGATTGCCGAGCCAGTCGACCGGATTGCCCCCAAACCATAGGATGGCCTGATTGAGGAC
This sequence comes from uncultured Cohaesibacter sp., assembly GCF_963662805.1. Lineage (NCBI taxonomy): Bacteria > Pseudomonadati > Pseudomonadota > Alphaproteobacteria > Hyphomicrobiales > Cohaesibacteraceae > Cohaesibacter > uncultured Cohaesibacter sp. The sequence goes on from NZ_OY759854.1 coordinate 302,328, forward strand.
ACCGAAGTCATAGGAATACATCAGTTTCCAGATCGCCCCGATGATGATGCCGGGCACCAGAATGGGCAGTATGAATACGGTGCGGTAGAAGATTTTCAACCGTGTGACACGGCTGGTCAGCAGAGCCAGCCAGAAACCGAGCAGCATCTGGAATGCAACGGCAACCACTGCAAACAGGATGGTGTTGCCAATGCCTGCTCGAAACAATGTGTCGGAGAACAGGCGGGTGTAGTTGCGTAGCCCGATCCATTCCCAAATGGCCTCTCGATTGACCCATTCGATATCGTGAAAGCTGAGAGCCAACAGATTGAAGAGGGGCAATATCGTCAGCAGGATGAACAGGGCAAGGGCGGGTGCCAACGTAGCATAGCGCCAGAAGCGATCCGATTTCATGAAACTGGTCCGTTCGTCAGGAAGCCGTCCCGCGCTGGTGCGGGACGGCTCTGGGAGGATTACTCGAGATCAGGCAGAACGGGTGCGTCATAACCCGCATTTTTCATGATCTCGGCAATTTCCTTCGCTGCGGTATTGAGCGCGTCCTTGAGCTCCATTTGCCCGCCGATTGCCTCGTTGAGACGCAACTCGGTGACGGCAAGAACTTGACTGGATTCAGGGATCAGGAAGGTCAGCTTGGCGGTCGGAATGGCGGCTGCCATTGCCTTCATCCAGCGGAATTCCTGCGTGTCCGACATCGGGCCTTCAAGAACCGCACGGCTGACCGGAGCCGACCCTGCGCGGGCATAGGCTTCCTGAGCTTCCTCGCTCTGGAACCAGGTCAGGAAGGCAAGAGCCGCTTTCTTGCGATCATCGGGAACGTTCTTCGGAACCCCTGCCAGCCAGTGGCCAAGCGGGGTTGCCCCCTCATGGTCCTTGGATGCCGGAGTGGCGGTATAGTTCACCTTGTTCACGACGGCAGACTGGTTGGGATCATCAAACAGGCCGGGAGACAGAACCGACATGATATGGCCAGCCTTGCCAGTCGCCATATTCTGAATGACGTTGGTCTGGGTCTGGCCTGCTGTCGACGGATGGCCGACTTCGCGGGCAAGCTTGATGTAGGTTTCCATCCCTTTGAGGGTTTCGGGGCTGTTGATGGTGATGGTGAAGTCACCAGCTTTCTGATCCTTGAAAATGCCGCCACCAAAGGACCAGATGTAGGGGAAGACATCATAGGTGACGTCAAAGGCCCCGCGTTGGCCGCGTTGGCTGATGCCATACATTCTGGGCTGGTCGTTGAGAACCTTGGCATTGGCCATCAACTCGTCCCAGGTGGTGGGGATTTTCAGGCCCTTTTCTTCATAGAGATCCGCTCTGTAGTGCAGGATCAGAATGTTCGGGTTGACCGGCACGGATAACAACTTGCCATCGCCACCACAGGTGACGCTCATCGTTGTGGCATCCCAGCAAACAGACTCGTCAAAATCATAGATGTCGGCCGAGAGTTTGAAGTCCGGATCGATGTTCGTCAGGGGATCCAGAAATCCGCCCTTGTAGAATTCAACGAAGAAGCCCGCATTCATGATCAACAGATCAAACGGGCTCTGGTCGGTTCTGACGGCGGTGCGCTGTTTCTCCAGCGAACCGGCGAAGGGGTTGACGTCGAGATCAACCTTGTTGCCCGTTGTCTCTTCATAGAGTTCAACAACCGACTGGAAGCCGGGGAACCAAGGAGACTGGTTGATGACTATCGTGATGGGTACTTCCGCAGCCAGTGCGGGAGCCGTAAGGACGGCGGCAAGCGCTGTGCCGGTCAGCAAACCGGCAACATTCAATTTCTTCAAGATCATAGGTATCCTCCCATTGAATCCGGTCCGGGCCTCCTCCGCCCAACGGATTGCACAATGACTATGCCACCACCCACGTCATTCCTGAAATGATAAAACTTGTGATCTTCATAGCCATTGACTATGGCATGAAGCGTGGACCAGCCGGCCCTGAGCTTGGCCCACTGTCAGGAACGGGCCTCACGCCTCCGGAACGGCAGGACCGTTCCTGACAAGTTATCGATGATGGGCAGGCTTGCGCAATGTGGGAGATTGCCACTGATGGTATTGTCGATTGCGACAACCCGTCAGTTGACAGGGTCTCTCTGACACAGCTCCTTGATTTTTGCGGCAAAGAACTGGGCCGCAGGTGTCAGCAGCTTGGGTTGGCGATAGATGAGACCAGCGGCTCGCGAGGAGGCGAGTTCGGGAACATTGATCTCAACAAGATCCTTGCCCTCCGGAATGCGCCGAACCGATCGTGTTGTATAGAGCAGGACATCGTGCTTGAGGGCGAAATTGAGCAGGAAGGTCTGGGAGGTTGAGACGACGACGGGTTCTGGCGGTGTTTCTCCCAGACTGATCACCCGGCCATCCAGCTTGCGCCGCGCAAGGGTGTGAACGGGCGGCAGCGCCCACTCCGATGCCAGCGCTTCTCGAGGTGTGATGTGGGTACGTTTGGCCAGCGGATGCTCCGGGCGCCCTGTGACGATCAGGTCGTCATCGGTGAGGAATTCAAAGGCATAGCGCTGTTCTCCGCCTGACAATGGCTTTTCCGCGACAACAAAATCCAGAGCACCATCTTCGAGCCCCGCAAGAAGGCTCTCATCGAAGCCGCTGTTGATGAAGATTTGAATGCCGGGCCGCTCCAACAGGGCCTCGGCAACCGCCTCAGGCAATTTGCGACGGACCCATGAAGGGCCTGCCCCAATGCGGACCTGACCAATCGTGCCGTCGCGCATGGCTTCGATTTCTTCAACGGCATCATTGACCTGAGCCGAAACGAGACGGGCGTGTCGTAGCAGGCGTTCACCAATCGGTGTGACCGACACCCCATGGGCCGTTCGGGTGAACAAGGGCGCGCGCAATTGATATTCGAGCTGCTGGATCGCTTTGGAGAGAGTTGGCTGGGCGACATTGAGGGCGTCTGCCGCCTTGGTGATGTTGCCCAGTTCTGCCGTGCGGAGAAAATAGGTCAATAAGCGAAGATCAATCTTGTTGGCCGTCACGGAACGCACTCCCATTCATACCAGATCGGAACGCCCGGGCAAGGCATAGCCACTCTGTTTGAAGAATGACACTAGCACGGTGGCACCGTCTGCAAAGAGGTCTTCTTCCAGTTCATCAACGTCAGAAACAAGGCGAGAGAGGCTCCACTCGGGCAGCTACTCGTGAAACCAGCCGCAACAACACGATTCGAGTCTGAACCATGCGTGGCTTATCTATCATTCTTTACATTTGAGCCTCTCCAGTGTGTGCCGGCTCTGGTCAGAAGGGGCGTGCCTTGCCTTTCGACTTCAGTCTGCGCTGAGTGCCTTCATTTGGGCACGCGTTGAGCGGTTGAGCGCCTGCAATTTGCAGAAGATGTCGTATTTGGCCGCATGCAGGCCGCGATAGGACGTCTGATCCGGATTGATCACCTCGGCGAAGCGGGACATTGCCCCCGCCGCCTCGACGACCGATGCATATCGGCCCGCAGCCACAGCGCCAATAATGGCTCCGCCCAGCAGCACAGGCTCTTCGCTATCGGGCAGGGCGACGGAAAGGCCGGTGGTGTCTGCCAGAATACGCCTGAACAGGGCGCTCTGCGCCGCTCCCCCGCTCAACACAAGGGTCTCAAGTCCGTGCCCCTTTCCCTTTGCCGCATCAACGATCTGCCGGGTGCCATAGCAAAGGCCGCAGAGACCGGCGACATAGAGGCTGACTAGATTCGAGAGACTGGCATCAAGGGTGAGCCCGCTGATGACCGCTGTCGCTTCCGGGTCGGCATGCGGGGCGCGGTTGCCGAGATATTCCGGCACCACATGCACGTCCCTTGCAAGGAAGGCGACCTTGTCCATGCTGCCTGCCGTGGCAAGCGCCTGTTCTTCCAAATAGACGAGCAGGGGCTTGACCACTTTCTCGGCTTCGGCATTGGCAGTGGGAAAGGCCGGGTGAGAGGCAACAAGAAAATCAAGCGCTGCACCATAGGCGGACTGTCCCCCTTCCAGCAGCCAGTATCCGGGCACCATGGCCCCATAATACGGCCCCCAGACGCCATCGACAAACAGCGGCTCTTTCGACAGCGCCATGGCGCAGGCCGAGGTTCCCATGATGAAGGCCATCTGCTTTTCCGGGTCAAGGGTCGAGCCGTCCGGCAGACGCCCCGCGAATGTCCCCACGCCACCACTGTGGGCGTCGATCAACGATGCACCAACCTTCGTTCCTTCGAAGAGGCCGAGCTCCTCGGCCGCCGCCGCTGTCAATCCACCCCCGAGAGGCGCGGCGATATCCTGAATGTCATCACCGATGCGGGCAAAGCCGTCCTCGGCCAGCGCTCCAAGGCCAATGGTGCGGAAATAGCTCTCGTCCCAGCTGGTATCGTGGGACATGTAGGTCCATTTGCAGGTGACGGTGCAGACCGAGCGCGACGTCGACCCCGTCGCCCGCCAGGTCAGAAAATCGGCAAGATCCATGAAATGCCCTGCTGAGGCAAAGGTCTCGGGGCGATTTTCCTTCAGCCACAAAAGCTTCGGGGTCTCCATTTCCGGCGAGATCGTGCCGCCGACATAATTGAGAACGGCATATTTGCCGCTGTTGATGCGGTGGGCCTGTTCGATGGCTCGATGATCCATCCAGACGATGACATTGCGCTCTGCATCTTCCGACGGTCCCACTGGCAAGGGATTGCCGGACGGGTCCAGCACCACCAGCGAGCAGGTTGCATCAAAGCCGACACCCTTGACGTCTTGAGGGTCTGTGATCTTTGCCTCTGCGAGAACGTTTCTCGTGCAGTGACAGATCGCCTGCCAGATGTCGTTTGAGGATTGCTCGACGATGTCGCCTGCTTCCTTCCAGATACTGATCGGCTTTTTTGCCGCCGCCAGAAGAGTGCCGTCTTCATCAAACAGTCCGGCGCGGGCGCTGCCCGTTCCAACGTCAATCCCGATATAATAGTCGCTCATTGTCAGGTCCCTCCGCTCGTCCGGTTGCTTTCCGACACATCCTTGTCCTGTTGTTGCGGCGAGACGCTTTGAAGCGTCTCGCACTGTCGCATAGCCTAGAGGGCCAGAGAGCCGCCATCGGCTGCGGTGCCACAGAGGCTGACCTCGAGACCCAGCGTTTGCGCCAGAGCGGCCTTGGTGGTCATGGCCAGATCCGCAGCCTTTGCATCAGTGGCATAGACAATCTGGATGTGGTTGGCCTTGTGGCGGGCCATCAGCTGATCGCGGCTAACGCCATAGAGAATGCCGTGCATGATCGGCCATGCATAATCGGTCTGGGTCCAGCGCCGTTCGGTCTCGGCTTCCGGCAGGCTGATCGCCTTGCCACGGCCAAGGTCCATTTTCAGCTTGCCGTCCTGAACGAAAATGCGCGACCAGACGATTTCGCCCGGTTGCGCCACGCCGCGCAGGGTGCCGCCACCGGCAGGGAAGAACATCGCAGGCTGGCGCATGGACGAGCTCTTGTCATAGCCGCCATGGTGGGCAGCGGGTGCCGCGCCGGAAATCTCGAACGTCCAGACATACGCGTCCGTGGTGCCGGAGCGATCAAGATCACCCCACCGGATGTCATGAAGAGTGGTCTCGACCGGCTGACCGAGCGCCCGGTGGATGCGGTTGGTCAGCATGGCATCAAGGCCCGAGCATTCATCCACCTCGTTGAAGTGAACGACGGCCTTGCCTTCGCGCAGCACGTTGCCCTGAAGATCCCTGACCGGCGGGCGCTCGTCATTGTTGAGCAGGCCTTCGACAAGGTCCGAGGCGGGCAGCAAGTCCTTGAGCCCCTGTTGGTACTGGATGCCGATGCTTTCGCAGCCGAAATCCTCCGCAAGGCGCACGGCGGCGATGTACATCTTGCACTGAAGCAGCACCTGCGCCTCGACCAGTTCGGTTGCCCCGTCGGTGCCGAAATGGAAGGTGATGCCGCTGTTGATCAGCCAGTCGAAGACCTCACGTGCGTCCGCGTCAGAGACTTGCGTGGTGGCGTAGTAGAGGGCCGACTGGGACAGGCGCTCCTTGAACACGCCGAGCGGGAACAGCAGCTCGTCCGGGATGATGGCATTGTACATGCCCATGCAGCCCTCATCGAAGATACCCATGATCGAACGGTTCCTGTCGAGATCAGAGGCAATGTCAGCCGCGATGGACAGCGCCTGTTCGTTGCTGGTGCCGGCAAAGGGCTGCACGTGGCTCGTGTCATGGTCGATATGCCCGGTTTCGAGCCACTGGATCAGATGCTCGATGAACCAGTCATCCTCGAAATCGATGCTCCAAAGCGAGGAATAGCGAACGCCAGCCTTGGTCAGAGAGCCATTGAGATTGAGCAGGCCAACGAGGCCAGGATAGGTGGGAGACCAGTTGCCGACGGTCAGGATCGGGCCCTCATGGGCGATAAGGCCAGCGAGAATGTTCTGGGAATATTGCCAAACGGCTTCGGCAACGATCAGCGGTGCCGTACGGTCGAGGTTGGCAAAGACGTCCACTCCTTCTTTCTGGCAGGTAATGAAGCCGTGCTTCTGCTCCGGCTTGAAGGGATGGGCGCGGGTCAGGGTGCATCCGAGGCGCTCACAGACCGCAGTGAGCTGCTGCTCGAATTCCTTATGCGCAGGCCAGCAGGTTTCATTCGCACTTGGGCGCAAGTCTCCGCTTGCGACAAGATAGGCAGCTGCAATCTTCGACATGGTCTTATCCTTTTGGTGCTGGGATCGTGTAATTTCTGTTCGCGTGAGCGTCGGGCTGAAGATCAGCGCGACTGTCCGACGCTTGTGTGGTGCCGTTTACGTTGATGTGAGGGGAGCTCAGGCGACCGCGCTCTTTCCCTTTATCCATTCGTCCAGAATGCCGTTAAAGCGGTCAGGATATTCAATCGGCGGGCAGTGAGAACAATCCGGCAGGAGCACAAGCTGACTGTCCGGAATGGCTTCATGCATTTCCTGAGCCCTGTCTGGTGGTGTCACCGTGTCGGCGTCCCCCACGACAACGAGGGTTGGCGCTGTAATGTCCTTCAGGCAAATGCGTCCATCGGGCCGGGATATGATGGCATCAAGCTGGGCCTCGTAGGCAGTCACTCCCATCGCGATGGCCTCATCGGCGATGGCATCAAGCGTGTGCGCCGGGACCTCGCCAAGATGAATGCAGCTATTCTCCATCAGATTGGCATGGGCAACTGCCATGCCCTGAGTTTTGGCGAGTTCAAGCCCAGCCAGACGGAGATGGGTATTGTCGGGATTTTCAGGGCGGGCCGACGTCGAAACAAGCACAAGGCTGATCAGCCTGTCCTTGAGTTTGGGTGCAAGATGCAGCGCCACATAGCCCCCCATCGACCATGCAACAAAGTGAAATCGCTCTGGAAACTGCGCAAGGATGCAATCCGCCATTTCCTCTATCGAGGTCATCTCATGATAACCAGTGGGGACCGTGACGGGGTGTTCTTTCGCGAAAAGGGGAAGCTGAAGGCCCCAAGAGGAGGCGCCGGACAGAAGGCCGGGAAGAAAGACAATTGGATCTGACATGAGATTGAACTCATTGGTTCGGTTGGGCAATCGGCGGGATTGTCGAAGACTGGTGGATGATCTCTTCGGCGCGATGACAGGCGACAGCATGATTGGTGCCGATCTCTCTGAGAGCGGGCACGGACTGACCGCACAGATCTTGCGCGAAGGGGCAGCGGGGCTTGAAATGACATCCCGGTGGCGGGTTGAGTGGGCTTGGCAGTTCACCGGACACTTGCGCCTTCTTGCCCCTGTCTTGAGGGTGCGGTCTCGGGATGGCCGAGAGCAGAGTGCGGGTGTAGGGGTGGGTGGGTTGCGAGAAGAGCGTGGCATTGCCGCCGATCTCGACGATCCGTCCCAGATACATCACAGCCACGCGGTCCGCGACATGAGAGACGACAGACAGGTCATGGGAAATGAAGATCAGGGAGAGGTTCATTTCCGACTGCAGGCGGATGATGAGGTTGAGGATCTGCGCCTGAATGGAGACGTCGAGGGCGGAAACCGGCTCATCGGCAACAATCAGCTCCGGCTCCAGTGCGATGGCTCGCGCAATGCCGATCCGCTGGCATTGACCGCCCGAGAGTTCGTGCGGATATCGATCAAGATGGTAGCTGCTGAGACCTGCGAGGTGGGCGATGGTCTCTACCTTCCTGTCGATTTCCGCACGGGTCCCCACTCGGTAGTTTCGTAAGGGCTCGCCGATGATGGCGCGCACTTTCATGCGTGGATTGAGAGAGGCGTAAGGGTCCTGAAAGATCATCTGGAAGCGCTGGCGGGCAGCCTTCAGCGAGCGTCCCTCAAGGCGGGCAATGTCGACCCCATCGATTTCGATGCTGCCTTCCGTTGGTCGCTCAAGGCGCAGGATAAGACGGGCAAGCGAGGACTTGCCGCAGCCGCTTTCCCCGACCAGACCGAGGGTTTCCCCTCGTGCCATCTTCAGCGAGACATTGTCCACGGCATGCACTTGCCGCTGTGCGCCACCAAATCCCTTTTGGGCGAGGTAATAGGTCTTGGAGACATTCTCCAACAGCAGATAGGCGTCTTCTGTCATGATGACCAGGCCCTCACGATGTCCAGAGTAGAAACGGTTTCAAAGACCTGTTCGTCATGCACGCATCGCGACAGGTGGTGCGGTGCGATCTGGCGCATGGCGGGCGCCTCGGTGCGGCACTGGTCGCTGGCAAAGGTACATCTGGGTGCGAAGCTGCAGCTGGGGAGGGAGCCCTCGAGCCGGGGAACCGCCCCCTCGATTTCATGCAATTTCGAGCGGTGGGCGGAACCGATGCCCGGTAGCGACGCCAGAAGCCCGGCGGTGTAGCCATGGGACGGGCGCGAGAACAGATCCTTTATCGGTGCATTTTCGACCACACGGCCCGCATACATGACCATCATCCGATCCGCATGGGAGGACACAACGCCGAGATCGTGGGTGATGAGCAGAACACTCATGCCGAACTCGGACCTGAGGTCGGAGATCAGATCCAGCACCTGGGCCTGAACGGTAACGTCGAGAGCGGTGGTGGGCTCATCGGCAATCAGCAGTTCGGGATCACACGCCAGCGCCATGGCAATCATCACCCTCTGCCTCATGCCACCCGACAGCTCGTGCGGATAGGAGGTGAGGCGATTGGCAGCATCCGGGATGCGCACGAAATCCAGCATGTCTTTTGCTCGCTGCATGGATCTGGTCCAGTCGTATTGCCAGTGTTCGCGGACGGCTTCGGCGATCTGCAAGCCGACCGTATGCACCGGATTGAGAGAACTCATCGGATCCTGAAACACCATCCCGATGCGTCCTCCACGGATCTGGCGCATGGTCTTCTCACTTGCCCCGATCAGCTCCTCGCCCGAAAGCAGAACCGAGCCGGACAGGATGCGGGCATTGTGGCGGGGGAGCAGCCCCATCACGGTCATTGCTGTGACGCTCTTGCCGCAGCCGCTCTCGCCGACAAGGGCCAGAATTTCCCCCTTGTTGACGGACAGGGTGATGTCATCAAGAGCCCTCACAGTGCCGCTGTTTGATCGGAACTCCAGAGACAGAGCGTCAACTTCCAGCACCGGTCGGGCGGGATCCTGTTTGTGCATGTCGTGTTTCTCTTGCATCACAGGGCCCCCCTCTTTTGCTTGCGGGGATCAAGAGCATCGCTCAACCGATCGCCAAGAATATTCACCATCAGAACGAGGAAGGACAAAAGGATGCCGGGGTAGGCCATCAGTTCGGGATGGATGCGGAAATAGCTTCTAGCATCTGCCATCATACCGCCCCAACTCGGGATCTCGGGCGATGTGCCAACTCCGAGAAAGCTGAGGACGGCGGAGGCTATGATCGCCGAGGCGCAGGCATAGGTTGCCTGCACGAACACTGGTCCCAGCGTGTTGGGCAGAATGTGGCGCCAGACCAGCGGGATACCCGAGGTGCCAATGGATATGGCCGCCGACACATAGGGCTGCTCGCGCACGCTCAGGGTCACCGAGCGCACCAGCCTGACCATTCGGGGGACTTCGGGCACGGCAATCGCGACGATGACGGTGGTCACGCCCGCATCCATCAGCGAGGCAAGGGCAATCGCAAGCAGAACCGCCGGGATCGCCATCAGGGCATCATTGAGGCGCATGATGATGGCGCCGCCAAGGGACGACACGCCAGCATAAAGCCCGATTGCCACACCGACGATTGTGGTGACGATGGCAACCGAAAAGCCCACAGCCAGAGAGACGCGCGCACCAAAGACGGCACGGGCAAAGACGTCCCGGCCGAGATGGTCTCGCCCCAGAATGGCGTCATCGGACGGCCCCTTCAGGCGAAGGGCGGGATTAATGGCAACGGGATCATCGGCAATCAGTGGGGCGAAGATCGCCATCAGGATGAAGCCGATGAGAACCGCCAGACAGAAATAGGTCAGAGGGTCGGCCTGATACCACTGACGGCCCTTGGCTGTCACGGTGACATCATTGGGAGAAGGGGACTTGGCTCTCAGCATGGTTACCCCCTCACGCGCGGATCAAACAGCGCGTAGCTCAGGTCAACGACCAGATTGATGAGAATGAGCAGGGCGGAGAAGAACAGAATGACCCCCTGCACGAGCGGATAGTCCCGCCGCGTAATCGCATCTACGGTCAGTCGGCCAACGCCGGGAATGTTGAAGACGGATTCGGTCACGACCATGCCACCAACCAGCGCGGCAAAACCGATGCCGACCACGGTGACGACCGGAACACCGGCGCTCTTCAGCGCATGGACCACGAGAATACGGAAGACGCCGAGACCCTTGGCGCGTGCGGTGCGGGTGAAATTCTCGCTGAGGGCCTCCAGCATGGCCGCGCGGGTGACGCGGGCAATGAGCGCCGCAAAGACCAGCGCCAGTGCAAAAGAGGGAAGCGCAAGGGAATGAAGGGTCGTCAAAACCCCGTCAGAGAGCGGCTTGTAGCCCTGCACGGGAAACCAGCGCAGTTTCACGGCGAAGACATAGACCAGCATGTAGGCAATGGCGAAGACAGGTACGGAAAAGCCGAGCACGGCAAATCCCATGATGGCACGATCAAGAAAGCCATTGGCGCGCCATGCCGCGACAACGCCGAGCGGAATTGCGATGAGAACAGTGAGCGTCAAGGTCACGATTGCCAGCATCATCGAGGGTTCCAACCGCTGAGCAATCAGGCGACTGACCGGCTGCCCCGAATAGATCGAGTCGCCTAGATCCAGCTGTAGGGCATCTCCCGCCCAGATGCCGAACTGCACGATGAGCGGTTGGTCGAGATGCAATCTTTCCCGAATGGCTTCAACCTGTTCGGTGCTGGCATTGTCGCCCGCGAGCAGCAGTGCCGGGTCGCCGGGGGTCAGATGAACGAGCGAGAAAATGAAGATTGCGACAAGGCATATGATTGGGATGGCCGCAAGGATTCGGCCCGCGATATAGCGAAACACCGCTGATCTCCTGTTGGGAAGCTTCACCCCGCATGGGGCGGGATGAAGCAATCGTTGTCACGCGGACTATTTGCGTTTCAAGTTCCAGAAGAAGGGGACCGGACTTTCAATATATCCCTCAAGATTGGTGGCAATGCCCTGAGAGGGGAAGCTCTGGCCAAGAGGCACGAAGCTGACGAGATCATGGGTCACGATCTGCATCCGTTCGGCGAGCTTCTTGCGTTCGTCCTGGCTCTGTGCGTCGGCGAATTTGCGGCGCAAGTCTTGCAATTCCTCGGAGCAGGCCCAGCCGAACCAGCCGTCATCGCAGGCGCCCGCGACGTAGACGTTGGTCATCGGGTTGGACTGGTCGACAAATCCCCAACCGGTGAAGAAGACGTTCCATCCGCCCTTGTCGACAGGTTCCTTGCTTGCGCGTCGGGATGCCACTGTTGCCCAGTCGGCCATCTGTTCCTTAACTTTGAAACCAACCTCTTCAAGCATCGGCTTGAGAACCGAATAGGACGCATCCTGAGCCGGAATGTCGGTCACATGCATGATGAAGACCGGCGTTCCGTCATATCCGGCTTCCTTGAGTAGGTCCTTGGCTTTTGCCACGTCACGCTTGAGGATCCGGTCCGTGTTGGCATCGGACTCGTAGGGCGTGTCACAGAAAAAGACTGCAGCGCATTCGAGATAGAGGTCAGGGTTGGAGCCATACTGCGCCAGCATGAAGGGCATCTGCTCGAGAGACAATTGCAACGCCTGCCGGATTTTCGGATTATCGAACGGAGGGTTGAGATGATTGACCACCAGCTGCAGCGAGTTGCCCGACTGGCGCGCGGCAATGGTCTTGGCGCTGTCGACACCTTCGAACAGGGCCAGCAGATCGGACGGCACTTCTTCAATCCAGTCGACCTCACCAGCGATGAGCGCATCCACGGCAGTCATGGTGTCAGGGATATACACGATTTCGACGCGGTCGAAATGGGCGACTTTGCCACCTGCTGCCATGTTGGCTGGTTCGGAGCGCGGCACATAGTCTTCAAACTTCTTGAAAACGGCGATGCTACCCGGCACCCACTCGTCAGGCAACAGCATGTAGGGACCTGATCCCATGGGAACGGTAACCGGATCTGATGCGTCCTGCGCGGCCATCTTTGCCGGCATGATCACGGGAATATTCGAGGAGACTTTCGCCAGTGCCGGGATGACCTGCCCCCAGGGGCTGCTCATTTTGAGTACGACAGTCTTGTCATCCGAGGCCGTGAGGCTTTCCACTTTGGTAAAAAGGGTTTTACCCAGACTGTCGGCCTTGCCCCAGCGGGAGATCGAAGCGACCACATCAGTCGCCGTCACATCGGAACCATCATGGAATTTCAGGCCCTCACGCAAGGTGATGGTATAGGTGAGCTCGTCGTCTGACAGGGTATAACCTTCCGCCATTTGCGGCTGTGGCTCATAGTTGGAGTCCAGCGCAAACAGGGTGTCGTACATCAGATAGGCGGCATTGCGAATTGTGAAATTGGTCGTTGCAATCGGATCGAGGGTGTTGATGTCACCATTCATCCTCAAACGAAGCGTTTCTTCGGCGCTGACGGGGGCAGTAGCAATCAAGGCTGCCAGGGCTGCGCCACACAAGGTTTTCCAAAGCTTCATTCTTTCCTCCCAGAAAACTAAGCTCTTTTAAAAGTTCACAAATCGTTTCGTGCTTTATGCAAATTCGCCTCCAAAGCTTGCATAAATCATTGTCTGTGGAGCACGTAACGTTTCGTGTATAGCTCAAATTCAAAAATCAATCAATAGGGTTTGCTACGAAGATTTTCGAGTTGTGGCTGTAATTGCACCATCTATTGGCCTATCTAGCCTACGCGGAACGTTTCGTGTAGATTGCGTTTCGGAAGTTTGGAGGAACAAAGTGGCCACGATCAAGGATGTAGCACGCATTGCTGGTGTTTCCGTGACAACCGTTTCGGCAACGATCAACGGCACGGCGCCAGTCAGCGAAATGATGAAAGCCAAAGTGTGGGCTGCCATTGAAAAGGCGGGCTATCAGCCCGATCCGATCGCGCGCAATCTCCGCATGGGCAAGTCAAAGACCATCGGCCTGATTGTGCCAGACATTTCGACCCCGTGGGCGGCCCATCTCGCCAAGGCGATGCAGCTCGCCTTGTCGGAAGTGGGCTACAACATGCTTTTCTCGAGTAGCGGCGATGATCCTGACAGGGAATTCCGCGAAATCGGGCTGTTCATGGCCCACCGGGTTGCCGGACTGGTGATTGCGCCAACGAGCCACGGCGAGAATTATGCCGAACGCCTGTCGGCAGCGGTGAAGGCTCCTGCCATTCTCGTTGACCGTACCGTGCCCGGTGCCGACTTCGATGCCGTGACGGACGACAACACGCGGGGAGCAGAACTGCTGGCGCGGTATCTCATGAAACTTGGCCACAGGGACATCGCCTTTCTGGTCGGTCGTCCGGGCATTTCGGCCTCCTATGAGCGGTTCGACGGCTTTGCCCTTGCCATGCAGAAGTCTGGCGTCGCGATGCGCGAAGACCTTATCAAGCGCTCCATATACAAGGCTGAACAGGCTCACGCTGCGGTCCAGCAATTGATGCTGTCGACCAGTCCGCCGACGGCCATTGCCTGCATTTCGCTCGCCCAGCTCATGGGCACGATGGCTGGCCTCGAAAAGCTTGGCCTGAAGGTCCCTGAAGATGTGTCCGTGGTCTCGTTTGATGGATTCCATCCTGCCGAAGGCTGGCACCCGTCCATGACGTCGCTCACGCAGGACATCGAGGCGATCAGCACCAAGGCCGCGCATATGCTGTTGCAACGGATTGATGGCGACTATAGCGGAGAACGGCGTCTCGTTCGCATCGCCCCAAGCCTGACCATCAGAACCTCCTGCTCGCCCGTTGCGCAGAGGGGGGAGTGAACCCGCCCCCAGTCTCTCGCCAGCTCCGATGCGCGCCTTCCATCCTGTTTCGGTCATGATGCCGGGAGCATCAGGCATGTGAGCACGCCATCCTCGACCGTCCAGACTGGGCGAGCATCTCGGTCGCTGTTGGTATAAGTTACTGACTTATGGACGGTTTTAGCAACTGAAAGTAGTAAAGATTTTTGACTAACTAGTAGTTTTTACAATGTAATATTCAGCAAACTTTAAGAAGAGCTCTGTAGGTTTGCTCCAAAACATCAGGATCATTTTGCGGGAATAAAGCGCAATGAAGACTACGGCCAACAAGATCAAGGGCCCGCCAATAGATTGCGAATTGGCTGACGCAGACCTGATTGACAAATCGTTCCATTACGCGCCCTACAATATAGCGGTTCACGATTTGAGCGGCCGTTTTATCGGCGCGAACCCGGCATTTTTGGAGTTTCTTGGTTTCGATCTGCACGAATTGCTGATGTTGCAGCCGATGGATCTGAAGATCCCCTTCGATCTGCAGCCCTATCAGGAAGCACTGCTTTGGGTGGTTGCCAAGAATAAGAAAAAAGCAATTAGGTTGGCCAGTCAGGAAGACCCGTTGCACGACATCCACCAGATTGTCTTCGTACCGGAGCTCGGGCCTGACGGTAGGGTTCGCCGCGTTTTCTCTTACGGCCAGAATATTGCCGCAGTGCAGTCGCTCGAAAATGCCGTGTCGGATGCTGAAAAGCAATTGTCTGCGGCGATCAAGGTGATGCCAGACATCTTTTGGATCAAGGATGCAAAAGGCAAGTACAAGCACTGCAACGACAAATTCCTGTTGTTGATCAATTCCCCTATGATCAACCCCATTGGCAAGGGGGCTGACGATTTCATGGGGGGAGATCTTCTCGCTCGGCATCGCGAGACGGACCATCTTGCCTGGAAATCAAGGAATCCTGTCAGATTTGAAATCCAGCTCCCGGCCGACGGCGAGACTGAGAGGACAGTGTACGAAATCCAGAAGCTGGCAATCCGCAATGCCGATGATCAGGTCACCGGCATAGTCGGCGTGGCCCGAGATGTCACCGAGGACCGCAAGCTGCGCGAGGATTTGCATAAAATCGCCTACACGGACAGTCTGACAGGACTACAGAACCGGCTGGCTTTCAATGAAGGCCTGCAAGGCTATGTCGACGCTTCGAGGGCACAGGATCTCCAGTGTGCTTTGTTTGTGCTGGATCTGGATCGCTTCAAGAGCATCAATGACAATCTAGGCCATCTCGCCGGAGACGAAGTGTTGATCAGGGTGGCGCAAAGGCTGTCCGAAGCCTTGGGCGATCAGGGCACAGTGTTCCGCTTGAGCGGGGATGAATTTGCCATCATCACCCCGAATGTCACGACCAGACGTGCCGCCGAGAGAATTGCCGAAAACATCAAGTTTCGCGTCAAGCAGCAAATGATGATCGAAAATCAGGAGCTGTTTATCAATGTCAGCATCGGTATCGTGTTGACGTCGGAGCTCCCGGAAACGGCCGCCACCCTCTACAGATTCGCAGATATGTGCCTTTATGAAGCAAAGGCTGTGCATGGAGCGAGTTTCTGCTTCTTCACGCAAGAGGTTTGGGAGCGGAGCGAGAGACGATTTGTGCTCGAAGCCATGTTGGACGAAGGGCTGCTCAAGGATCAGTTTCAGGTCTTCTTTCAGGAGAAGGTCGATCTCAAGACCGGCCGATTTGTCGGAGCCGAAGCGCTGTGCCGCTGGAAGCACCCCGCCAAGGGCTGGATCCTGCCTACCGAGTTCATCCAGATTGCCGAGGACACGGGGCAGATTCTTCAATTGGGCCGTCTGGTGTTTGAAAAGGCCTGCGCTGTGGCGGTTCAATGCAACCGAGCCGAGGGCGAGCCCTTTCCCATTGCCATCAACGTCTCCCCGCGACAATTGCTCGATGAAAGCTTCTTCTCCGATCTCAAGTCAGTCTTGAGTGAGACCGGATGCAAGCCCGAATGGATCGAAATCGAGATTACCGAAAGCGTCTTGCTGGCAGAAGGCTCCAAGGCGAGCAAGGTGCTCAAAAAGATCTCGAAGCTCGGCGTTTCCATCGCCATCGATGATTTCGGCACGGGCTATTCATCCCTGAGCTATCTCCATCGATTTCCGATTGATGTGCTCAAGATCGATCAGTCTTTTATACGAGACATGAACGGCGATCCCAAAAAGCTCGTCGTCCTCAAGGCTATCATCATGATGGCGCAAGGACTTGGCATCAAGACCGTCGCAGAAGGCATCGAAACAAAATATGCCGCAGACCAGCTGCGTGCGTTCAACTGCGATCTCGGTCAGGGATACCTCTGGAGCAAGCCGGGCAAGGCCGAGGGTCTGCTTGGCAAGCTAGAAGAGCAAAGGGCATAACCAGTTCCATCGATGGTGAGCACCGCCCTGTAACTCCGCATCGTGTGGATATCAATCTTCTCCCGAATCGCAAAACCGTTGACTTTGACGCCTTTGAATGTGCCTCAAAAAGGCTGTGGTTCAAATCTCCAGAAAAACGCGGGAAAGTTGAGATGAGCTTCTCTTTTTGAGCTTTGCACGAGTGAAAAGAGCAGACCGATTAGGTTGATATGCAATCACAGGTCGCATTATTGGTCGCGAAAACTTGCCTTCAGTTTGTGTAAATGAGTGCTTTATTACGGGTTTGTGGGAATTTATCTTGATTGGATCGTTTAAAATTTTGAATATTGAGTTTGTTATAAATACTACTATTTTGAAATTAGGAAGAATAAAGCTAACGATATTAAATTAAATACATACTGTATATTAAAGTACAAAAGTATATTACTATGTAAAACATCAATTTAGTTAGGTAGTAATACCTAAAATTGCTGCAAAATGCACGATTTGGTTGTGTGATTAATGTTTGATTAACCATGATCGTTAAGGCTTTTGCTTGAGATTTAACCATTGTTTGGCGGGAGCTGAACCGAGCAATCCCAAGTAGGACGAAACGAACATGAATGTGTCTGGTCAACAACTGACAATTGGCAGAGTAGAATTTGTGTCTCGCTTTAAGGTGGGGCACAGGATTTATGCAGGTTTCATGGCACTGCTTGTGCTGTTGGTCGCATTGTCCCTGTTGAGTATCTTCTCCTTCCGAGATCAGGCAAGCCAGTTCACCAACTACAGCGACATGTCGTCTGATGCGAACCTGGTCGACGAACTGAGCAAGGAAGTTATCAAGACACAGCTCGCCCAGCGCAACTATTTCGCCACCTCTGCAGAAGCCGAGAAGGCAGCCTTCGTCGAACAATACGACCTTGTGCTCAAGCTCATGAATCAGGCAAAGGCCGACATCCAGAATCCGGAAAGAGTGGCCCATCTTCAAAAGATTGATGAGGCGCTGACTGCCTACAGAGCTGGGTTTGTGGAGGTTTCCAAGCTCATCGATCAGCGCAATGATCTGGTTTACAACAAGATGGGCCCGGACGGTATGAAACTGCGCGAGAGCCTGACAGGCATCCGGACCGGAGCCTTTGGCGCGGGCGACTTCGAATCCGCCAGCTTTGCCGGGTCTGCGCAGGAGCATCTTTTGCTCGCCCGCCTCTATGTGATGAAATTTCTAGATGACAACAGCAAGGCGGCGCTCGATCGGATCAAGAGTGAATTGCAGAAATTCGACGGGGCGCTTGCAGAGTTGGACGCCTCGCTTCAGAACCCGGCCCGACGCAAGATGCTTGAGGAAGCCAAGGTGCTGGCTGCAGACTATGAGAAATATGCCGCAGAGCTTGAGCAGGTGATCAACGCACGCAACGCCATTCGCGATGGCGAGTTAAAAAACAACACCAACGTCATTTTTGCATCGGCATCGGCGACAGCAGAGTCCGCAGACAAGGACGAGGTTGCCATGCGGGCGAATTTCTTTGAGGGCCTGTCCAACGCTGAAAGTCGCCTTGTCATCATCGCAATTGCCGCGCTTCTGGCCGGTTTGCTGTTCGCCTATATCATCGCTCGCGGTATCACCGGGCCGGTGAACGCCTTGACCGCATCCATGAAGCGCCTTGCAAAGGATGACCTGGAGGCGGAAGTTCCCGGCAAGACCCGTCGAGATGAGATCGGGGAGATGGCCGCAGCCGTTGAGGTCTTCAAGCAGAATATCATCAAGGGCAAGCGCCTCGAGGCCCAGCAGGCCGAGATGAAAAAGCAGGCCGAAGAAGACAAGCGCAAGCTCATGATGCAGATGGCCGACGAGTTTGAGCGGCAGGTTGGCTCAATCGTTCAGGCTGTTTCTTCCAACTCCGTCGAGCTGAATGCAAGTGCACGCTCGATGACCGATGTCAGCAAGTTGACGCTGGAGCAGGCCACACAGGCGGCTTCCTCCTCTCAGCAGACAACGAGCAGCGTTCAGACCATCGCCACAGCGACCGAAGAGATGACCAGCACGATCGCTGAAATAGCTCAGCAGGTGGCAATCGCCTCACGCTCCGCGGGCGAGGCAGTGGCCAAGGTGACCTCGACCAGTCAGCAGATGAGCGTCCTTTCCGAGACGGCGCAGAGCATCGGCAAAGTGGTCGAGATGATCTCCACCATCGCGGAGCAGACCAATCTACTGGCTCTCAATGCGACGATTGAATCGGCGCGAGCCGGGGAAGCGGGCAAGGGCTTTGCGGTGGTCGCAGGGGAGGTCAAGGCGCTCGCCGGTCAGACGGCAAAGGCGACCGAGGAAATCTCAAAGCAGATCGCCGAAGTCCAGAATGCGACCAACCAGTCGACCGCGTCGATGGAGGATGTCAGCCACGTCATTCAGCATCTCAACGAAATTTCGACAGCGATTGCCGCTGCCATGGAAGAGCAGAATGCCGCGATCAACGAAATCTCGGGTAACATCCATCAGGCGGCCAAGGGCACCGAGTTGGTCAACGAGAATATCTACGCCGTGAACAAGGCGTCGCAGGAGGCTGGCAGTGCATCCAGTCAGGTTCTGGCGTCATCCGAAGAGTTGGCCGAGCAATCGGAATTGTTGAAAGCCGAGGTTGACAAGTTCATCGATCAGGTCCGAACGGCCTGACAAGAAACGGGCAACAGGCCCACCGGGCTATTGTCTTCAGCTTTTACGCAATGGTTTGTCGTGGCGAGCCCCGATCCTGATGGTCGGGGCTCTCGTCATTCTGGCAAGGCCGACAGGCCGCAAGGTTCGCATTGTTGAATTTGCAATATAAGTGTTATTCCCGATCAGACTCTGGTCTTGTGTCGATCAAACCCCATCTATGAACGATACACGCGTTGTTAGGCTGAAGAAGGCCCGGACGACGCCAACGTCAAACCGACCAAGGGGAAAACACGACATGAATGCGACCTTTCACGCTGGCCTTCTTGCCGTTGGCCTGATCGCCGGCTCCACTTCTGCCTATGCCCAGTCCTTCAATGACAGAGAACCGAATGCTCCGGATCAGCAACCGGCATTTGACGGGCAGACCAGAGCGCCTTTGTTGGCGGATGGTGTCACCCTGAAGCGGGAGGTCATCGCCAATCGACTGGATCACCCCTGGGGCATGGATCAGCTGCCCGATGGTCGCTGGATCGTCACCGAACGGTCCGGAAGCATGCGGATCATCGCCCGTGATGGCACCAAGTCGGCGCGGATCGATGGCTTGCCAGAGGTCGACGCCCGCGGTCAGGGTGGCCTCCTTGATGTCGCAATCCGGGACGATTTTGCTGAAACCCGCCGCGTCTGGTGGAGCTTTTCCGAGCCGCGCGGCAATGGCACCAACGCAACGGCCGTCGCAACGGGCATTCTGTCGGAAGACGAAAGCCGCATAGAGAATGCCGAAGTCATCTTCCAGCAAAATCCCGCATGGCGGTCGACCTATCATTTCGGCTCCCGTCTGATATTCGACAGGGAAGGCGCTCTCTTTGTGACGACGGGCGAGCGCTCCTATGAGGAGCCTCGCCAACTGGCGCAGGATGTCAGCACCACGCTCGGCAAGGTCGTTCGGATCAATCCGATGGGCGGCCCTGCAGAGGGCAATCCGTCAATCGAGGGCGGGCTGCCGGAAATCTGGTCCTACGGTCATCGCAATCTTCAGTCCGCGGCCCTTGATGCGGATGGCAAGCTCTGGACGGTCGAGCATGGCCCCAAGGGTGGGGACGAGCTCAACCAGCCCAAGGCAGGCCGCAATTACGGCTGGCCCGTCATCGCCTATGGTGTCAATTATTCCGGCACACCGGTTGGTCAGGGCATCACTGCGAGGGATGGCATGGAACAGCCCGTCTATTACTGGGATCCGGTCATCGCCCCATCCGGCATGGTCTTCTATGAGGGCGAGTTGTTCCCCGAGTGGCGCGGCGACGTTCTGATCGGTGGCCTTGCCAGTCGCGCGTTGGTGCGCCTGAAACTTGATGGGGAACGTGTTGTCGGCGAAGCCCGCTACATCGAGGGAAGCGGACGCATCCGCGATGTCGACGTCGATGCAACGGATGGCTCGATCATCGTGCTGACCGACGCGGGCAACGGCGCACTCGTTCGCCTGACGCCACAATAGAGGACAGCGAAGAAGCCCCTGAAGGACCTCTGCCTGTTCAGCGGAACAGCACCAGATTGGACTGCCAGATCGCAAAAAGGCACAAGCTGCCAAACGCAAGAAACGCTGCGATCGAGAGAAAGAGCGAGCGGGTGATTGCTGCTGGCAGGATGGTCTCAAGGCTCTTCGCTCTCATGGCTCCGATGGGCAGCGACAGAAACCCGGCGGCAAGTCCGAAGCCGGTGCCCACGAACAGGCTCAGATAGAGACCATAGCCGATATAGTCATACTCGGGCTTGAGGATGCAGAAGGGGCAATGATGATGGGGCTGAGCATAAATATAGGGCGCAACGACCGATATGATCGCCACCAGCGAAGCGATGAAATAGATCGGGCTCAAGAGGGCATAGAGCCCGGACAATCGATGCCACCTCAAGGCCAAAGTTGCCATCAGGCTCAAAGCCCCAAGCCCGGCGAAGAGCATCCAGAGAGCCAGCACCGGATCCATCGAGGAAAGCTGGGCCTCGATGCCTGAGACTTCGGGGGTGAAGAGCTGTGAGCAGCAGGAGGTGATCACCTCCGTTTCCAGATTGAGGAAATACATCAGTTGCAAGCCAGCACTCGCCAGCATCACCGGCGCGAGGGCGATGAGAAAACCATATTTGAACCGGGTCAGCGGATAATCGCGCGCCTTGCCGTCCACTCGATTGAGGATCAGCCAGACAAAGGCTCCGAAGAAGACGGCGAGTTTGGTCAGCAGCGCAGGAAAGCCATAGACATTGACATTGAGGGTTCCGACCGCGCACATGGCACCGGTAAACAGCACCGCCATCCGGTCTGCATTATAGACAAAGAGGATGAGGCTCAACAACTCGACCAACATCACGAAGCCGAGGGCGGTCGAGACGAGATAGGTCTTGCGTTCCAGCCCGATCTGGCGACCGTGCCCGCTTCGGATATCCCAATCCCGCAGGACAGACAGGGCGAACCACGCGGCCCAAATGAGGATCGCGGATGTCAGCGCGGCGGCGAGCAGCAGGGCGAGGATGGTGCTTTGAAAGATCATGCCTGCTCCGGCTCACCGCTTGTTGGCTCTGAAGTGGGTTCAAGCAGGCCGTCTTTCATGGTGATGATCCGGTCGACAAGTGGCGCCTGCCAGACGCGCGGGTCATGGCTGGTCATCAGGATCGTCTTTCCCTCGGCCTTCAGCTCTTCCATGATCGCCAGAAAGGCTTCGCTGAGGCTGGTATCGAGGTTGGCGGTTGGCTCATCGGCGATCAAGATGGCAGGCTCATTGATCAGGGCGCGGGCAATGGCCACCCTCTGCGCCTCCCCACCCGACAACAGCTCCGATGGGCTCTGCGCCCGATGCTCAAGCCTGAGGCGGGCAAGCAACCCCATGGCGCGATCTCTCAATAGGGTGTGGGAGAGGCCAAGCGGCAGAGCCGGAGCCATCACATTGTCGAACACGCTGAGGCCGCGAATGAGATTGAAGCGCTGGAACACAAATCCGAAGGTCTGGCGGCGAATGTCGGTCATGAACTTTTCCGGCAGGCCAGAGATCATTTCGCCCTCGAGATGAATGCGTCCTGCGCTCGGACGGGCAAGGCAACCGATAAGGCTCAGAAGCGTGGTCTTGCCCGAACCGCTCGGCCCGGTAAAGACCGTGGTCACATCGAGCGGCAAGGATAGCGTGACGGAGCGCACCGCCGTGACTTCATTCGCCTTGCCCTCATTGTAAGTCTTGGTGACAGCGTCAAGTTCGATCATCGCATCACCTGTTCGGGATCGGTTATCGCGGCGCGCCAGATCGGAACGATGGTCGCCGCCGTGAAGGGCACAATGGTGAAGAAGGCAAGGGTCGCCAGTTGCAGGCCGTCGACGGCGGGCGTGAGCGAAAATGTTGGATAGAGCACGCCCCAGCCCTGCAGTACGGGTTTGAGTAGCCCGGCATCGAGAAAGAAGACATGGGCATAGGCCGCAAGGGTGCCGAGGAGGAAGGCCATGAGCGACATCAGCGCTCCTTCCCAGAATTTCATCGCAAGGATATCGCCCGTGTCCCACCCGACCGCTTTGAGGATACCGATCTCGCGTTTCTCCTCGCCCGACAGGCCGGACGCCTTGTCAAAGACGAAGATGGCAAAGGCAAGAAGGGAGGTGCCGAGTAGCGCCAGCATCAGACCTTCCCGCCAGGAAAAGATCGCCTCATAGGTCTTGAGGATATCCTCCCGCGTGACGAAACGGGCGTCGGGCAGCTTGTAGGATGCCTTACCGACGACGGTGGCGACTTCGCGCGGGTTGCGCACAGAGAGCACGAGATCGGTGTAGACATCATCAGGCAGATCGAAAAAGCGCCGGAAGTCTGCTTCAGAGACCAGAACCAGATCGGAGCTGACGAGGGCGGAATGCGCATCAAGGATGTCCTTGATGCGCAATACCATCGGTTTGCCCGTCGGTGAGGTGAGGGGCAGGAAGCGACCCTCAACGAGCCCCTTGAGGCGAGCCACGCCTTCCCCCACGATGGTTTGGCCGGGGTCAAGCGAAAGGCCCGGCCGGTCCGATGCCGGAACCATCAGCGTGTAGTTCGCGCCGGTGCCACGATCATAGAAATAGCCCCAGAGTCGACCCTCGATGGTCTGAACACCACGGATCTTGCCCAGCCGGTCGAGATAGGACATGGGCACCAGATCGTGCCGCCCCATGACAAGCCGCTGCACGGTGATCTCCGGAGCCTCGTCGAGCAGCACGGCGGCTTCGCGCCTGATGGCATGGGAGAAGAACATCACCGAGGCGAGGAGGAAGATCACCAGCGCGTAGACACCGAGCAGGATCAGATTGCGCGACAGGCGACGTCGGCTCGCGGCAAGGCAAAAATCGATGAGGCCGAGATGACGACGAAAGAGACTGGTCGAGCCGGGAGTCATGGGGTCTCCCTCCCTCGGTCAATCTGCCCCTGCTGCGCGAGCGTCTTTGGCGGCAGGATCAGCGAGCCGCTCGGGAAATGATCTAGCGAGCCGGGGTGGTCCTGAAAGGGCGTATGCAGATCGGCCATGGACGGATGGCGCGTGTATCGCGCTTCAGTGAAGAGCGTCAGATCACTGAGACCAAGCTGGCGCACCAGTTGCCGTCCCTCTTCCGCGCGAGCCGCAATAGAAGATGAAGAAAGGAAAGCGTGGATGAGGCTCGCACAAAAAAGCAGGCCGAGAAAGCCAAGAGAACCGAGGGCAAGATGAGCAGGGCGCAGGGTCATTCGAGGATGAACTCCCCACGGTCGAGCCCCTTCAAAAGCTCCATTGTCACCTCGTCATAGCGCAGAAGCCGCATACCCTTGTGGTCTTTCATGAACTCGTCAGCGTCAAATTGATCCGGATGCGGAACGAGTTCGTGTCCCATGGGGCCGAGGACATCTGAGCCGATGACATAAAGCGCCGTGCGGGCATCGATCCGCGTCGTGGCGTAATAGTCGGTCACGCCGATCCGCAGGATGTCCTCGGCCTTGCGACCGCTGGCATAGGTCTTCATGTCGAGCAGATATTTGAACAGATCCTTGGCGCCATCGAAATGGTCCGCATGTCCGTCCTGATAAAGGACAGTCGCAATCCAGTCGGGATAGCGCGCAGGAAACATGCCGCACACCGGACAGGCATCGCGGTCGTGAGGGAGCGGCACACCAAACGGTTCATTGTCCTGACCGGAGGCATGGGCAGCGTGGTGACAGGCACCCACGATCGGCAGGGCAAGGCCGAGCAACAGGACGGTCCGGCGACTGGGTGCTTCAATGGATAAACAACGGGCCATGGTGCTGGTCCTTTCAAACGCATAACGAGGTGCGAACAAGATGAGGAAGGCGGAACGTGACGAGGCTCACTTCGCCGCGCTCCGCCCCTCATCATTCCATCCCGGATGGCAAAGGGATGGAAATAACGGACAGGTTTCAGATCGCGACTATTGATCCTTGCCCATTGTCATTTTCTTGGTCTTGTGAGCGCGTTTTTCCGCCCGGCGTTTGCGGATCATCAGGGTGTTTTTGGCCATGTCGCCATAGGCGGCAGTAAGCGCCTCATCAAACCCGACAACCCGCTCCGCGCCGACCGAAGCCGCTTTGTCCGCATCCGCATAGGCCCACTTGCGCGAACCGGACATGGTGCCGGGTTGCTTCGGATCAATCGCATAATGGGCATCTTCCACCTTGATCAGCGGTTTGATCTCGGCATCCGATCCGGCGTCTCCGACCCAGATGTTTTTCGGCATCCGGTCCATGTTGAGGCCAAGCGACAGGGACGCACAGTGAATGGAGCAGGTGCCTTCGGTGGAATCGTCGTCATACTGGATGAGATGGCGGGTGTGGCTCCACTGCTCACGCACCATGCCGCAGTAGGTGCAGCGCGGGTATTTCTCGAATTCCTTGTCCAGTGGATTGGCATCCTTGGCCATATGGTTGGTCAGGCCGTTCTTCTTGATCCAGTCCCAGGGCGGCATCATCTTGGCTGAGGCTACAAGGCTGGACAGGGCAAGGGCGACCGGCGCAAGCGCGGCCGAAGTTAGGATATCTCTACGGTTCATGGTCATTGTCTCTTGTCTGAAAAAAGCATGGCAGTGCACCTGCTGCTAGTTCGGCATGTGAAGTGACAGGCCGAGGCGGGCAGGCTCGATATGCGACAGCACAAGCGCTCCAGCTCATGGCGAGGAGGAGGGCAAGATCAGTCGCAGATGCTGATGTCAGGCAAGAGACGGAGGGCCGCGCGCAAAGACAATCCGGTCGACCCGCTGATCGGACGACTGGGTCTCGAGCTCTACGATCTGGATTTCTGCGGGTTTTTCGAGAAGAACCGGGACAGGCGGTGTCGTGTCGAGAAGCGGTGCCGTGGCAGCCGATGAGCAGACCGGACACTTGGTCGGGTCGAATTGTGCCTCGTTGTCTTCCTCGCCATCAAGCGTGACGAGGCCACCTGCCGAGCAGATTTCAAGAAAGCTTGCGGCAACACTGCCCGTTTCGACCTGTGCCACCGGTCCCGCAGCAGCAACCCACAATGTGGTCGTGTGCACCAGACCAAAGAACATCTGGCTGGTCAACGCGATGATCGCGATCCAGATTGCCAGCAGGTCATGTCTGAGCGACTTGGTCATGGGAGCCCGGTATGCCATCCTGTTGGCCGGATGACGCAGGACAGCGAAGGTGTGTGTCAGTGTTGGTTCAGGAAACAGAATATAACCGCGTCCCGAAACTAGACAATGGTCAAAGATTCCTCTCAAGTTCAACATTTTTCTTCCCAGCCCGGCATTTGGTCGCGGGTGGAATGGCATTGAAACCATAAGGAAACTTGTAGCCCCCCCTGTCAAAACTGCGACGTTTGGTCGGCCCCTTGACCCCTCTCTTGGGGATACAATCGGTTACCTTTGGTCGTGAACGGATACGGACCGAGGCTTGCTACCGGTTCATAAACTACAGTATATTAGAAAATAAGAATGTATTAGATGGCTTCCCTCCCGACCATTGAGGCGCACGACCAGATCTTGCAACAAGAAGAGTGGCATCATGAGCATCCTGAAGAAACTCCTTGTCCTTCCGCCCATCGCGCTGGCGATTGTTCTGTTTCTCATGTCCGGAAAGTCCGCAAAGCCGCCGGTCGCTGCAACGGACAAGCAGGAGAAGGCCACGCCGGTCAAGGTGATTGGAGCCAAGCCGATCATGGTGAGGCCATCGGTCAGCGGCTATGGCAAGGTGCAGCCCGCCAGAACGTGGCAAGCCGTGGCGCAGGTGGCCGGTCCGATTGTCTGGACGGCCGAAAAGCTGCGTGACGGGCTTCTGATTCGGGAAGGCTCCGAGCTCTTGCGTATCGATGCGAGGGAATACGAGTTGGGGCTGGCGCAGATTGATGCCCAGATCGAGGCGCTGGATGCCAAGGACCGGACCAATGAGGCCTCGTTGAGGATCGAGCAGCGGTCTCTCGACCTGCTGAAGGAAGATCTGGCGCGCAAGCAGACCTTGCTCAAACAGGGCTCTACCTCCCAGTCACTTGTTGATACCGCCGAGCGGGCAATGTTGACCGCCGAGGCAAAGGTTCAGGATCTTCTAAGCAGCGTGAAGCTGAATGAAGCCGAGCGCAAGGTGCTCAGGCAACAACGAGAGATTGCTGCCCTTGATGTCGAGCGAACGGTGATCACGGCACCCTTCGATCTTCGTCTTGGCACGGTGGAGATCGCGCTCGGACAATATGTCAACAAGGGCGAAGAGCTCTTCACCGGCGACGGGATTGCGGTTGCCGAAGTGGTGGCGCAGTTCCCGGTTGGTGCCCTCAGCCCGCTTCTGGGCAAGGCAGGCGCCACCGGCGCGGCGCTCGGCACGCTGGCCGACGATACCAAGGGCGTGTCTGACCGGCATGAAAAGCTCGAGGCCAAGGTCCGCCTCAACACTCCCAAGGGATTTGTCGAATGGGACGCCAGCCTTGATCGCGTCACTGCCACCATGGATCCCAAGACCCGCACGCGCGGGCTCGTCCTCAAGGTCGAGGATCCCTATGGTCAGGCAACGCCGGGTGAGCGCCCGCCACTGGTTCGCGACACAGCGGTTGAGGTGGTTCTGTTCGGCCCGCCCCGAAAGGGCATGATTGCGATCCCGGCGTCTGCCATCCGCAAGGGGCAGGTGATGATTGCCGATGACGAACAGCGGCTCCGGTTCCTGGATGTCAAACCGGCCTATGTTCAGGGCAACGTCGCCGTGCTCAAATCCGGAGTTGAACCCAAGCAGAAAGTCATTGTCTCCGACATGCCTGCGCCGGTTGACGGCATGTTGCTGAAGCCGCGCCCTGACAAGGATCTGCTTGAGCGCATCATGGCAGAAGCATCGGGCCAAAGCGGTGCCAAGCGCGAAGATCAGAGCGGTGACAAGGGCGGAGACAAGTCCAAACCTGCTGACAAGCCCAAGGACGCCCCGCAAGACAAGTCTCAGACCAAGGGGATGTGACGGCCATGATCCGCTATTTTGCCCAGCACCCCACCGCCTCCAATCTGCTGATGGTGGCGATCCTTCTGGTCGGGGCCCTGTCTCTGCCGCAATTGCAGCGTGACACGTTCCCCGTCACCGATCCCACCGAGGTCGAAGTCCGGGTGAATTACCCCAGTGCCACGGCGCTGGATGTGGAGGAAACGATCTGCCTGCGTGTTGAGCAGGCCCTCGGAGTCATTCCCGACAAGAAGGAACTCACCTGCGAGGCGCGGGAGAATCTCGCGATTGCCGTCGTCACCATGCATGAAGGGCGCGATTTCGACACCTTCTACAATGACATCAAGAGCGAGATCGAGGCGATCTCGGGCTTCCCCGACCGGGTCGAGCGGCCGACGGTCACCAGAATGGAACGCACGGCAACCATTTCAACCATCGCCATCACCGGCATAGAAGACGAGCAGAGCCTGTTCGCCTATGCCGATCAGGTGCTCACGCGGATCCTGCGCAACAAGACTATCGCACAGGCGACTTTGAAGGGCTTTGGTGATCCCATCGTCGATGTCCGCGTCTCGGAGACGGCCCTGCGTGATCTCGGGCTCAGCATCACGGACGTGGCCAACGCCATCAGCAATCAGAGCATCGACCTTCCCGCCGGAACGCTCGAAACTGCGAGCGGCGATCTGGTGCTGCGTTATGCGGATCAGCGTCGAAAACCGCGCGAATTTGCCGATATCGTCATCAAGAGCACAGAGGATGGCGGCATCCTGCGGCTGAAGGATATTGCGACCATTGCCAAGACTTTCGAGTTTGCCGAGGACAAGGTCACCTTCAACAACAAGCGGGCCGCCCTTATCGAGATCAACAAGACGCCCAATCAGGACACCTTGAAGATCAAGGCGCTGATTGACGACATTCTCCAGAAGGAGCGGGATATGGCGCCTCCGGGTGTCAGCCTCGACATCTCACAGGATGTCTCGCCCAATATCATCGACCGCTTGCGCATCCTGACGGAAAACGGGATTCAAGGTCTGGTGCTGGTCTTCCTCACCATGTGGCTGTTCTTCTCCTTCCGTTACAGCTTCTGGGTCGCCATGGGTCTGCCCGTGTCCTTCCTCGGTGCGATCTTTGTCATGCAGGGGCTGGGCTATACGTTGAACACCATGACCATGGTCGGCCTCATCGTCTCCGCCGGGCTGCTGATGGATGATGCCATCGTCATCTCGGAGAATATCGGCACCCGGCTGAAAAAGGGCGAGAATGAGCTCGATGCCGCCGTCAACGGCACCTTGCAGGTCATGCCAAGTGTGGTCTCCTCGTTCCTCACCACTATCCTCATTGTCGGCCCGCTAGCCCTCATGGCAGGCAAGATTGGCGCAGTTCTCAACGTGATGCCGGTCATTCTGGTCATCACGCTCGCCGTCAGTCTCATTGAAGCCTTCTTCATTCTGCCCGCCCACCTCCATCATTCCCTGAAGAAAGCGGGAGCCAACAAACAGTCCCGTTTTCATGAGGCCTTCGAACGCGGTTTTGAGTCTTTCCGCAACGGGGTCTTTGGCCGGGTCATGGCATGGGCGATATCCTGGCGTTACCTGACAACCGGTCTGATCATCGGTCTGTTGATCCTGTCGGCAGCGTCCTTCACGAGCGGAACACTGAAATTCCGGTCCTTCCCCCAGCTTGAGAGCGATACCATTCAGGCCCGTATCCTGATGCCGCAAGGCACCACGCTGGATGAGACCGAGCAGGGCGTCCAACAGGTCGTGGCCGCGCTCAACAAGGTGAATGAGGAATTCAAGCCGCTGCAGACCGACAACAAGGATCTGATCAACAACATCCTCGTTTATTATGGGGTCAATGCGGATGCCAACGAGAAAGGGCCGCATCTGGCCACCATCAGCGCCGATCTGTTGAGAGCCGGGGAACGCCAAGGCGACTTGCGCGAGATGCTGTCCCGCTGGCGCAAGCTGACAGGGCCCATTCCCGGCGCGCTGGCGCTGAAATTCACCGACAAGGAACGCGGCGTTGCGGGCAATGCCATCGATATTCAATTGAAGGGCAATGATCTTGGCCAGCTCAAGCAGGCTGGCAATGACCTAAAGACCTTTCTCAACGGTTATGAAGGCGTGGTCGATGTTCTTGATGACCTGCGTCCGGGCAAACCCGAATTCATCGTCAGCCTCCATGACGATGCTGGCGGGCTTGGTCTGACAGCCAAGTCTGTGTCTGAGGAGCTGCGCGCCATCGTGCAGGGAGGAACAGGGCTGGAGATCCAGTCCGGACGCTATGGCATCGACGTGCGTGTCCGGCTGGCCGAAGGGGCGATCAACAGTCGGGGCGGGATCAACGACATCTATGTCACCGCGACGGACGGATCGAAAATCCCGCTCTCGACGGTCGCCGACGTGGTGGAAACACGCGGCTATGCCCGGATCAACCGAGTGGACAGCCAGAGAACCGTGACCGTTCAGGGCGCCATCAGGGCCAATGTGGTCAATGCCCGCGAGCTGATGATGGTGACGCGCAGCGACTTCCTGCCCCAGCTAAAGAAAAACTACCCCGGCGTCTCCGTTTCCTTCGTCGGGCAGGGCAAGGAAGCTTCGACGACGGGGAATTCCCTGCTCAACTACTTCCTGATCGGGGTTGCCTTTGTCTATCTGCTGCTCAGCTTCCAGTTCAAGAGCTACATCCAGCCCATCATCGTCCTTGCCGCCATTCCCCTTGGGGCCATCGGCATGGTGGCCGGACATCTGGCCATGGGGCTTGATCTGTCGATCCCCAGTCTCGTTGGGCTCGCGACCCTCTCCGGGGTGGTGGTCAACAACTCGATCCTGCTTGTCTCCTTCATCCGCGAGGAAATGGATGCAGGCCGGGATCCGATTGAGGCCTCCTGCGCAGCCGCCAAGGCGCGGTTCCGCGCTGTGGTGCTGACATCCCTGACGACCATTGCGGGTCTGCTTCCGCTGCTGTCCGAGACAAGCACCCAGGCGCAGTTCCTGATCCCGCTGGTCAACAGTCTGGCTTTCGGTCTCTTCACCGCGACGATCCTGTCGCTGTTCCTCGTGCCGAGCCTGTTTGCCATACTGGCCGATTTCGGGCTGGGAAAGACAAGACAGTCATAACCGGCTGGTTGGCGACACTAGAATGAGATCGCTCTGATCCGCGCCTTGTCTTCATCAAGGTTGAGGGCGATCTCAGCACGCTTAAGGGCAAGCGCGGCCTGCTCGCTGGCCGCATCGGCAAAAGCCTGATTGTCGATTGCGCTGAGAGACTTCAAAAGTTTGCGCAGTCTGAGCTGAACCTCGACCTGCCCCGCGCCGTCCCGTGCAATCAGATGGAAGGCATCATCAAACAGGTCTGCGATGCGGATCGGCGGTACGTAGATCGAAGGAAAGCTCACTTCGTCCCCATCGTCGTCTCCTGCCTCCTCTGACCACAGCATCAGAAGGCGTGCCTCGCGTCCTATGATGTCAATCGCGGTCCCCGGATCATTGACTCCCGGCGACAGGGCGCGGATGGCGATTTCGCTCAGTACGCAAAAGCCGAACCTCGGATCCTGATCATAGCTGCGTTCGTTGCCGATCGTGATGGCATCGCAGATCGAGGCGGAGATGTGGGACATGTCGTCCCCATTCGGTTGCCCAGCGTTGTAGTCCACATAGGCAAGAGCAGTATCAAGAAGGACGAAGCTACCCGGCGTGACAGCGAGATAGAGTTGGGTGTCCTGCTCTTCGGCAAGGGCCGAGAGCTTCTGCATGTCGATATGCTGCACATAGCCGGTGACCTCAGACGGGATTGCGAGCGCCTTTTCGGGGGCGCCGTCATCCGGGAGCGGTTGGCCACCCAGAAACGGCTCGGAAAGCCGCGTCAGAAGCGCGGTTCTGGTGGCATGTTCCACCTGATCTGCCGCCTCCTCGACGCGCCCGAGCTTGGTGAGATAATCGATCCAGCGCAACAACGAGAGCACCACCAGTGCGATGACAAGGATCGTCACCGTAAACAGGACAACCCGTCCCTGGGCGCCATAGACGCCCGCATTGAGCACCACGAGCCCGACAATGCTGAAGAGAAAAGCGCCGATGAAGGAGGAGAGCGCATTCTGTGAGGATTGGTCCTCGATCAGCAGCTTGGTGGCGCGCGGTGTGGCATTGCTGGTGGCCGTGTTGAAGGCTGCCGTCATCACGCTGAGCGAGAAGGTGGTCACCGTCAACATGCTTGAGGCGATGATCGAGAGAATGTTTTCGATGGCATCTGCACTGATGTCAAAGCCGACCTTGAACTCGGGCATGCTGTCTGCAACGGACGCAAGCATTGCGGCACAGACCCCGAGGATGCCGATCAGGGCGGCGCGGACCCATAGGCGGCGGGTGAATTGCATCAGGATCCATTGCCATTTCGACATGCGGTGCTTTCCTTTGGTCCGGTTGGGGTGCGATGGCCCGTGCTGATAGTCTATTCCAGATTGGCCCGATCCGCATGCATCGAGAAATGATCAATCAAGGCCTGACAATTGCGGCTGAGTTGATCACCGCGCGGTTTGATAACCGAATAGCCGAACCGGCTCTCGACGGTGATGGGGCGGACAATGCCCCCCATGCGCTTGTGATCCTCGGCCGTGAAGGCATCAACGATCCCGGCCCCGACACCCCGGATGACGAGGGCTGAAATGATCTGCGACAGATAGGAGCGGGTCTTGATGCTCGGCGGTCGGCGCATCCGCGCGAAGATGCGGTTGAAGGTGCGCCCCGTCAGTGTCGATTCATCGAAGGCGACAAAATCAATGTCCATCAGATCGTCGAGCGTCACGATCAGCTTCTCGCCATAGGGGTGATTGGCTGGCGCGATGAAGCGAAAGGGGACGTCCCCCGTCATCACCACATCAACCTCGTGCTTGTGTTCGGTCGGAATGCCAAACCCCACCTGACACTGGCGCATGGCGACCTGACGGACAACATTGAGGGTGGTCATCGACAGGGAGTCGACACGGAACTCGGGACGCTCGAGCACAAGCTCGGAAATGACGGTGCAGAGCACGGTCTGGGCGAAGGCTGGGGCAGCGGCAATGCGCAGGGTGGAGCGGTTTCCATTCCGGATCTCGTTGGCTGCCTCTGCGATTTGCCTCAGGCCAATGAAACTGCGCTCGACCTCCTTGATAAGCTCATAAGCCTCTGGCGTTGCG
This sequence comes from uncultured Cohaesibacter sp., assembly GCF_963662805.1. Taxonomy (NCBI): domain Bacteria; kingdom Pseudomonadati; phylum Pseudomonadota; class Alphaproteobacteria; order Hyphomicrobiales; family Cohaesibacteraceae; genus Cohaesibacter; species uncultured Cohaesibacter sp. Next base: position 335,242 of record NZ_OY759854.1, read on the forward strand.
ATGACCTTGCTGCCGTGTCTGGTGAACAGCTGCATGTTGAGACTGCTCTCAAGATCCCGGATCAGGCGGCTGACCGCTGGCTGGGAAACACAGAGCTCTTCTGCCGCTGCGGAAACACTTCCCGTCAGCATGACAGCCGAGAAAGCCTCGAGCGATCTTTGTGATAAACTATTCATCATAACAAAAATGGATACTGATGGTCAAAAATGGTATTTGCCTTATAAAATGATTGCCGCCACGCTGACAAGCATAAATTGCTCAGGAGGTCATCGTGACAGAAGCAGCAAACGACCACGCACTCCCCGCAGAAAAGGACGTGGTCATCATCGGTGGAGGGATTGTCGGCATCTGTTCGGCAATTTACCTCGCAAATTCGGGTCTGTCCGTCGTTGTTTGTGAAAAGGGCAAGGTCGCCGCAGAGCAATCCTCCCGCAATTGGGGGTGGATCCGCAAGGCCGGGCGAGACTATCGTGAGCTTCAGCTGATGATTGAGAGCGCCAAGCTCTGGGGCCAGCTCGCCGCCGAAGTCGATGAAGATATCGGCTATGGAATACGGGGAATTTCCTATCTGTCCGAGACAGAGAAAGAGCTGGACGAACACCGTAAATGGCTCAAGGACAACGAAGGCTTCGAGCATGGCTCACGCCTGATCGATCGTGATGAAGTCAGTAAAATCCTCGAGCGTGATGACCATTCCTTCATCGGTGGCCTGCATTCTGCCAACGATGCCACCGCCGAGCCTGCCCTTGCCGTACCTGCCTTTGCGCGCCTTGCTGAGAAGAAGGGCGTGACCGTCATCGAGAATTGCGCCGTTCGCACCGTCGAGAGCGAAGGGGGCAAGGTGCGTTCCGTGGTGACGGAACATGGTGAGATCCGCTGCCGGTTTGCCGTTATGGCCGGTGGCGCATGGGCCCGCACCTTCCTTGAGAATATGGACATCATCATCCCCCAGCTCGCGGTCAAGGGCAGTGCCATGCGCACCACCCAAAGTCCGAATTTCCTTGCTGGCGCTGCTGGCGCCAAACGCGCCTCCGTACGCCGCCGCAAGGATGGCGGCTACACCGTTGCCAAGAGCCGCGCGGCAGAGTTTCAGATCATTCCCGCAGCCTTCCGCCATTTCAAGGACTTTGCGCCGGTGATGATGGACCGGGTCGGCCTGATCAAATTGCGCGTCAGCAAGCAATTCTTCGGCCCGCTTGGCCATCATCGCTGGAAATCCGATGAGAAAACTCCGTTTGAAGAAATGCGCATTCTTGACCCAGAGTCCGATCTTGGTCTGATGAACAAGGTGCTGAAGGAAGCCAAGTCCCTGCATCCGGCCCTCAAGGATGTCGAGATCGCAGAGGCATGGGCAGGCATGATCGACGTGATGCCCGATGAGGTCCCCGTCGTCGAAATGGCCGAAAAGCTTGATGGTTTCGTGATCGCGACCGGTCTCTCCGGCCATGGTTTCGGCACCGGGCCGGGCATCGGCAAGCTGGTGCAGCAGATCGTTTGCGGCGAGGAGCCGATGGTCGACATTTCCCCCTTCAAGTCTTCTCGTTTCACCTGAGGCCCCGCATGATCGAACGCACCCCTTCCTCCTCGGATGTCATAATTGTCGGCGCAGGCATAACAGGCCTTTCGGCGGCGGTAGAATTGGCCGAGCGCGGGGTGCGGACGAAACTCATCGATGCCTACGGGCCAGCAGCGCTGGCCTCGGGCTGGACCCTTGCCGGGGTGCGTCAGTCCGGGCGTCATCCGGCGGAATTGCCTCTCGCAAAACTGGCCGTTTCGCTCTGGCCCACCCTTCACGAGAAGCTGGGAGCGGAGACAGGCTATCGTCAGCACGGCAACTTGCGACTTGCCCGCAGCGAGGCGGAAATCGAGACCATCCGCCAACTGGTGAAGGATCAGGCCAGCATCGGGCTCGAGCTTTCCTTCCTAGATGATATCAAGGCCATCCGTGCCATCGCCCCGGCCCTGTCCGAAGATGTGATGGCGGCTTCCTTTTGCCCTACCGATGGCCATGCCGACCCGCTGATGGTCGCCGAGGCCTATCTCACCCGCGCCAGAGCGCTTGGGGTCGACATCTGTTTTGGTGAGCGTGTAACCGACCTGGTGGTGGCCAACGGTCGCGTGACCGATGTGGTCACCGACAAGACCACACACGCCGCCGGGTCGGTTCTGTTGGCCACCGGTTTTCTCAGCAATCCCCTGCTTGCCCCACTCGGCATTGCTCTGCCCTTGCGCAAGCCGATCGTTACCGTCATCCAGACGGCCCCCTGTGCCCCGACACTCGCGCCCGTTCTTGGCGTCGCCAATGCGGATATGGCGGCCCGGCAGGAACTGTCAGGCCGCTTTCGCGTCACAAGCGGCATGGAGGATTGGACCGGAAGCCTGATCGAGGAAGAGGGCAAGGCCCGCATTCGCCCCAATGTCCGCTCTATCGAAGCCACCATCGCAAAAGTGGCAAGGGTTCTGCCGATGCTGCGGGATCTCGAGATCGAGAAGATCTGGGCCGGAGCACTCGATCTGACTCCCGATGCGCTGCCGGTGATCGATTTTGCCAAGGGCATCGATAATCTTGTCATCGCTGCGGGCTTTTCCGGTCATGGCTTTGCCATTGGCCCGGTCACTGGCCCGCTTGCTGCTCAGACACTCATCGGCAGAGAGCCCGATCTTGATATCAGCGCCTTCAGGCTGGAGCGTTTTGACACCATGACCGGCGCCGAGGCGTCCCTGACCCTCCATGGCTAGGGACACCGCATGAAAACAGGAGAGACAGATGCTTGAACCAGACGGACGCGTCATCATGATTTCGGGAGCCAGCCGGGGCATTGGGCTGGCCGTGGCCAAGCATCTTCTCGACAAGGGTTACTGCGTCAGCGCAGGAGCAAGAAACGTCGATGCCCTCAGAGAGGCCCTCGCTGGAGCCCCCGAAGATCGCCTGCTCTGTCGCGCCTATGAGGCCGCCGACCGTGCCAGCCACGAAGCATGGCTTGAGGCGACAATCGCCCGGTTCGGAAAGCTCGATGGCCTCATCAACAATGCGGGTACGTCCAATACCTTTTCCATTGAAGCTGGGGACGAGGAAGACCTCGACGCCCTCTGGACCATCAACATCAAGGGCCCGCTGTTTCTGACCCGCATCTGCTTGCCCTATCTGAAGGCCGCAGGCACCGGCAGGGTCATCAATATTGCCTCCCTTTCAGGCAAGCGTGTACGAAACGAAAATGTCGCCTATAATATGACCAAGCACGCGCTGATTGCCTTCACACATAATACGCGTCGGATCGGCTGGGATCACGGCGTTCGGGCAACAGCGATTTGCCCCAGTTTCGTGGCAACGGATCTGACTGCGGGCGTGACCAAGGTCACCCAAGAAGACATGATCCAGCCGAACGATTTCGCCGAAGTGGCGGCCCTTGCGCTGTCCCTTCCCAATACTGCCTGCATGGCGGAAATGATCGTTAATTGCAGGCTCGAGGACACCTTCTGAGAACAGGTGCCTCTCATTCCAAACCAAATGAATAACAAAAACACCAATCACCAATACCAACCAATATCATCACCGTCAGGGGAAGAAAGTCATGAAGTTTAGATATGGAGTTGCATTAGCCAGCATGCTGGTTGCCGGTCAGGCCATGGCCGCAGGGGACACGCTCAATGTCGGCATGGGGGTCGCAGATGCCGGCAAGCTCGATCCGCATGTTGCCACCACCACCTCCGACAAGGGCCTGCTCTACTGGATGTTCAACGGCCTCGTTCGCATCAAGCCCGGCGAAGCCAGCCCGGAATTCATCGAGCCGGACATTGCCAAGAGCTGGACCAAGAATGAAGACGGCACCGAGTGGGTTTTCTCCTTGCGTGATGACGTCGAGTGTCATGGCGACTATGGTAAAATCGATGCCGAAGATGTCGTCTTTTCGCTCGAACGCTCGGCCAACCCGGATTTCTCTGCCTTCGCCAAGGATTATTCCGCTTTCGAAAGCGTTGAGGCAACCGGTCCGCTCGAAGTCACTATCAAGCTGAAGAACCCGGTCCCCAGCTTGCTTGGCCTGCTGGTGCCCTATCATGGCGGCAACATCGTCTGCAAGGATGCGGTCGAAGCACTGGGTGATGAATATCAGCGCTCGCCAATCGGCACCGGACCCTTCATGTTCGCCGAATATCAGCCGCAGCAATATGTCAAGCTGGTTGCCAACCCGGAGTATTTCCGTGGCGAACCCAAGCTGAAGGAAATCTTCTACCGCTACATCCCGTCCGATGCCTCTCGCGATCTGGCCTTCCAGTCCGGCGAGATCGACATGATCTACGGCAAGCAAGACCAGACCTGGGTTGAGCGTATCTCCAAGCTGCCTGACACCAAGGTCGTCGTCATGACCCCGGGCGAGATGAGCGTGCTGCATCTCAACATGACCATGCCGCCGCTCGACAACATCCTCGTGCGCAAGGCCTTCGCTCATGCGGTCAACCGCGATGCGCTCTTGCAGTTCAAGGGGCCGGACGTGACCCTTGCTTCCTGGTCGCCCGTGCCGGAAGGCTATCTGGGCTACACCGGTGATGTGCCCAAGTATGAATATTCCATCGAAAAGGCCAAGGAACTGCTCACTGAGGCCGGTTTCCCCGATGGCGTGACCATCAAGGCCATTCACACCACCCTGCCGGGCATGCTGCCAACCATTGAGGCGGTTCAGGCCCTCGTGCGTGATGCTGGTATCAATCTTGAAATCGAGACGGTCGAGCATGCGACCTTCCACGAACAGATCCGCAAGGACATGAGCCAGGTCACCCATTATGCGGCTGCCCGTTTCCCGGTTGCCGACACCTACCTGACCCAGTTCTTCCACTCGGATTCCATCGTCGGAACCCCCACTGCGGTGACCAACTTCTCCCATTGCGATGTCGCTGATGCCGAGATTGATGCTGCTCGCGTCGAAACCGACAGCGCCAAGCAGGTTGAACTCTGGGCCACCGCCCAGAAGAAGATCATGGAAGAGGTCTGCGCCGTTCCGATCCTTCAGAGCCTCCAGCTCTGGGCTTGGAATGACAAGCTCGACCTCGGTGTCGATGTGCATGGTTCCCTGAACCTGTCTCCGCCCATCACCGAAATGGCAACCTTCACCGAGTAAAGGCCATGCACAATCCGGTTGTCAGGCGAAAGACCGTCCGGTCGGTTGCCTGACGGCTGACGGTGCTTCGCTCCGCTTTCAGCAGCCTTGCGGAGGGAGTGCCGCCAAACGCCCGGTTCCGCCTGATGGCGGGGCCGTGGCGGCCGGAGGCGTGGAAGACCCATGACAGCATTCATTCTCAAACGGCTTGGTTTCGCTTGCGTAACGCTTTTTGCCGTTCTGACCATTGTGTTCTTTATCGTTCGCATCCTGCCGGGCGACCCGGCCATGGCGATCCTTGGCGATCAGGCCAACGAGGCCGCCCTTTCCGCCCTCAGGACCCGATTGGGGCTCGATGCCCCGATGTATGTGCAATATTTCGAGTTTCTGAAGGGCGTGATCGTCGGCGACTGGGGCGTCTCCATGGTGTCCGGGCGACCGGTTATCGAGGAAATCCTCAAGGTTCTTCCCTCCACGATCGAGCTGACGCTGGCGTCCCTCGTGGTCGGTGTCGTGGTCGGCCTGCCGGTCGGTATCTGGTCTGCCGTGCGCCGCAACAAGATCCCAGATTATGTTGCCCGCATCGCCTCGCTTCTGGGGCTGTCCTTCCCCGCCTTCGTCTCCGCCATTCTGTTGCTGCTGCTGTTCGCCATTCAGCTGAGATGGTTCCCGGTGATCAGCTCGGGCCATGGCGACACGCTGTTTGATCGCTTGCGGGATCTGGCCCTGCCGTCCATCAACCTCGGCCTCATCATGGCCGCCTACATCACCCGCGTCTCACGCTCGGCGATGCTTGAAGTGCTCAATCAGGACTATGTCCGCACAGCCCGCGCCAAGGGCATGGCTTTCGCGATCATTCTCTGGCGTCACTGCCTGCGCAATGCACTCATCCCTGTCATCACCGTTGTCGGGCTCTACCTCGGCATCCTCATCGGCAACTCGGTCCTGACCGAGATCGTCTTCAACCGTCCCGGTCTTGGCAAGCTGATCGTTGGCGCGCTCAACCAGCGCGACTACACCATGCTGCAGGGCATGATGGTGATCTACACCTTGCTGGTGGTTCTCGTGAATCTGATCACCGACCTGACCTATGGCCTGATTGACCCGAGGATCAAATACTCATGACGTCTCAAACCAAGTCTCAAGTCGGCCAGCCAAGCGATTCTGCCTATTTTCGCCTGATGGTCAAATCGGTGCTCGGCGGTCTCTACAAAGCCTTCAACACCAACAAGACCTCGTGGGTCGGGCTCGGTGTCTTCGCCTTTGTCTGCCTGCTCGCCCTTCTGGCACCGTGGATCGCGCCCTATGATCCCATCGATCAGAATATCCTCTATCGCCTCAAGCCACCAAGTGATGCTCACTGGATGGGAACGGACTTCTATGGCCGTGATACTCTCTCGCGTATTCTCTGGGGCGCGCGGATTTCGCTGACCATCGGCCTCCTGTCCATCGGCATCGCCCTTGTCATCGGCACGATCATCGGTCTCATCTCGGGCTATTTCGGCGGTCGCACCGATATTCTCATCATGCAGGTGATGGATGTGCTGCTGGCCTTCCCGTCCCTCATCCTCGGTCTGATCGTCGTCGCCATGCTTGGCCCCTCGATCACCAACCTCGTCATCGCCATCGCCCTGACGGCCATCCCGCCCTTTGCCCGCATCGCGAGGGCGCCGACCATCTCGATCAAGAGCCGCGAGTTTGTCGAGGCAGGTCACGCCCTTGGCTATTCCCACAAGCGGCTGATGTTCGTGCATATCCTGCCTAACATCGCCCCCGAAGTGCTGGTGATGGGGTCGCTGTGGCTCGCCACCGCCATTCGCGTGGAGGCCTCGCTGGCCTTCATCGGCCTTGGTGTCAATCCGCCGACCGCCACGTGGGGCGGCATGATCCGGGAAGGCTTCGAGAATATTCTCGACAGCTTCTGGCTCGCCCTTTTCCCCTCGGTTGCCATCCTTGTCGTTGTCTTCTCCCTCAACCTTCTGGGTGACGGCCTGCGTGATGCGATTGATCCGCGTCTGAAAGGTGAACAATGAGCGAAACCATTCTTCAGGTCGAAAAGCTGACCACCTCTTTCTCTGTTGATGGCAAGTGGCAGTCCGTTGTTCGCGATCTCGATTTCTCTATCGACAAGGGCGAAACCGTCTCCATCGTCGGCGAATCCGGCTCGGGCAAGTCCGTCACGGCCCTGTCGATCATGCGCCTGTTGCAGGAAAACATGACCCGCATCGAAGGCTCGGTCAAACTGTCCGGCAAGGAGCTTCTGACCCTTGATGAGCCCGCGATGCGTGATGTGCGCGGCGGCGAGATAGGCATGATTTTCCAGGAACCGATGACTAGCCTCAACCCGGTCATCAGAACCGGTTTTCAGGTCGCCGAAGTCTTGATACGCCACCGCGGGATGGACCGTGCTGCAGCCGACGCCGAAACCCTGCGGCTGTTCGATCTGGTGCGCATTCCGGACGCCAAGAAGCGGATGCAGGAATATCCCAGCAGCTTCTCGGGCGGCATGCGCCAGCGGGCGATGATCGCCATGGCTCTTGCCTGCCAGCCCAAGCTATTGATTGCGGATGAGCCGACGACGGCTCTCGATGTCACCATTCAGGCCCAGATCCTTGAGCTGATCAAGGCCTTGCAGGATGAGATCGGCATGGCGGTGATGTTCATCACCCATGACATGGGCGTGGTGGCCGAAATCTCCGACCGGGTCGTGGTCATGCTGCGCGGGGACAAGGTGGAGGAGGCCGAGGTCGGCCCGCTCTTCGCCCACCCCCAGCACAATTACACCAAGATGCTCCTCGGGGCCGTGCCACGCCTTGGCGGCCTCAATCAGTCCCAGACCCCGCGTCGCTTCCCCACCCTAGATGAGAATGGGGCCGGGCCGGAGCCGGACAATGAGAAAGACCGTCGCGGCGTGCCAATCCTCGAGGTCAAGAATCTCTCGACCCAGTTCAAGGTCCATGGCGGCATCTTCAATCGCCTCGTAGGCAATGTCCATGCGGTCGAGAATGTCTCCTTCTCCATCCGCGAGGGCGAGACGCTGGCGCTCGTCGGGGAATCCGGTTGCGGCAAGTCGACCACAGGCCGCTCGCTGCTGCGTCTTGTCGAGCCGGTCGAGGGCGAGGTGATCTTCGAAGGGCAGAATATCACCCACGCCAAGGAAGAAGAGCTGCGCAATGTGCGTCGGCGCATGCAGATGATCTTTCAGGACCCTTATGGATCCCTCAATCCCAGAAAGACCGTTGGCGCGGCCATCGCCGAGCCAATGCGCGTCCACGGCATCCGCACGGCCTCCGAGGCCAATCGCCGCGTCAGCGAACTGCTCGAGCTTGTGGGGCTCCTGCCTGAACATGCCCTGCGCTTTCCGCATGAATTCTCCGGTGGTCAGCGCCAACGCATCTGCATCGCCCGCAGTCTCGCCTTGGAGCCAAGCCTCATCGTTGCGGACGAGTCCGTCTCCGCCCTTGACGCCTCGATCAAGGCGCAGGTGGTCAACCTGATGCTCGAATTGCAGCAGAAATTCCGCCTCAGCTATCTCTTTATCAGTCACGATATCGCGGTGGTGGAGCGGGGTCAGCCATCGCATCGCGGTGATGCTGCTCGGTGAGATTGTCGAGATCGGCCCGCGCGACGAGATCCTGCGCAACCCGCAGCATCCCTACACCAAAAAGCTGATCGAGGCGGTGCCAATCCCCGACCCCACCCTTGCCAAGGAGCGCAGCGGTCTCATCACTGATGAGCTGAAGAGCCCGGTTCGGGCCCTTGATTGGGTCAGACCCGAACGCAAGTTGCTACCGGTGGGCGTGGATCATCTGGTGCTGGATCACTGATCGCGCCTTTTTGAGGGAACGGACGCAAAAAAGCTGTTGCAGTCAGAGCCCGCGAGGTGTTTTCTCGCTTCAACAACAATACGACTTGGGAGGGTTGTCCGCTGGGGCAACCCTTCCGCATTTGGAGTCCCCGCCCATGTCCCACGCTTCCCTTGATCCGGCCATTGCCAAGGCCCGCCTCGCAAACCTGCGCCAGCAAATGGCCGACACCGCGACCGATCTGGTGGTGCTCGGCCCTTCGAGCCATATGGCTTGGCTGTCCGGCGTCAATCCGCACGGTGACGAGCGTCCGGTGCTGCTCGTCGTCACTGAGAGTTTCTGCGGCTTCCTGATGCCCGCACTCAATGTGGATTCGGCCCGCGCCGCGACCGATCTGCCCTTCTATCCCTGGAGCGATGATCAAGGCCCGGCTGAGGCGCTCGATACTCTGCTGAATGATGCCGATGCCAAGAGATCGGGCCTCAGCGTCGTACTCGACGAGACCATGCGTGCCGATTTTGCCCTGCTGCTGCTCGATGCCCTCGATAGCCCCAAACGGCGCTTTACCGATGACACCATCGGATTGTTGCGCACCCGAAAGGATGCGGACGAGTCTCGCCGCATAAAGGCCGCCCATCTGCTCAATGATGCCGCCGTTGCCGAAGCCTTCGCCAGCCTGAAGGTCGGCATGACTGAGAAGGATGTGGAGGACCTGATCGCCGCCCACTATAAAAAGAACGGCGCGGAAATGGCCTTCTGTGCCATCTGCTTTGGCGAAAATTCGGCCTACCCTCATCACAATTCCGGCAGCACTAAGCTGACCGACAACATGGCGGTGCTGATCGATACCGGCTGCATCCTTGATGGCTACCCTTCCGACATGACCCGCACCGGTTTCTTCGGAACGCCCGATGACGAATTCAAGAAAGTCTTCGCCGTGGTCGAGGATGCGGTCGTTGCAGCCCTTGCGGCAGCCAAGGCCGGAGCCAAGGCGCAGGACGTCGATCTTGCTGCCCGCAACACCATCGCTGCGGCGGGATATGGCGAGTATTTCCTCCACCGCTGCGGCCATGGTCTCGGCATCGACATTCATGAGCCGCCCTACATCACCGCCACCTCGGAGCGCGTGCTGGAGGAAGGCAATGTCTTCTCCATCGAGCCGGGCATCTATCTTGCCGGACGCTTCGGCGTGCGCCTTGAGGAGATCGTGATCCTCAAGGGTGAAGGCTGCGAGATCTATTCTGAAATGGATCGCGGCATGAAATGTCAGGGCTGATTATGATGCTTAAGGACACCCGGCCTAAAGGCCGGTGTTGTCCCGAAAGGCATACCAGGCAAAAGCCGGAGGAAGACTGAAGCGCCGCCAAGGGCCAAGCTCGAAGCGGCGCATCGGCTTTTTCATCAGGTCCGCATGGGGGAGGGTTTCCTTGCCCAGAGCAAGATCGGCAACGAGCGTGCCGCAATAGGGGGCCATCGAAACGCCGTTGCCATGATAGGCCAGTGCCGCATGGGCCCCGTCCATGCCGGGAAGTGCTCCGGCGAATGGCGTCAGACGACGCGTCATGCAAATGAGACCGGACCAGAAATAGGGCGTCTCGACATGCTGCCATGCGGGGAACATGCGCTCGAAATCCGCACGCGCCTTCTGCCGTGTCGTTTCCATCGCCGACTTCGTGACATAGACCGAACCGCGCACTCCAAGCATCATGCGCCGATCCGGAAGCAGGCGGAAGTAGTGCAAGAGATTGCGGGTATCGACCACCATCTGCTCACTGTGCCAACCCTGCTCGGCGATTTCCGCCTCGCTCAACGGGCGCGAGACGAGAATGTTCGACTGGACGGGAAGATAGCGCCCGGCGAGCGGCTTCGGCAGGTCATCGCTGCTGTAGCCATTAGTCGCGACAATCAGCTTTCTTGCTTTCACGACGCCGCGCTTGCTCACAAGATTATAGCCATTCTCGGCTTGGATCTTGGTGATGGGGCTGTCGTGGAAGATCCGGACACCTGCCTTTCGCACCACATCGGTCATTTGCAGAGCGAATTTCATCGGATTGAGGGCAAAGCCGATGGGCGCATGGACCGCCGCATGAAAATCGGGGCTGTTAAGGCCCTGCTCGATCATCGCCGCCTTGTCGAGGAATTCTGCCGCGAGGCCATAGCGTCGTTTGTACTGCTCGCCATAGTCTTTTACTTCGGCAATCGCGGAGGGACGGTGCGCCGCAAAGGAGTAGCCCTTGGAATGCCGGTCGATCTCGAGGCCATGATGTTCAATCGTCTCCTCGACCAGATCGACGGCGGCACGCTCGGCAGCGAAATAGGTCTTGGCGTCCGTCGTCCCATACCGTCGCTCGATGTGATCATCGCTGACCTTGGATCCACCCACACTCACCAGACCACCGTTGCGGCCTGACGCGCCCCAGCCGGGGCCTTTCGCATCAATCACCACCACATCTGCGCCGCTCTGGGCCAGCCGAAGCGCCGCGAAGAGGCCGGTGTAGCCCGCTCCGAGCACTGCAAAATCGCAAGCGACGTCGCCC